>CACHVT010000006.1 GCA_902583345.1 uncultured Pelagibacteraceae bacterium | reverse complement strand
AAAAAAAACATGCACTTGAAGAAGGAAAAAAGCTAGAAATACAACTTAAAGAACAATCATTAAAAGATGAAATTCAGTTAGAAAAAGAGAGAACAAAAGATCTTAAATTATTTCTACGTAAGGAACAGGCAATTGTAAGAAAAGAACAGGCTCAAAAACAAAGACAATTTTTAAGGCAAATAAAATTAGAAAAACAAATTGAAAAATTTAGAATAAGAGAGGTAAAAGAACTAGAAAAATTAGAGAGAATATCCCTTAAAGAACAAAGAGAAGATTATGCTGGTTTACAAGAGAGAATAGAAAAACTTAAAGAGAAGTATAGAATAATAAGAGATCAGAAAATTAGAGAGAGGGTAGAAGCTTTAGGCATCAAAACTGAGGGCAATGAAGATAGAGAAACACTTCTTTTAAAAGAAAAGGAATATAATTTAGCAAGACAAAAAATAGAACTTTCGCTAGAGAGTTTTTACAGAAGCGCAAACAGTTTAGTTTTTCAGCTTAATAAGAGACATTTAACAAGAAATATGTCAATTTTGAGATGTATAGATCGAAGATTTGAAACAGGTGAAATTTTCATTAAGTGGGATGAGTCTAATGATGATGAGTGGCTAGTATTGATCTATATTAAAAATAATTCACCAGATGAAGGTATTGTTATCGAAGATAAATCGAATCCTGAAAAAAATATGTCATACGAGTATAAATCAAATGAAATCTTCAAAGCATCAGATATGATGGTTGATTCTTTAACACAACTTATTTCAAAAGAGAGATCTAAAAAAGTAAGTTGACTTTTGAAGAAAATCATCAATCACTGACGTATACTGAAATACCCCTCGAATTTATATCCACATCAAACTTTTTATGTAAAGGTGGAAATGCTCTTTGTGAACAATCAAGTCTATCACATGTTCTGCAGGAGACACCAATTGGGATTTCAGTTTTTTTGTCATTAATATTCAAATTTTCTGTATAAACAAAATCTTTTGCGTATTTAGCCTCACAACCAAGGCCTATTGATAAAATGCTCTTTGCTTCACCGAATCTTCCAACTCCTTTTTCTACAGTTCTTGCTATACAAACATATTTTTCTCCATTACTCATTTTACTAACCGCAGCTTGAATTATACCAGGTCTTGTAAAAGCGGAGTAAACATTCCATCTTGGACATGCTCCACCGTATCTTGGAATTTCAATTCCTGATAAAGAAAATCTTTTTGAGATATTTCCTGCAATATCTACTCTTAAAAAATGGAAAGGAATACCTAGTAATTTTGGATCCTGTAAACATGTTACTCTATGAGCAATTTGCTCAAAAGTAGTCGCAAAAGTATTTTGTAATAATTCAAGGTCATATTTATTTTTCATACACTCATGATGAAATAATTTATAAGGCATTAAAATTGCTGCGCCACAATAATTCAACAAAGCTACTTTTGTTAATTTTTTTGATTCCTCGCTAGGGAATGTAAATTTTGAAAGATATTCATTTATATCTTTTATAGCACCCTCGTGAGCAATTTGAGATGATGCATAAAGTTTTTTTGTTTCTAATGCTACATAGTCACTGAGTAACAATTCTTTTTTATTTTTATTAAATATTTTTGAAAATGGTTTATCTTCTTCCGGGAGTACATCTTTGACCAATATACCATACTCTTTTTTTAAAAATTCACAAAGTCCGAAATAAGTTGATCTATTATTAATTTGTATTTTTTCAAAAACAGAATTTGCAAAGTCTTCTAATTTTGGAAAATAATTTTTATTTTCTTGAAGAAAATCTGATACTATCTCTCCTGGAAAAGCAGTCTTTCTGCTATCAATAATCTTACCAGACAAATTTTCAACTCTATTTACAATGTCGTGATCTTTTTGTTTAAAATTGTCACCTAATTTTATTAATGCTCTCGCAATTTTTGGATTCGTGTTAACTAAATCTTTTATTTCTGGACCTAAAATATCTAAATCTTCAAATAATTGATCGTCTAATAATTCTGATATATCATTTACTAAATTAAGGTCAGACTTTACCGCAAGATCAGAAAGCTCAATTTTTAATTCTTGGCAAACCTTTAGAAGCAAATCTCCATCAATTTTTCTCTTTCCTCCCTCGATAAGGTTTAAATAACTAGGAGAAATACCCAGTTGATCAGCTAATTTGTTAGCTTGAATTCCCAGCTTTCGTCTAAAAGCCTTTATTTTTGGACCAATTTTTAAGTTTATTTGACTCATTCTTTACTATTTGTAAATTTTGTAAATTAAAATTTACAATAAATTATCACATTTTACAAGCTTTATTTGTTTTTTTGTAGAAAAAGTAAATTTTGTAAATTATAAAGTTTACATGAACAACAAAAACAATATAAAAAACCCTGAAAATAAGACTTTAACAACTAATCTTGAGAATAGTTCTGAAATCTCAAAATCAGGAATTTACTTAAGAGACGACCATTGTGATTGGGGTTCAAGCGGTATGAATGAGTTCACTAACGAGTATAGTGATTCTAATTAGTGCTTAATTTCTAACTTTAAAATTCACATAAGGGGAATAATTATGAGTTCAGAAGCTAATGTTTCTTATGATTTAAAAAGATTTGCTGGAATTAAGAGAGATTATACCCCAGAAGAAGTAGAGAGGTTAAGAGGATCAATAAAGATAGAGTATTCACTTTGTAAACTTCAATCAGAAAAATTATGGAAGTTATTAAATACCGAGGCATATGTTAATACACTTGGATCCCTTTCAGGAAATCATGCTGTCCAACATGCAAAAGCAGGACTAAAAGCAATTTATTTAAGTGGCTGGCAGGTTGCAGCAGATGCAAATAGCGCTGGAGAAATGTATCCTGATCAATCTTTGTATCCTTATGATAGTGCACCAAAATTAGTTGAGTCAATGAATAATGCTCTAATAAGAGCAGATCAAATTCAACATATGGAACTTAAAGATGGAGATATGAAAAAAGAAAAAAGAGTTGATTATATGCTTCCAATAATAGCTGATGGTGAAGCCGGTTTTGGCGGACCACTAAACGTATTTGAATTAGCAAAAAAATTTATTAAAGCAGGTGCAGCTGGTGTTCACTTTGAAGATCAATTAGCTAGTGAAAAAAAGTGTGGTCATATGGGAGGTAAAGTACTTGTGCCAACTAGTACTATGATTAAAAATTTAAAAGCGGCTAGACTAGCTGCGGATATTGCTGATGTGCCATTGATTATATTAGCTAGAACAGATGCTAATGCAGCGAAACTAATTACTAATGATCATGATGAAAATGATAAACCTTTTATGACTGGAGAGAGATCTCCCGAAGGTTTTTATTATGTTAAAGCAGGTATTGAACAGGCAATTTCTAGAGGTCTTGCTTATGCTCCATATTCAGATTTAATATGGTGCGAAACAGCAACTCCAAATCTAAAAGAAGCTAAAAAATTTGCTAATGCAATTCATGAAAAATTTCCTGGTAAACTTTTAGCATATAATTGTTCACCTTCTTTTAACTGGAAAAAACATTTGTCAGATTCCGAGATAGCTTCTTTCCAAAAAGAAATTAGTGAAATGGGTTACAAATTTCAATTCATTACTCTTGCAGGATTTCATACACAAAATATCGCGATCTTTGAACTCGCTGAAAAATATAAAAAAGAGGGAATGTCTGCGTACTCTAAAATTCAAGAACAAGAAATTGCAAGAGAAAAAGATGGCTATACTAGCGTAAAACACCAAAGAGAAGTTGGAACTTCTTATTTTGATGCGGTATCAAATACTATAAGTTCTGGCAAAAGTTCAACGACAGCCATGGAAGGTTCGACAGAGTCAGAGCAATTCTAAAAAACTAAAATGGTAATAACCATAATACTCTTATTAATTTGTTACTTACTATTTAAATACACCACTTCCTGGATCAAATACTATAATAAGCTTGACGAGAGAATGCCCGACTCTCTATGGAGATATACTTGCGACTATCCGGTAGTTGGTATTAGGGATGTCTCGGACCTTGATGATAAGCCATTTGTTAGATTACGAAGAAAAAGAAATAGAATAGTAACTATAATGTATTTTATAGTATGTTTGGCCTTTATTTTTTCTAACCACTTTATTGCTAGTTTATTAATTGCAATCTTAAACTAGTTTATCTCAAAATTTTTAAGCATATACTCCCATTTACCTGCTCTATTATAAGAGACCTTAAAGATTAAATTATTTACAGGATTAAGCCAAATATCAAAATCTAGCTTTTTATCATTGGGCAAATCACCGTTCTTAGAAACTAATTTATAATGATCTAAAATATAACTTTTTTCATTTAAATTCACACTTTCTGTGCCAATGAATTTAACTTTTTGTTTTTTAATACTTCCCGAAACTGGACTAATTTGCTTATCAACCTTTAAAATTTTATGATTCCACCAATTACCAATTATTGCATCTGTACTAGCTTTACCTTTAAATGAAGATCCATCTATAATAAAATTATCATTCAATTCATCGTATTTTAATATTACATATTTTTCTTTATCATTTTGAAAGGTATTCGAATTATATGAAACTAATTTATCATATTTATATTTCTCTAGAGCTTCACTAGATACAGAAAAAACTATTACATTAAATAATTTTACTTTAAATTTTGTATAGTTTTTTACCTCAAGAGTATCTTTTCCGTGGGAGAAAAAGTAATTACTGTATCCAATCAATTTTCCATTCCTATATATATCCATATTAATAACCTTAATCCCTTTGTAATGAGATGTATGAGCACCAATATTGGAAATAGTTAGAAAAAATAAAATTAAAATAAATAATGTTTTTTTCATAATTAAAAGTTAATAGAATTTAAAGCTATGAGCATGTCAATATTAGTAGTAAATAGACTTCTGTAAATATGTTTTTATCAATTAAAAATATACCTAAAGTTCATTGGAGTTCAGAAAAACCGCTTAATTTTAAGCCTAAGTTTTCTACTTTTTTCTACTTGTGTGTTGGTTTAGGAATTTTTGGTTTAGGAGAAGGTCTTTTAATAATTTCATATACAGGTGCTTCACCCTGGAGTGTTTTAGCTCAAGGTATTTCTTTAAACATAGGTTTTTCTATAGGACTGGTTACATTTTTTGTGAGTCTTTTTGCTTTATCTCTATGGATATTTTTAGATCAAAAACCAGGCATAGGTACCGTGTTTAATATAATTATAATTGCAGCCATGATTGATTTTTCAATTGCGTTCATTGAAACTCCCGAAAGCTATTTAGGTCAGTTAGTTATGGCAATAATTGCGGTATCCCTTGTTGGATTAGGTAGTGGAATATATTTAATAGCAAACCTGGGACCAGGACCTAGAGATGGTTTAATGACAGGGTTACAGAGAAAAACTAATTTTCCAATAGCTGCAGTAAGAGCTTTTCTTGAAATTACAGTTGTTTCGATAGGATGGTACTTAGGAGGGACAGTTGGAATTGGTACCTTATTATTTGCTTTTGGGATAGGTCCAGCTGTTGCTTTAGGTTTGTTTTTAGTTAAAAAAATTTTCTCTTAATAAGTGATACTTAAAACCTTTGGAATTTAATAAGATCATTTAATGTGGTTCGTTAGAAAAAGACTACATAGATTTGTAAGATTAACTCTTAGACCACCGTGAAAAGATAAAAATTTATTGGTGTTTTTGAAAAAAGATATTAAATATAACCGATATTTTATTTTACACTCTTTTAAATTATTATCTACTATTTAGTTAACAAATTACTATTATCAAATTATATGAGTCAAGTTGTTAAAAAATTAATACCAAACATTTTTAGATTATCACTAATAAAAAGAATAATAAATAAAATTAAAACTATCTTACCTTTGGTCAATTCTAATAAATCAAGATTTTTTTTTAAAATAATTCAGGGAGAATATTATGTTAAATTTCAACCAAGTTTAGTTAATGAAATAGAATATTTTAAAAAAAAATATAAATTTAATTATGATGATTGGTTTTCATACAACATAAATGTTTGGAAAAAAGTCTTAAATTCATTGGAAGAAATTAAATATCTTGAAATTGGTTCTTTTGAGGGAAGATCAGCAGTTTTTGTAGGGGAGCTAGATAATACTATAGAAGTTACTTGTGTAGATACATTTCAAGGAAGCAATGAACATCCTGATATTAATTTTGATTTAGTTTATAAAAATTGTTCTGACAATTTAGATAAATTGAATAAATCGCATAATTTATTTAAAAATACATCACATAATTTTTTTCTAAATAACAATAAAAAATTTAATGTAATATATATTGATGGCTCTCATTTTTTTAGTGATGTAAAAGAGGATTTTATAAATTCAATGGAGTGTTTAGAAGATAACGGAATTTTAATTTGTGACGATTTTTATTGGTTGCTTTGGAATAAAATAGAACTTAATCCAACATTAGCAATTCTTGAGTGTTATGAGAATTTTAAAGATAATTTAGATATTTTATTTATTAATAATCAGATAGTTTTCAAAAAAAAACCCTCGTAAATTGATTTCCGAGGAATCTAATTTTGTTTAGTGTATGTTTTTAGAGTGTTTTCTGATTGGTAAGGAATTATATTCCCATGCAATAATTTAAAACCAAAAATAAATTAACAATAAACCAATTGGACAACACAATAAAAATAAAACCCAAAGATTTGCTACATTTATATCTTTTAACTCATCTTTAGTCTTTTTTATGCTAAGTTGAAGTAATGAAAAAGCGGAATAACTTCCTATAATTAAAAGTAAAATACCTACAATAAAAACAATATCAACAAACTCCATGATGATTACTCGAAATCCACTTCCTTAGTACCTGTTCTTTTTCTAGATTTTTCAACATGAGTTCTAATCATATTTTTAATTTCTTCAATGTCTTTGATTGCAAACAATCTAACATATTTATTATTTTTATCAGATGTTGTTAAAACTAAATTACCAAGACCAAATATTCTTAAAAAAAAAGGTTTAAAAATTGAATAATCTTTAACTCTATATAATTCAGTCTCTTCAATATTTTGACTTAAAATTCCTTTTTTAACTATCAATCTTTCAGAATTAAGTTCATAATTTGTAAATCTAGTTGTCAAATATACCCATATTGGAATTATAATTGTCCAAAATGTAAATAAATAAGTCCAAAAATTACTTATTTGTGAAGGACCACTTTTCCATAAAATTTTACTCATATACAAGACCTATTATATTTTTATAAATTAATAAATGTAAAATTAAATTTATTTAAAAAGTTTTAAGAAAATTAATAAGAAATAATCGTTATAATTGTATTTTTTTATTAATGCAAAAAACTTATTAAAATGATAATGACTTAAATCAGATAAGGAGGAGTATTACATGTTAGCATTACTTGGAAATATAATATGGTTTGTTTTTGGAGGTTTTTTTTTAGGAATTGGTTGGTGGGTCTTTGGAATACTTATGTATGTTTTTATAATTACAATCCCTTGGGCAAAAGCATGTTTTGTTATAGGTCAATTTTGTTTTTTACCTTTTGGAAAAGAGGTAATTTCAAGAAAAAAACTAACAGGAGGGGGCGATATTGGGACTGGTGCGCTTGGTCTAATTGGAAATATTGTTTGGGTTATTTTTGCAGGGATTTGGTTATGTATTGGCCATGCTATATTTGGAATCCTTTGTTTCTGTACCATCATAGGTATACCTTTTGGAATTCAACACTTTAAAATAGCTGGCGCATGTTTTGCTCCAATTGGAATGCAAGTAGTAGATAAAAAAGTTGCTAAAGAAGCAAAGAAATAATTGTTTTAATGATTGAGCAAAAAAAAAGGGCAGTAAAAACTGCCCTTTTTGAATTTTCGTTTGAGTATAATGGGGATTACATTCCCATACCACCCATACCACCCATACCACCCATACCACCCATACCACCAGGCATAGCAGGAGCGTCTGATTTTTCCTCAGGTTTATCAGCTATCATAGCTTCTGTTGTTACCAATAATCCAGATATAGAAGCTGCATCTTGCAAGGCTGTTCTTACAACTTTTACAGGATCTATAATTCCTTTTGAAAACATATCACAATATTCTTCACTTTGAGCATCATAGCCCTGTGTTCTCTTATTTTGTTCTAGTAGTTTTCCAACAACTACCGATCCATCAACACCAGCATTTTTTGTAATTTGTCTTATTGGAGACTCTAAGGCTTTTCGAACTAAATCAACACCTGCTTTTTGATCGTCTCCTTTTACTTTAACTTTTTCTAAGTCTTGTGCAGCGTACAAAAGTGCGCAACCGCCACCAGTAACTATACCTTCTTCTACTGCGGCTCTTGTTGCATTTAATGCATCTTCAACTCTATCTTTTCTTTCTTTTACTTCAACTTCAGTTGCACCACCAACCTTAATTACTGCAACTCCACCGGCTAGCTTTGCCAATCTTTCTTGAAGTTTTTCCTTATCGTAATCAGAAGTGGTTTCTTCAATCTGTTGTTTTATTTGAGCGCATCTAGCTTCAATATCAGATTTTTTACCACTTCCGCTTACAATGGTACTATTATCTTTATCAACTTTTACTTTTTTAGAGGAACCAAGGTCTGTTAACTTAACATTCTCTAACTTAATACCTAAATCTTCTGATATAACCTGACCACCAGTTAAAATTGCTATATCCTCAAGCATGGCCTTCCTTCTGTCACCAAATCCAGGAGCCTTAACAGCTACAACTTTCAAACCTCCTCTTAACTTGTTAACCACAAGAGTTGCTAGAGCCTCTCCCTCAACATCTTCTGAAATTATCATTAAAGGTCTTCCTGCTTGTACAACTGCTTCAAGCAAAGGAACCATTGGTTGTAAGTTTGTTAATTTTTTTTCGTGCAATAAAATAAAAGGATTTTCTAATTCGGTAATCATCTTATCGCCATTTGTTATGAAGTATGGTGATAAATAACCTCTATCGAACTGCATACCTTCAACAACATCAAGTTCAGTTTCTATACCTTTAGCTTCTTCAACAGTGATAACACCTTCATTTCCAACTTTTTGCATTGCTTTGGCAATCATGCTTCCAATTTCTTTATCGCCATTTGCAGAAATAGTTCCAACTTGAGCAATCTCATCACTATCTTTTACTTTTTTGGCGGAAGATATTAAATTTGCCTTAACATTTTCAACTGCAGCATCAATTCCTCTTTTAACATCCATTGGATTCATTCCGGCAGTTACATATTTAATTCCCTCTTTAACAATAGCTTGAGCTAAAATGGTAGCAGTTGTTGTGCCGTCACCAGCCTCTTCGTTTGTTTTACTAGCAACCTCTTTAACCATTTGAGCACCCATATTCTCAAATTTATCTTCTAGATCTATTTCTTTAGCAACTGTAACACCATCTTTTGTTATCCTTGGGGCCCCATAAGATTTATCCATAACCACATTTCTCCCTTTTGGTCCAAGTGTAACTTTAACCGTATCCGCAAGAATATTTACACCTCTAATCATTGACGATCTTGCTTCTGAGTCAAATTTTACTATTTTTGCCATTTTATATCTCCTTTAATTAATATTATTTAGATGAAATTCCCATAATGTCGGACTCTTTCATTATGCTATATTCTTTTCCATCAATTTTAACTTCTGTACCTGACCACTTTCCAAACAGTACTTTGTCTCCTACTTTAACGTCCATTGGGATTATTTTCCCGTCTTCTGTTTTTGCTCCACCACCAATTGCTACAACTTTTCCCTCTTGAGGTTTTTCCTGTGCTGTATCTGGTATGATTATTCCTCCAGCAGTTTTTTCACTGCTGTCTAAAACTTCTATCAACACTCTGTCGTGTAAGGGTTTAAACTTCATAAATTCTCCTTTTAATATGCGACTCATATAGCTACTTGCTGGGCTATTTCAAGATAAAGTGATAAAAAATTACCTATTGAAAAAACCAGAGAAATTGTGGTTTTTATCGGTTATATCTCATTTAATGACTAAAAATTTAGATAAAGAGGGTTTACGATATATTGCTCAAAATTATGATTTATTTTTTATAGATCTATGGGGCGTCGTGCATAACGGCATAAATCTACATAAGAAGGCAATTGAGACATTGGTTGAGATTGATAAATCTAATAAAAAGTATGTACTATTAACTAATGCGCCGAGGCCAAATTCTACAGTAAAAACTTTTTTAAAAAAATTAGGTATGGATAATAAAATTTTAGAAAACGTTTATACCTCAGGAGAAGCAGCTTTATCTTATTTAAAAAAAAATCATTTAAATGAAATTTTTTATCATATAGGACCACCCAGAGATTTTGATTTATTTAATGATTTTGAAAAAAAAAAATCAAAGGAAATTAAGGCAAGCAAATATGTTTTATGCACAGGTTTGTTTGATGATTATGATCAAGATTTAAATTATTATAAAAATTTGCTTAATGAGCATACCGAAAAAAAAATGATTTGTACAAATCCTGATCTTATAGTTGATAGAGGAAATAAAAGAGAACTATGTGCCGGCTCAGTAGCTATGGTATTTGAAAAATTAGGGGGAGAAGTAATTTATTTTGGAAAACCACATCCTGAAGTTTATAGTGAATCGGCAGATAATAAAAATAAAAAAATCTTAGCAATTGGAGATAATTTAAATACGGATATAAAAGGAGCAAATTTATTAAATTATGACAGTATGATTATTACAAATGGAATTCATAAAGATGAAATTAAAAAAGATGGAATTGAAAAAGTTTCTAAAGATTACGAAGTTCTTGTAAATTTTATGCAAAGCGATCTAAAATGGTAAAGAAAATAAAAAATTATAATAATTTTAATATTTTTTCAAATCATAAAAACTCAATTATATTAATTGGAAACTTTGATGGTGTCCATCAAGGGCATCGAAAATTATTTCTCTTAGCAAAAAAATATCAGAAAAGATATAAATCAAAAATTGGAGTTATTACGTTTGAACCAATGCCCAAAATGTATTTTAATAAAAATTTAAAAAACTTTAGATTATCTAATCTAAATCAAAAAAAGACTTTATTAAATCAGCTGGGAATAGATTTTATAATTACTAAAAAATTTGACAAAAATTTTTCAAAAATTAAATACTTTAGTTTTATAAAAAACATATTGTATAAAAAAATAAAGCCAAAATATATATTTGTAAGTAATAATTTCAGATTTGGAAACAAAAGAGAAGGTAATGTAAAAAAACTAATCGAAAATGAAGAAAAATTTTATTACAAAATTATTAAACCTAAACCAATTGTTACGAAAAATAAAATTGTTTCTTCTACTTATATTAGAAAACTATTATCTAAAGGAGATCTAAATTATGCAAATAAACTCCTTAAAAGAAATTGGTCTATAGAAAGTTCGGTTCAAAGAGGAAGACAGATGGGAAAAAAAATTGGATTCCCAACATGTAACCTAGATATTAAAAATTATGTTATTCCAAAACTTGGAGTTTATGCTGTAAAAGTTTTTATAAAAAATTCAAAGAGAGCACTAAAAGGAATAGCAAATATAGGATATCGGCCCACTTTTAATCAAAAAAAAATACTTTTGGAAGTTCATATCTTTAATTTTTCTGGAAATCTTTATAATAAGGTTTTAACTGTTAATTTCATTAGCTTTTTAAGAAATGAAAAAAAATTTAAAAATATTAATCAACTAAGAAAACAAATTAGTTCAGATTTAGTTATGGCCAAAAAAAAATTAAATTAACTTATGTCTAAAGAGAATATAAATTTACCTAAAACTGCTTTTTCAATGAAAGCAAATTTACCCACGAGGGAGCCAGATATAATTAATTATTGGAAAAAAATTGAATTATATAAAGAATTAAGAAAAGCAAATAAAGGTAAAGAAAAATTTGTTCTTCATGATGGACCTCCGTATGCCAATGGAGATATACATATGGGCACAGCCTTAAATAAAATTTTAAAGGATATAGTAGTTAAGTTTCATCAAATGGAAGGAAAAGATTCTGTTTACGTACCAGGATGGGATTGTCATGGCTTACCAATAGAATGGAAAATAGAAGAACAGTACAAAAAAAATAAAAAAAATAAAAACGAGGTTCCGGTAAATGAATTTAGAAAGGAATGTAGAGATTTTGCGAGCAAATGGATTAAGTTACATAAAGATCAATTTCAAAGATTAGGTGTAATAGGGGACTGGAATAATTATTACTCTACAATGAGTTTTGATGCTGAGGCACAAATTGTAAGAGAACTTGGTAAATTTTTAAATGAAGGAAGTTTATACAGGGGATATAAACCTGTTCTTTGGTCAACAGTAGAAAAGACTGCATTGGCTGATGCAGAAGTTGAATATAAAGATCATAAATCAGATACAATTTATACATCATTTAAAGTTAAAAATTCTAAGTCAAATGAATTAAAAAAAAGTGAAATAATAATTTGGACTACTACACCTTGGACAATACCTGCCAATAAAGCGTTAGCCTATAATAGAAGTTTAAAATATCTAGTTATAAAAATTGAAGATGAAACAGATTTTAAAGATAGACAGATTGTAATAGCAGAGGCTTTACTAAATTCAGTTTTAGAGGATTGTGGAATAAAGAAGTATTGTAAAATCAGCGAATTAAACGGTAAGGATTTTGAAGGAACTATTTGTAGTCACCCATTTTCAAAAATTGGATTTGATTATGACATACCTATGTTGGAAGCAAATTTTGTTACCACTGAACAAGGAACAGGAATTGTTCATTGTGCTCCTAGCCATGGACCAGACGACTTTAACTTATGTTTAAATAATGGAATTAAGGCAATAGAAACTGTTGATGGCGATGGAAAATATACTGACTACATTCCACTCTTTAAAGGAACACATATATTTAAAGCAAATAACCAAGTAATTGAAAAATTAAAAAATGAAAAAAATTTATTAGCTAATGGAGAATTAGTTCATTCATACCCACATTCTTGGAGATCTAAAGCACCATTAGTCCATAGAGCAACACCTCAATGGTTTATTTCAATGGAAAGTCACGGTTTAAGAAAAAAAGCTCTAAAGGCAATTGACGAAACTAAATTTTACCCTAGCAAAGGAAAAGAAAGATTGAAATCAATGATAGAAACAAGGCCAGATTGGTGTGTTTCAAGACAAAGAGTTTGGGGTGTTCCTATACCTGTTTTTATGTCAAAGAAAACCAATAAAGTCTTAATTGATGAGGAGGTGACCGAAAATATTGCAAATATATTTGAGAAAGAAGGTGCAGATTGTTGGTTTGAAGATGATGCTCAAAAATTTTTGGGTAAAAAATATAAAAGTGCAGATTATGAAAAAATGAATGATATTGTTGAGGTTTGGTTTGATAGTGGTTCTACTCATAGTTATGTTTTAGAAAAAAGAGATGATTTAATTTGGCCAGCATCAATGTATTTAGAAGGTTCTGACCAACACAGGGGATGGTTTCATTCTTCTCTTTTAGAATCATGCGGAACCAGAGGGAGAGCGCCATTTAATTCTATACTTTCCCATGGTTTTGTCGTTGATGGAAAAGGATTAAAAATGTCAAAATCTCTTGGAAATATAATGGCTCCACAAGATATATTAAAAAAATATGGTGCAGATATTTTAAGAATTTGGGTTGCAGCATCTGATTATGCAGAAGATTTGAGGATTGATAGCTCGATATTAGAACAACACGCTGAGTCTTATAGAAAAATCAGAAATACATTTAGGTATATTCTTGGAAACATAAAAGATAATCACGAGAAGGTGGATTTTGAAAAATTAGAAATCGGTAAATTACCAGAGCTTGAACAATATATGCTCCACAAGCTTTTTTGTTTAAATGAAAATTTTAATAAAAATTTTAAAAAATATAATTTTCATGCGTTGTATAAAGATATATTAAATTTTTGCACAGTTGATTTATCTGCTTTTTATTTTGATATAAGAAAAGACACTTTGTACTGCGATAAAATTAATAGTGAAAAAAGAAAATCGACAGTCCTTTTTTTAAACATTCTTTTAGAAATTTTATTAAAATGGTTTGCTCCAATTTTATCTTTTACTACTGAAGAAATTTATTCTCTAGTTAAAATGAATGAAAAAAGCATACATTTGGAAAGTTTTCCATCAATACCAGAGCAGTGGAAGAACAGCAAACTTGAAAGTAAATGGGTAGAATTAATTAAAATTAGAGAAGCTTGTAATAGTAGTATTGAAATTAAAAGAGCATCAAAAGAGATAGGGTCAAGCTTGGAGGCAAATTTAATAATAAAATTGGAAAATAAATTACTTGAATTGACTAAAGATATAGATTTTTCAGAATTGTGCATAACTTCTAATGCAAAAGTTGAAAAAAATTCCTCAAATGAAATTAATGTTGAAACTTTAAAAGCGAAAGGGCAAAAATGTTCAGTTTGTTGGAAAGTTAGTGAAAATAAATGTTTAAGACCTCACTGCAGTTTAAATATTAATGCTTAAAAATAATTTTAAAAGGAATATAATTTTTGTCTCTATCTTTATCTTAACATTTACCTTAGATCGATTATCTAAACTATATATTTTAAATTTGGCTGAGATAAATGAAACTTTGAATTTATTTGTAACACCTTTTTTAAATTTTTACTTGATATGGAATAAGGGAATTGCTTTTGGTTTGTTTTCTTATGACCAAAACTTTATATATAATTTCATTACATTTTTGATTACACTCATAACGATAATTATTTTGATAATTGCTGTTAGGTCAAAAGATTATAAAGGGTATTTTTTTATAACTATTTTTAGTGGCTCCGTAGGAAATTTATTCGATAGATTTTACTATTCTGCTGTACCAGATTTTATTGATTTTCATTTAAACGATTTTCATTGGTTTATTTTTAATGTTGCAGATATATTTATATCTTTAGGTGTGATATGCCTTATTTTTGTTGAAATTTTTTTTAAAAAAGAAAATAAATGAAAACTCATAATAAAATAATAATACTTCTTTTAAGCTTTATTCTTATCACTCTAAATGGATGCAAGGGTATAAGAGACAACTTATCTATAAAAAAAAAACAAAATACCGATGAATTTTTAGTGCAAAAAAAAAATCCTTTGGTTTTTCCTCCAAACTACGACGAGCTACCAAAGCCCATAGGTCAGCAAAAAGCTCAAACTAAAAAAACTAGTGATATAGATTTAAGTCAAGTTTTTAGTAATTCTGAAAATAGCAGCTCAGAAAAAAATTCTAAGATTAACCAATCATTAGAAGATTCTATTAGAAAAAAAATTGAAAAAAATTAATGTTAACAAAAAACATTATATTTAAAAATTTTGTTCTTAGATCAAATATATCTAAAGCAAAGAAAGACTTTGAAAAATTA
The DNA here is from genome assembly GCA_902583345.1 of uncultured Pelagibacteraceae bacterium. Lineage (GTDB taxonomy): Bacteria > Pseudomonadota > Alphaproteobacteria > Pelagibacterales > Pelagibacteraceae > Pelagibacter. Next base: position 32,411 of record CACHVT010000006.1, on the reverse strand, counting down.
AAAAGAACTGAAATTGAAGTATTAAATTCACTTTCTTTAAAATATTCGTATTCTTTTTCAAAAAAAATAATAAAAAAATATAAGAATTTTTTTAAATTAAGGATTATTGGAATGGGGGGATCTATATTAGGAACTGAAGCAATTTTTAGCTTTTTGAGACATAAAATAAAAAAAAAATTTTTTTTTATCAGCAATCTTATTAACAATCCGATAAAGAAAAATGAAAGTAAAATTCTAAATTTAGTTGTATCAAAATCTGGAAATACCTTGGAAACAATTTCAAATTCAAATATATTAATCAAAAAAAATGATAACAATATATTTATAACTGAAAATAATAATAGTTATTTAAATAATTTAGCAAATAAACTTAAAGCAGATGTAGTTCTCCACAATAATTATATCGGAGGAAGATATTCAGTTTTATCAGAAGTTGGCATGTTACCAGCAGAACTTGTTGGCTTAAATCCTAAAAAATTTAAAAGATTAAATTTTTTAATTAAAAATAAAAAATTTACTGATAGGCTAATTAAAAATGTAGCAAGTACAATTAATTTAATTAATAATAAAAAATATATTTCAGTCATATTAAATTATGATGAAAAATCAGAAAATTTATTTAAGTGGTATCAACAATTAGTTGCAGAAAGCTTAGGAAAAAAAGCCAAAGGAATTTTGCCGATAATTTCTACAATGCCAAAAGATAATCATAGTTTAATGCAGTTTTATTTGGACGGCCCACAAAAAAATTTTTTTACTTTTTTCCACGTGTTTGATAAAAAAACAACTAAAATCAATATTAAAAATCTACTTTCTAGTCACAAATATCTTAAAAACAGAAGTCTGGAAGAAATTTTATATTCACAGAAAGTTGCAACAGAGAAAATATTTTTAAGAAAAAAAATACCTTTCAGGAGCTTTGAAATACTTAAACGTGACGAGGAAACTTTGGGTGAACTTTTCAGTTTTTTTATTTTAGAAACTATACTATTGGGAAGAGCATTAAGGGTAAATCCATTTGATCAACCATCTGTAGAACTTATAAAAGTTGAGACAAAAAAAATTTTACTTAAAAAGTACTAAAAAAATAATTTTTGATATGCCGTAAGTTTTTTTTATTATTATCTTAAATTCTTCTGGGTATTCATCTTTATCTTTTTTATGTCTATGTATAATTAATACGCCATTTTTTCCTAAAAGCTTTAATTTATTTATTTTTTTTAATAAATCATTTATTTTTTTTTCTTTGTAAGGTGGATCAACAAAAATTATTTGAAATTTTAAGTCTAATAAACCTAAACTATTTTTCGTAAATAAATCACTTTCGAACAAGCTAACTTTTTTTTGAGCATTAATATTTATAATATTTGATCTCAAAATTTTAACAGCATTTGGATAATTTTCGAAAAAAGTTACATTTAATGCTCCCCTTGATATACATTCTAAACCAAAAGATCCAACCCCAGAAAATAAGTCTAAAACGTTAGCTTCTTTTAAATTAATATTTATTAGATTTGAGTGATGCAAGATATTAAATATTGACTCTTTTGTTAGGTCTTTAAGAGGCCTAGTTAGTTTATCCTTAGGGTTTAGGATTTTTTTTCCTTTATATTTTCCGGATATTATTCTCATTATTCTATTACTTTAAACCCGATATCTTTACGGTAAAAACCATTTGACCAATTAATTTTTTCAATAGCTTTTATATTACAATCTCTAGCCTCTTTAAAAGTTTTTGATAGATTTACAAAGTTTAAAACTCTACCTCCACTAGATAAAATAGAACCGTTTATAACTTTTGTACCCGCATGATAAATTTTTTGATTCTGGTCTAGATTAATTTCTTTTAGATTATTAATTAAAATATCTTTTTTATATTTATCAGGATAACCTTTTGAACACAAAACAATACATAGGCTATTTATATCGTGCCAATCAATTTGAATTTCATCTAATTTATTTTCTGTACATGCTAAAATTATATCTAACAAATCAGATTTTAACTTTGGGAGGATTGTTTGGCATTCTGGATCGCCCATTCTTACATTATACTCTATCAAGTATGGCTCATTCTTAGTAATCATTAGACCTGCATATAAAAAACCTTTATACTCACAATTCATATCTTTAAGAGCACTTAAAGTTGGATAAATAATTTTATCTAGTATTTTTTTATCTAACTCTTCATTTATAAGTTGAGAAGGTGAGTATGCTCCCATGCCCCCAGTGTTTTTGCCAGTATCACCTTCACCTACTCTTTTATGGTCTTGGGCTGTTTGAAATTTTTTTATACTTTTTCCGTCACTTACTACAAAATAACTCATTTCCTCTCCCTTAAGAAACTCCTCTATTAAAATATTTTTAGATACACCAAATTTGCCATTAAAAATTTCTTCTATTGCAATAAAGGCATTCTCTTTATTTTCACATATATAGACGCCTTTACCAGCAGCTAACCCATCAGCTTTTACAACTAAGGGAAATTTTGATTTATTGATGAATAGTTTTGCTTTTTCAATGCTTTCAAAAATTCCAAAATTTGCAGTAGGTATTTGATATTGTTCGCAAATTTTTTTAGTAAAGATTTTTGAACCTTCAAGTTGTGAAGCAAATTTATTAGGACCGAATATTGGAATATTAATATTTTCAAAAAAATTAACAATTCCATCGACTAATGGTTTTTCTGGTCCAACAATAATTAACTCAATTTTTTCTGATATTACAAATTTTTTAAGAGCATCAAAATCATCTATATTGATTAAAGTATTTTCTGCAATTTTTTCAGTTCCAGCATTTCCAGGAAAACAATAAATTTTACTAATTTTCCTAGACTTACTTAATGCTTCACATAATGCATGTTCTCTTCCACCGCTTCCAATTATTCCTACTTTCATGTAATGATATATAAACTAAAAATGCAAAAAAAATTAGCAAAATTGAAGTATTTACCAAATAATTTTGAAATAGTTGATGAAGGAGACCACGTTCTTTGTGCAGTTTCAGGAAAAAAGATAAATTTAAAAGACTTAAATTATTGGAATGTCGAATTACAAGAGGCCTATTTTTCTTTTAAAGAAGCTCACTTAAAAAACGAAGAATTAAAAAAAAAATAGTTTTATTTCCATCTGTCATGAGACCATATCCACTGATCAGGATTTTTTCTTATCATTTTTTCTAACTCTTTATTTAAACCATCAGTAATTTCTTCAAGGGTTATATTTTTATCATAATTAATAGGTTTATTTACATACATTTTGAAATAAATGTTATTTTTTCTTTCAATATAAATTGGGACTACGCTAACATCAAATTTTTTTACAAATTGAGCAGGTATAGTCGTTGTTAATGCATGTCGATTAAATAGCTTTGACTTAATACCTTCGCTTACTCTTTGATCTATCATTAGAGCAATTGAATATCCATCTTTAAAAAGCTGCAATAGTTCTCTTGATCCAGATTTACCTTTTTTAATTTGTTTTTTACAAATATGATTTAATCTTATTTTTTCCATAATTTTATTTATGAAAATATTATTTAAAGGTCTGTAAATTGCCGCAATATTTAAGCCTGAGTTTTCTAGTTGCATCGCCATTAATTCAAAATTATTGAAATGACCTGATATAAAAACTACTTTACCGTTATTATTTTTGATTTCTTCTAAATACTCTTTTCCTTCAATTTCAAAATATTTTTGAAAAGTATTATTCTTAAATTTTTTTAAAAATGGATATTCTGCAAGAATTCTTCCATAGTTTCCCCACATATTTTTTATAATTTGTTTTCTTTCAAATTCATTTAAGCCAAAATTTGAATTTTTAAGATTATCTAATATTTTTTTTTCAGGTCTTACAAAAGGACCAAAAAATGTTCCAATTTTTCTACCAAAATTTGAAGCATTTTCATATCCCATAATTTTAAAAATAATAAGCAGAAAATAAAAAAAAATAAATTCAAAAAAATATTTAAATATTTTCATATTTTGCTTTTTAATAAATTAATAAAATCTTTTTTATTATCAATTTCTAAATCTACTTTTACATATTCACATATTAATTTGGACTCTTCACTTAATCTTAAAAAATCTTTTTCAGTTGTAACGACTAAAGCATGATTTTTCTTTGATTCTTCTACAATATTTTCCAATTCCTCTCTTTTATAATTATGATGATCAGGGAAAGAATATGTTTTTATTAAATTTACATTTTGCTCTTTCAATTGATCAAAAAAGTTTGATGGATTTCCAATGCCTGCAAAAGCAATAATATTTTTATTTGTCATTTTATTTAAATCTTTAATTATATATTTTGAGTAAAAAATTTTTAGATTTGGATTTATTTTATATATTATTTTTTCAAAATCTAAATTTTTTTTACCGTTTATGAATATACAATCAGCCCGACTAATTGATTTAAGTTTCTCTCTTAATGGACCCGATGGAATTACTAAACCGTTTCCAATTAATTGTTTTGAATTAAAACATAAAATTGAGAAATCCTTTTTAATGGAGAAATCTTGGTATCCATCATCTAAAATTGCTACATCATGTTTAGACGAAATTAATGCATTAATTGCTTTCTCTCTTTTTTTATCTGAATAAATTTTGCCTATTTTCTCTAACATTTTTATTTCATCAACCAAATAATCATAACTTTTTTTTATAAATCCTGGATTTTTCCCTGTTGATTTAATGATTTTAAATATTTCCGAAGCTAAAGGTGTTTTTCCTGTACCACCGACATAAATATTACCAACACATATAATTGGAATTGAAAATTTTTTTTGTTTTTTATAAAGATTGATAATTGAAGAAAAAATTAAAAATAAAATAGATAATGGAAATAACACTATAGACCAAAGAGACATTCCTGAATAGTCCCAAAATTTCGGCTTTTTTAATTTCATATTTTATTTAAATAAAATTTAAATTCAGCATGTGTTTTTTCTAAAATTTTTTTACCCAATTTATTAATTTTATTTTTCAAGCGTTTAGATGATCCATTATTTTTTATTAAAATATCAACTTTTTGGGATAGTTGGTTAACATTTTTTATTTTATTAGAAACCTTGTCTTTATTTAAAAGTTCGTAAACTTCTTTGAAATTTTGAATGTATGGACCATGAATTATACTACAACCATTTCTAACAGCTTCAATGGGATTTTGACCACCATGATTAACCAGTGATCCTCCTAAAAAAACTGTGCTACAAATTTTAAAAAATGAAACATTTTCACCATAAGCGTCTACAACATAGATATCAGTGTCTTTTTTTATTATATCATTTGAACTATGACAATGAACCTTCAAATTTAAGTTGTGTAAGGAATTTATAATTTCCTTGGTTCTGTTGATATGTCTTGGAATTATAAAAGTTATAATGTTTTTAATTTTTTTTCTAAGCTTTATATGCGCTTTAGCACAAATTATTTCTTCATTGCTGTGTGTACTTGCTGCACACCAATATTGTTTATTTTTTATAAATTTTTTTATTTTAACATTTATTGTATCTTTAGATTGTTTTTCATTTTCAGAAAATTTAATGTTACCTAAAAATTTAATTTTTTTAACTTTTAAACTTCTAAGATATCTCATGGTTTCTCTATTTTGAGGAAAAGTTGAGTCAAAACAATTAAATATTTTTTGTGAAAATGATCCAAAATACATCCATCTTTTGAAAGATTTTTCTGTAATTCTAGCATTTAGTAAAATGGTGGGTATCTTTTTTCTTTTTATGTTTAGTAGCATATTTGGCCAGACCTCTGAATCAATAAAAATTGCTAAACTTGGCTTCCAAAAATTTAAAAAATTATTTGAATTACCAAATCCATCAATTGGAAAAAACTGATGAACTGTTTTTTTAAATTTAAATTTTTTAAAAATTTTTGAGGAACTTAGAGTCGATGAAGTAACTAATATCTGACTGATTTTTTTTTCTTTTTCTAATTTTTCTATTATGGGCACTATACTTTTAATTTCTCCTACGCTAGCACCATGAAACCATATTAAATTTCCATTTTTTCTTCTTTCTGAAAAAAAACAAAATTTTTCCTTAAATCTGTATAAATCTTCTTTTTTATTTATTAAACGTATTATTATGATTAATGGAGAAAGTAATATAGCTAGATTAATTAACAACCTATATATAATTAGCATAATTTAATCTTTTCTAATTTGTTTATTATAAAAATTTTTATAAACATCAGAATTAGAAAGAAGAAATTCATGATTTCCTTCGTCTACTATTCTTCCTTCGTCAATAACATATATTTTATTAGCATTCAGAACTGTTGAAAGTCTATGCGCTATTACTATTGTTGTCTTATTTTTTATTAATTGAGTTAGTGCATTCTGAATTTTACTTTCTGTTTCCGCGTCAAGAGATGAAGTTGCTTCGTCCAAAAGAATTATTGGACTTTTTTTGAGCATTGCTCTTGCTATTGAAAGTCGTTGTTTTTCCCCTCCAGATAATCTAACTCCATTCTCTCCAATTACAGTCTCATATTTATTTGGAAGTTTCTCGATAAAATCACTTGCGAAAGAATCTTCTGAGGCTTTTCTGATTTCACTTTCAGAGGCATCTAATTTTGCATATGCTATATTATTTGTAATCGTATCATCAAATAAAGTAGTTTCTTGGCTCACGAGAGAAATATTTTTTCTTAAAGAATATATATTAGTTTTATATATTGATTGATTATCTATTAATATATCTCCACTATCACAATCATAAAATCTTGGTATCAAATTCATAATTGTAGATTTTCCTGCACCACTATGGCCAACTAATGCAGTCATTCCACCACCTTTTATTTCCATATTAATTGAATTTAAAATAATGCTTTCAGTTTTATTGTAAGTGAAATTTATATTTTTAAAATTGATTTTACATTCTGAAATATTTAAACTTGGTAAATTTGGATTATCTTTAATTTCGTTCTTCATATCTACAACTGGTAGTACTCTCTTTGCAGCGGTTAAACCCTGACTTATTGCTATATTTAAAGTTGCTAATGATCTGACCGGCTGGTAAGCCAGCATCATGGCTGCTAAAAAAGAGAAAAAGCTATTAATATCTATTTCATTATTATTAATTAATTTTCCTGAATAAAATATTAGCGCAGCTATCATTACTCCTGTGAGTGTTTCCATTATGGGGGTTGCCCTTGTAAAAACTAGAGCTATTTTTCTAGATTTATCTTTAACATGGTCTATATTTTTACTTGATCTTAAGCTTTCAAAATTTTCATTTTGAAATATTTTCATGATTTTGTGATTTTTAAACAACTCCAACAAATGAGTTGTAAAAAAACCCACTTTATCAAGCATCTGATTTGATACTTTTGTCATTCTTTTTCCTAAAGAACGTGCTGTGATTGAAGCCAATGGTATCATTATTATTGCTAATAAAGTTAACTTCCAGTTTTGGTAAAACATTACTCCGAGCAAACCAATTAATGTTAAGGAATCTTTGCAAATATTTAAAATTACCGTACTTATTAAATTTGTTAACATTCCGACATCAGCAGTTAAATTTGATACAAACTTCCCTGTATGTTTTTTTTCAATAAATTGTGTATCAGCCAAAATAAATGATTTTATCATATCTTTTTGTACATTTGCTGTAACTTCCTGTGCAACGCCTATCATAATATGTTTGGCACCATACAAAGATATTCCTTTAGTTGCGAAAGCAATAATAATTGCCATCGGTATTAAAAAAATTAGTGATTGATCTTTCTCAATAAAAATTTTCTTAATTGCAGGATCTAAAAGATACGCGATCGAGGAGGTACTGGTGGCTAAAATAGCGGATAGTAAAACTGAATATAATATCCTGACTAAAAATTTACTTGTATAATCTTTATAAAGTCTTTTTAAAATTGAAATATTATTATTCATTAAACTAATTTTCCTATCAAAATATTCATAAAAATTAATAATCCAAGAAGATTATTGCTCTTAAAAATCCCCAAACAATTTTTTGGATCTTGAATATTTAATTTTTTTATTTGAAAAAAAATTAAATGTATAATGGGCACGATCAAAAATAAAAAATATATATAGTTAAAATTCATCATAAATCCCAAAGATATTAAAACCATTATAAGAATTGTGTAACATGTTAATAAAAAATTAATTGGATTATTTTTGAATTTAATTGAAGTTGATTTTATTCCTATTATTTCGTCATCTTTTAAGTCTTGAAATCCATATATTGTGTCGTATCCAAGTGTCCAAAATATGGCTCCAATGTAAAAAATTATTGGAATATAGTTAAATTCATTACTAACTGATAACCAACCAAGAACTAAACCATAGTTAAATGTTATTCCTAAAAATAGTTGAGGCCAATATGTATATCTTTTCATTAATGGATAGGTAAAAGCAAAAGGCATAGATCCAATAGCAAGAATAATAACTAAAAAATTAAAATTAATTAATACTAAAAATGCTAAAGTACATAGTATCAATGCATAAAATAATGCAAGTTTGATAGAAATTTTTCCAGATGCTACAGGTCTATTTTTGGTTCTTTCAACTTTTAAATCAAATTTTTTATCTGATATATCGTTAATTATACAACCAGCTGATCTCATCAAAACTGAGCCAGATAAAAATAAAAATAAGTTAAAAAAATAAGCATTAAGATTATTAGAAAAATCATAAGCAATTGTAAGACCCCATGCACATGGCCAAAATAATAGCATAAAGCCTATTGGTTTTTTTAAACGAGTAAGTTCTATAAAAAGATTTAGATGTTTCATTAGAATTTACTTGTAAATAGCAAAGCCTAGATTCATAATCAAACTGATTCGTATGAATATTGATTATACAGTAACAGCTTTGATGTTTCCTGCTATACCATTGTTAATGAGTGTTTATAGCAACAGATTTCATACTTTAAGCAAACTTATAAGAGAGCTTCATGATGAGCATGTTTATGAAAAACATATACCACCCGAATGGAAAAAGCAGTTTATTAACCTAAGTAGTAGAATTTCAATACTTAGGTGGACAATAATGTTTGCAGCATTTGGCTTTTTATTTAATATGTTGACTGTATTTGCGCTCTACTTAGATGAATTTTTTGTAGCAAGAGTGATTTTTGGATCATGCTGTCTGTCTATGATCATTTCTATTATTTTTTTTATTAGAGAGATTCAAATATCTACAAATGCTTTAAATTTACACATGTCTGATATGGATGTTAAAATAGATTAATTGGGAACAATTATTGCAGGTCCAATAATTTTTCTACTTTCTAAATCTTTGTGTGCAACTATAGCATCTTTTAAAGAATATTTTTTGAAAATATCAATTTTTACTTTTTTTGTTTTAACCATATCAAATAGTTTTTTTGATGCTTCATCGAGGTCGTCTCTTGTACTCGTATAATGAGCTATGCTTGGTCTTGTAAGATACAGGCCTTTTGGAGCAATTAATTTCCCAACATCTAATGGGTCAAGCTTTCCAGACGCATTCCCAAATGATACAAATGTTCCTTTCATCTTTAAGCATCCTAAAGATTTTTCCATTGTAACTTTTCCAACACCATCATAAACAACTGGCAAACCTTCATCGCACGTGATTTCCATTACTTTCTTTTTAAAATCTTCTTTTGAATAATTTATTACATGAGAACATCCATATTTTTTTGCAATTTCAATTTTTTCATCTGACCCTACAGTACCAACTACTTCACAACCTAAACTTTTTGCCCACTGGCAAAAAATTTGCCCAACACCTCCAGCGGCAGCATGAAATAATATTTTCTGGCCAGATTTTACAGGATAAGTTTTGTGTAAAAGGTAAAAAGTGGTAAGCCCTTTTGTCATCAATGTTGCAACAACTTCTAAATCTATTCCATCTGGCACTTTGACTAAATTTTTAGTTGGGTAAATTCTGTGGGTCGAGTAGGAACCGATTGGAGCAGCTGCATAAGAAACTTTGTCTCCTTCTTTAAAATTATTTACATCTTTACCAACTTTTTCAATTACACCAGATGCTTCCAAACCAATGCCTGATGGAAGTGGAACTGAGTATAGCCCAGATCTATGATATGTATCAATGTAATTCAAACCGATTGCAGCATGTTTAATTAGGACCTCGTTTTCCTTAGGCTCACCAAGCTTAATATCCTTAAGCTCTAATACCTCAGGTCCACCCGTTTTTTTTATTTCAATTGCTTTCACTACTTTACAAAAGTTCCATTGTTGTAATCATTTATCGCTTCAAGAATTTCAGATTTTGTATTCATAACAAATGGCCCACCTCTTGCAATTTTTTCTCCTATTGGATTTCCAGATACTAGTAAAAATTTGGCTTGAGTTAAAGCAGAAACTCGAAGATTTTCACCTTTGGTCAATAAAATCAAAGTTGAGTTTTTGACTTTATCATGTTTTTTTTTCCCAACTTCTATTTCTCCATCAATTAAATAAATAAAAGAATTGTGTGTTAAAGGTAATTCAAAAATAAATTCTTTATCCTTTTTTAATTCTATATCAAGATAAATTGGTTTTAGGTTATGTTTTTTAATAGGTCCTTCGGTATTTTTATACTTTCCGGCTATAACTTTTACTTTTTTTTCATTATCTTTATGAATTTTAATTTCATCTGAATCAATATAAATATAATCAGGTTTATTCATTTTCATTCTAGAGGGCATATTAATCCATAATTGAAATCCATGAAGTTTTCCACTCGAAGTAGCTGGCATTTCGGAGTGAATAATTCCACTTCCAGTTTTCATCCATTGAACATCTCCAGATTTCATTCTACCTCTCGCTCCTGTACTATCTTTATGTTCAAACTCACCTTGAAGCATATAAGTTACTGTTTCAATACCTCTATGTGGATGAGCTGGGAATCCTGCAATAAAATCATCTTTGTTGTTCGAGCCAAATTCATCTAGCATCAAGAAAGGATCAAAGTAATTAGGCTTAATTCCTATACTTCTTTTTAATTTAACGCCAGCACCATCGGAAGTTGGCAAAGGTTTTATGATTTGTTTGATTTCGACCTTGCTCATTTTTTTCTTAATTTTTTATCCAAACTTAAATCTCTTGCCCCATTAACAACTAAAAATAAAAATCCACCTGCCAAAGCAAAGTTCTTCATGAATGCAATAAATTGTATTTGGTTTGAAAAATCATTATGAAATATTATTGCTGTACCAATACAAAAAATAGATAAAAAAGCTGCTGAGACTCTAACATGGTAACCAACAATAATTAAAACTGGGGCAACTACTTCTAAAATAATTGCAGGAATTAATAAAAAATCTGATAACCCAAAACCTTCCATCCATAAAATAGTCCCCTCATAGTTTGTTATTTTATGAAATCCACTTAATAAAAAAATAAGAGATATGAGAATTCTTCCAATTAAATCAAATATATTTAGCATGTTAAAAACTTAATAATTATCCACATCTATTGCAACGAACTGTTGCAAACATTTCATCCCATTCATCTTCTTTTTCCTCTGCATAATCTAGTAAGCATCTTAATGCTTTCGACTTGTCTGGTAATTCATATTTATTTGTAATTTCCTCTAACATTTTATCTGTATCAGAGTAAATTTCGAACTTAACATCAATTTTATCAGCCATTATCTTCTCCATATTGGTTAGAAATTGTTACTATATTTTAAACCAATACATTTATAAAAGATGTTAAATCATCGCTACTTTTAAATTAACTCCAGCAATTCATTAAGTTTTTTAATTTCTTTATTTGGAATAAAATCTAATTTATCAAAAATATTATTATTTCTATTTACCCAGATAGAAGTATATCCATAATTTCCACCCCCTGATACATCCCAAGTATTAGCGCTCAAAAAGGCTACTTCTTCTTTTTGTATTTTATATTTTTTGATTGGTATATCATAAACTTTTGAGCTGGGCTTAAAAATTCCTACTTCCTCAATAGAAAAAATATCATCAAATAAATTTTGCAAATTATTATTTTTAACCAATTCATTTAAAAGATTAGGCGTACCATTTGAAAGTAAGGCCAATTTATATTTTTTCTCTCTAAGTTTTTCTAGTGTTTCTTTTACTTCAGGATATGGTGACAATATTTTATACAATTCTAATAGTTCATTCCTCATTTTGCTTTCTATTTGAAAAGCTTTCATGGCTTTATCTAAGCTATCTTCTGTAATCTGCCAAAAATTTTTGTGATTACCCATTAGACTTCTTAACCATGTATATTCTAATTGGGTTGTTCTCCAATAGTTTGCAAAGCTCTCCCATTTGTTTCCAATTTTGTTTTTACACATTTTAGCTGCCGAATTAACATCAAATAATGTTCCGTAGGCATCAAAAATTATTGCTTTAATATTTTTCATAAATTAACTTAGAAATAATGAGTAATATTAGATTATTTTTTTCTGAAAGTTTATCACAAAATTTGATAACAAATCTAAATAAATCACAGTCTCATTATATCAGCAAAGTTATGAGGCTTAAAAAAAACGAAGTTTTTTCTGTGTTTAATAATAGCGGAGAGTGGGAAGCGCAAACAAAAGAGATTTCCAAAGGTATAGTAAAATTCAAAGTTACAAAACTAATAAGACAAAAGCAAAATAGAAGAGATTTATGGTTGGCTTTCTCACCCATTAAATCAAATTATTTTAACTTTATGATACAAAAAGCAACCGAATTAGGTGTAACAAAATTTATTCCGATTATATTTGAAAGATCTATTGTTAGAAAAATCAACAGTAAAAGGTTAGAAAAAATAATTATTGAATCTGCCGAACAATCAAATCGTATTGATGTTCCAGTTCTAGATAAATGTGAAAAACTAGATAGCTTTTTAAATAAAAATAAAAAAAAAATTGAATTAATATTTACAGATTTAAATGCAAAAAATAAGAAAATAGAAATTAGAAATACAATACATCAACCTATTTGTATTATAATTGGACCAGAAGGAGATTTTTCTGAAAAGGAAAGGGATAAAATTTTATCTTTTGAAAATGTTAAGCAAATAAAAATTAATGAAAATATTTTAAGGTCCGAAACTGCTGCTATTACTGCTTTATCAATTATAAATTATATTATTTAATTTATAAATATTTTTTAATTATTTCTATTGATCTTTTAATGTCATCACGTGGTGAGATTCGTGCAACATATTTTCCATCTTTAAGTAATAAAACTGGTGAACTGTGATCGATATTGTATTCACCATTTTCAGTAAATACTTTTTGGCTAATAATACCCCATGATTTATAAAGTAAAAATATTTTTTCTTTTTTTCCTGTAATTCCTACAAAATTAGTTTCAAAAGAGCTTAAATATTCTTTAATAACTTCGGGTGTATCTCTCTCAGAATCAACGCTGACAAAAAATAATTTAATAGATTTATTTTCTTTTTTTAATTTTTCTAAAACAATATCCATCTTACTAAGTGTCATTGGACATACATCTGGGCAATTAGTAAAGCCAAAAAAAATTGCAGTTAAAGGTCCTTCAAATGATTTTTCAGTAATAGTATTATTATTCATGTCTATGAGTGAAAATTTTGAACCTTGTAGAGATGCGACATAATCATCTTTCTTTTCTTGTACAGATAAAAAAATAGGTAACATCACAAATAGAAAAATCCCCAAACAACCAGCTATTACAATTAAAGATGTTTTTACTTTCATAGTTGATAAAATTAAATATGTAATTATATAAAATTTATGAGCGGTATAATAAAGAAACTTTTTGGCACATTGTTGCAAAAACCTTGGGAAAAGGAACAAATGGCAATTGACACTTCGCACCCAGGCAAAACTTTTGATATCTCATCGCAGAAATCAGCAGTAATAATAATTTTTGGTATTGCAACAGTTTTATTTAGTTTAATTTTCACAGCATATATTTATTCAATTCCACCAGGACAAGATACAATGTATTTATTAAAGCCAAATTTATTATGGTTAAATACTACTGTTCTTTTTTTTGTAAGTTATTTTTTTTATAAAATTGTGAAAGATTTGGAAAAAAAAGATACATCTAGGATTAAAAAAAATTTGATTATAGTTGGTGGACTAAGTTATTTATTTCTTTTTGGTCAAATAATTTTTTGGATGCAGCTAATGGAAAGTGGAAATTATGTAACTACTAATACATATTTTTCATCATTTTATGTTTTTACTACTCTACATGGTTTACATCTTTTAGGTGGCTTATTTTTTTGGGGAAAAGTTTCATCTAGAGTTTTAAAAGTTGAAAATAATAAAATCTTAGATGAAGAAAAAAGTATCTCCGCTCTATCATGGTATTGGACATTTTTACTAATTGTTTGGTTAGCATTTTTTTTAATGATCTATATTTTTAATGATGCATTTATTGATTGGTGTAAGTCTTTAATTTCTTAAACTCAAAGAAAAAAAACTAATAAACTCCCAACGATAGCAATTATAGCCAAAAGTATATTCACAGACTTCAAATATTTTTTTGTCTCTGGTTTAGTTTTATCCTTTGAAAAAGCTCCCGCGCCAAAAGAAATTACAAGATAAAAAAGTAAAACTAAAACGAGTATTGTGATTAAAATTCCTAGTTTTCCAAGCATATAATTGTTGATTATATTAGATTATTTAGAGGATTTTTATGACATTTTGTCATAGGTAATTATATTATATTTATTCTATATAAACGTTATGCATCCAGGTATTATATTTTTTTTAGTCATTCTAGGCTCTATATTGTTCCACATATTCACACCTTGGTATTGGACTGATGTTGCTTCTAATTGGGGTGGCATGGATGATACAATCACACTTACTTTTTGGATTGGTGGAGGAGTGTTTGTTGCTGTATGCCTTTTTATGGTTTATTGTGTTTTTAAATTCTCTTATAAAGAAGACCGTAAGGCTGATTATCAACCTGAAGATAAAAAGTTAGAAAAAATTTTAACTTGGGCCACTACAATTGGTGTAGTAGCTCTTTTGGCTCCGGGACTTGTGATTTGGAACAATTATGTGAATGTTCCTAAAAATGCAATTGAAGTTGATGTAATGGCGTGGCAATGGGGATGGCAATATAGACTTCCAGGTGAAGATGGTAAACTGGGAACTACACAAGTTGTGAATGTTACAGATGATAATCCATTTGGAATAAATTTAGACGATCCTTATGGAAAAGATGATGTAATGATACAAAGTGATATATTAAATCTTGAAAATAATAAACCTGTTAAAATTTTACTGCGATCGGTGGATGTTCTTCACAATTGGTATGTTCCACAGTTTAGAGCAAAAATGGACGCTGTACCAGGAATTGTAACATATTACTGGTTTGAACCTAACAAAACTGGTGAGTTTGAGGTTTTATGTGTAGAGTATTGTGGAGTAGGACATTACGCAATGAGAGGTGGTGTAATAGTCCAGGACAAACAAGATTATAGTAAATGGCTAAACGAACAAGAGACTTTCTCTGATTTGATAGCAAAACAACAAAAAATAAATACTGATAAAACAAAATTAGCAAAAAAATAAATAAAATGGTAAAAAATATATATAAAGGAAAAAATGTCCGAAGATTTTAATAACAATAAAACTATTCAAGCACAGTCCTCAGAAACTTTAACAGGCGGAGGAGGAGGAGGATTAACTCCTGACATGGATTATGTAAGACCAGCAGAAGTTACAGATCAAGATTTATATCATGGACATAGCTTTATCACTAAGTGGGTTTTTTGTCAGGACGCTAAAGTTATTGGAGTACAATATTTTCTTTTAGCTACTTTTACTGGTGTAGTCGGTCTTATTCTTTCATGGTTAATGCGTTTACAACTAGGTTTCCCAGGCGCAGCCGGTTTTATGACAGCGGAACATTATTATCAGTTCGTTACTATGCATGGAATGATAATGGTTGTGTACTTTTTAACAGCACTTTTCCTTGGAGGTTTTGGAAACTATTTAATACCTTTGATGGTTGGAGCAAGAGATATGGTATTTCCATATCTTAACATGGTAAGTTTCTGGTCATTTTTTGTAGCAGTTGCAGTTCTGATGGCAAGTTTTTTTGTTCCAGGTGGTCCAACAGGAGCAGGATGGACACTTTATCCGCCACAAACAATTTTAGAAGGAACTCCAGGTTCAGAATATGGAATACTATTAATGTGTTTATCATTAATTTTATTTGTAGCAGGTTTTACAATGGGAGGATTAAATTATTTAATTACTGTTTTGCAAGCTAGAACTCGAGGCATGACGTTAATGAGAATGCCTTTAACGGTATGGGGTATTTTTACAGCGACTGTTTTAGCAATGCTTGCATTTCCAGCATTATTAGTTGGTGCATTGATGATGAGCTTAGATAAAGTGCTTGGAACAAGTTTTTTCATGCCAACAATTTTAAAAGCTGGTGAGGTTTTAGAATATGGTGGAGGAAGTCCTATTCTTTTTCAACACTTGTTCTGGTTCTTTGGACATCCAGAGGTATATATAGTTGCTCTGCCTGCATTCGGAATAATTTCAGATTTGATTTCTGTACATGCAAGAAAAAATATTTTTGGTTATAGAATGATGGTATGGGCGATTGTTGGTATAGGTGCGTTAAGCTTTTTCGTTTGGGCTCACCACATGTATGTTAGCGGAATGAATCCATGGTTTGGTTTCTTTTTCGCTACTACAACACTTATAATAGCAGTTCCAACTGCTATGAAAGTTTACAACTGGATTTTAACCCTTTGGAAGGGAAACATAAGAATGAATACTGTCATGCTTTGGTGCCTTGGATTTATTGTTACGTTTGTAAATGGAGGCATCACTGGAATCTTCTTAGGAAACGTATCAGTAGATGTACCCTTATCAGACACATATTTTGTAGTAGCTCACTTTCATATGGTAATGGGCATAGCGCCATTAATGGTAATTATGGGCGCCATCTATCATTGGTTTCCTTTAGTTGCCGGTAGATTTTTAGATGAGAAATTAGGAAAGTGGCATTTTTGGACAACTTTTTTAGGAGCTTACTCAATTTATTTTCCAATGCATTATTTAGGATTTATTGGAGTTCCAAGAAGATATTTCGAAATGTACGATAGTCCATATATGACATCTGCAGTTGGTATGAATGAATTTATAAGCTTAGCAGCTTTCTTAGTAGGGGCTGCACAATTTATATTAATATATAATATAATAAAAACTTTGAAGACAGGAAAACCTGCTGGAAAAAATCCTTGGAAGGCCAATTCGCTAGAATGGTTAACGCCTACAGTTCCTCCTGAGCATGGAAACTGGGGTGACCGACTTCCGGTAGTTCATAGATGGCCTTATGATTTTAGTGTTCCTGGTGCAAAAGAGGATTATATAACACAGACTACGCCTCCTAGTGAAGTTGTTAATACAGGTGTAGAAAAAACATAAAATAAAAATGTCAGACCCAAAAATAGATGGACTAGAACTTAAACCTGGGTTTAAGGGCATGGCTGAAGATACCGGCTCTGATCAAACAATGTTCAAAGGTGTTCATTGGGGCAAAGCAATGATGTGGATTTTTTTATTAAGTGATACATTTATATTCAGTTGTTTTTTGATTTCATATATGAAAGGAAGAGGTTCTACACCAGTAGAATGGCCTAATCCTAGTGAAGTATTTGCGCTTGATGCATTTGGAGTACCAGTACCTCTTTTACTAATCGCAATCATGACATTTGTTTTAATTACTAGCAGCGGAACTATGGCACTTGCAGTTAAATACGGTTATGAAAAAAATAGAAAGATGTGTGGTTGGTTAGTTCTAGCAACAGCTATAGGAGGATTAACATTTGTTGGAATGCAAGCCTTTGAATGGTCTAAATTAATTCATGAAGGTGTAAGGCCTTGGGAGAATCCGTTTGGTGCAGCTCAGTTTGGATCTTTTTTCTTTATGATAACAGGTTTTCATGGAACTCACGTTTCTATAGGAGTAATATTTTTATTTATCTACGCTTATAAGGTTTTTGCAGGACATTATGACGATCAAAAAAGAGGCTGGTTTACATCAATGAAGGGTGATTATGTTGAAATTGAAATTCTTGGCTTATACTGGCATTTTGTAGATTTAGTTTGGGTATTTATCTTTGCATTTTTTTATTTATGGTAAAATGATTTATGAGTGAAACTGAAAAAAAAAATCAATCATCGACACACAAAATAGGAATATACCTTTGGATATGGGGTCTTCTGTTTGTTTTAAGTTTCTTTTCATATTTGGTTGATTGGTATCAATTTCAGGGCTTATTAAGATGGTCTTTAATTTTAATTTTTATGTTTTTAAAAGCTGGTTTAATTATGGCTTTTTTTATGCATTTATTTTGGGAAAGATATGCATTAGTAAATGTTCTCCTATGGCCTATGACGGCTATTGCGTGTTTTATATTCCTTATGGTTGCAGAGTATAAATACACTGTTTTCACAAGGCTATTTTATTTTTTTGTTGGAGGTTAAATATTTATGGATGGATATACTATATTAGCTGGTTTATTATTTTTTTTCCTTTTTTTTATATATATCACATGGTTTGGTTTTTCTATCAAAGTAGAAAATGAAAAAAATCAAGGCAAGGAAATAAAAATTAATCCATATGACAATCTACCACTGCATAGAAAATTTATAGATAAAAAAAATAGCAAAGTTGAAATATTTGATTTGGGAAATCATATACTTATTATTGGAATGATATTATTAGTTGTATTCGTTTCAATGAATGTGGATTAGATTTGTCAAGCGATATTTTAAAAAACCAAACTTCTTCTTTTAATAACTTAATAAGTTATTTAAAATCATTATTATTGTTAATGAAACCAAGAGTTATGTCTCTTGTAATATTTACCTGTGCGGTTGGTTTGTTAACATCACCAAACAGTGTTCCGTTAATTGACTCTATTATTAGTATTTTTTTTGTTACGATAGGGGCTGGAGCAGCAGGATCACTGAATATGTGGTATGAAGCCGATTTAGATAAATTGATGACAAGAACTTGTCTTAGACCAATTCCAACTGGTAAAATTAATAGAGACCATGCTTTAATTTTTGGTATAATTTTATCAGTCGTATCTGTTTTTGGTCTTTATTATTTTTCTAATCTTTTATCTGCGTTCTTACTGCTAATTACTATCGCTTTTTATCTTTTTGTTTATACAATTTGGTTAAAGAGAAAAACTCCACAAAATATTGTAATTGGAGGAGCATCAGGAGCTTTGCCCCCGGTGATTGGATGGACTATTGCAACGAACTCTTTAACACTTGAACCAATCACATTTTTTTTAATAATTTTTTATTGGACACCTTCTCACTTTTGGGCGTTAAGTCTTTATAAGGCTGAAGATTATCAAAAAGCTAAAATTCCAATGCTACCAATTACAAATGGAATAGAAGAAACAAAGAAAAAAATTTTTGTTTATTCTTTGTTTATGCTTCCCGTTGTTATTGTACCTTATGTAATAGGGTTTACAGGTGAGATTTTTTTAATCAGCTCCTTATTGCTTACTTTTTATTACAATTATATTTGCTATGATTTGTTTAAATATAAAAAAAATGAGTTTAATTTAAAAAAGGCACAAAAAGTCTTCGGATTTTCAATTTTTTATTTATTTTTAATTTTCGTATTATTCTTAATAGATACCTTAATTTAAATATTGCGACTATAAAATATTTGTTTAGAGTACTTTATATCACAGATGAAATACATAAGCACAAGAGACAGTTCAAAGGATTTTAATTTTGAACAAATTTTCATTAAGGGATTAGCTGATGATGGGGGGCTTTATGTTCCAAAATCGTTAAAAAGATATAGTTCTGATGAATTGTATAAGCTTGAAAATCTAAGTTATAATGAATTATCCACTGAATTAATAAATTTATTTTCTGAAGATTTTATTTCCAAAGAAGAACTTTCATCTCTAATCAAAAAATCTTATTCAACCTTCAGGGAAAAAGAGGTTATAAAACTTTCAAATCTAGGAGAAATAATTTTATTAGAATTATTTCACGGTCCAACTTTAGCTTTTAAAGATATTGCAATGCAATTCATTGGTAATTTGTATGAATATTATCTAAGCAAAAATGACAAAAAAATAAATATAGTGGTCGCAACTTCTGGAGATACAGGAGCAGCAGCTATAAATGCAATTAAGGGCAAATCTAATTTAAATATTTTTGTCTTGCATCCAAACAACAAAATTTCTTCTGTTCAAAGAAAGATAATGACTACTATTGATGAAAAAAATGTCTTCAATATTGCAATAGAAGGGAATTTCGATGACTGTCAAAATATTGTAAAACAAATGTTTTGTGATCTTGAGTTCTCTAAATCTATAAATATGTCGGGAGTAAATTCAATAAATTGGGCAAGAATTATTGCCCAAACAGTGTATTATTTTTACACGTATTTTAAATTAGGTAAAAAAACTATTTCATTTTCTGTTCCAACGGGAAACTTTGGCGATGTATTTGCAGGCTACCTAGCAAAGAAAATGGGATTACCAATTGATAAATTAATTGTTGCAACAAATGAAAACGATATTTTGCATAGAGCCATTTCAAAAGGTGATTATGTTTCAAGAGAAGTTAGAGAAACAATTTCACCAAGTATGGATATTCAGCTAGCGAGTAACTTTGAAAGATTAATTTATTATGTAAATAATTCAGACTCTGAAAAAACAGCACAAATTATGAAAAAAGTTAACCAAAATTCTTATCAAATTGAAAAGAATAATTTAGAGATAATTCGAAAAGATTTTTTATCTGAAAGTTGTAATGAGCAAGAAATTTTAGACATTATTAAAAAAAATTACGAAGAAAATAATATAATATTAGATCCCCATACAGCCATTGGAGTGGGCGCTGCAAAAAAAATATCTTTTAATGATTGTGTAGTTTTATCAACTGCTCACCCATGTAAATTTCCAGATGCTACAAAAAATGCAATAAATAAGTACGAAAAATTACCCGAAGAACTAGAGTATGTACTTAATAAAAAGGAAAATTTCCAAGTGTTGAAAAATAATACTCAAGAGGTAAAAAACTTTGTTAAAAGCAAAGTCTAACTACTAGTGATTAAAAAAATTGTAATCCTTCTATTTATAGGTCTTCTATTTCAAAATAATAATGCCTTTTCTGACGATGAAATTGTAAAATCTCTAAAAGAAGGTAAAAAATTAGTTTTTATAAGACACGCTATTGCACCTGGAAATGGTGATCCAAATAATTTTGATATAAAAGATTGTTCAACTCAAAGAAATTTAGATGAAAATGGAATTTTACAATCAAAAAAAATTGGTCTATTTTTTGAAAATAATAACATAAAAATTGACAAAGTATTATCCAGTGAGTGGTGTAGATGTAAAGATACAGCAAAATACGCTTTTCAAAATTTTAAAACTTTTAATGCTTTAAACTCCTTTTATGATGAGAGGTTTGCGGCAAATGAAGTAAAGCAAATTAAAGATCTTAGAAACTATATTAAAAATTGGGATAGTGATAAAAATTTAGTTTTAGTTACACACTTTGTAGTTATTTCCTCAATTTTAAATATAGGTTCATCTTCTGGAGAAATTATAGTTTCAGATAAAAAATTTAATATAATTGGTAGTTTTAATACAATGTAGGATTTTATTAATAGAATTTTGTTTGAGATTTTTAGCAAGATTTGATTAAATTTTATTTTATGAAAAAAATTTTAGTAAATGCGATTTTTTTTTTAATATTATTAATTAATTATACTTATTTATCAGCTGAAAGTTTAGTTTGCAAAGATGAAAAAAATAATGAAACTATTAGTGTATTCTATACTTTTGATAAAATAAAAGTAGAAGATAAAGTATTCTCAGACATTTTTGTTTTTGGAAATGGTATGTCAGGAGAATATTATAAATATAAAAGTCTCTTTTTGGGAATTGGAAAAACCTTAGATGAGAAGTGGGAAATTGACATTGAATTAAGAAACCCTAAAACGGTATCTTTAAGTAAGTTTAAATACTATGCTGATGAACCAAAAAAAATAAGTGATAATTCCTTTTTGTGCAGATAGTTGATGGGGCGTTCTGTTGCCAGGTGCCCCAAACCCCGAGAAGATTTAAATTTAAACTAACTAGAGAGTGTCTTTTTTTAAATTAATTTTTTAATATTTACAAATGCAAGTTCAGTATTACTAGTATGCATAAAATTAAAAACAGATTTTTAACTATAAATTAGCAGCTTCTCTTGCGAGTAGATCTACTTCATTATTTAATTTATCTGAGGAGTGTCCTTTTACCCAAGTCCATTTTATTTGAAATTCATTAGATAAAATATCTAATTCTGTCCAAAGTTCTTTATTTTTTACTTTTTTTTTATTTGCAGTTTTCCATCCATTTTTTTTCCAATTATGAATCCACTCTGTTATCCCTGATTTAACATATTTAGAATCTGTAAAAATTTGAACGTTACTTCCTTTTGGTATTTTATTTAAAGCTTTAATCGGAGCAAGTAACTCCATACGATTATTTGTAGTATTTTTTTTACTACCATTTATCTGAGTTTTTTTCCCATCTTTAATAATTATTGCCGCCCAGCCTCCATTACCGGGATTATTTAAACACGATCCATCAGTATAAATTTTTATCATTAATTTAAGTATTGATTAAATGATTTAATATTTCTGTGAAAGTTAAGTTTTTGAAAATATTCCCTTGGATCTTTAACTTTTATTAGAGCATTTTTAGGAGTATTTAAATAATCATATGATCTAGTTAAAAGATATCTTAAAGCAGATCCCCTACAAATTAAACCAAAGTACAATTTTTCTTTTTTTGTTAATTTTCTGATTGTTTCATACCCTTTGATGAATTTGCTTGATCTTTTTCTATCTAAAATAAATTTATTTTTTTTTTTTATAAAACATAATGCATTAATGCATGTTGCTAGTTCATAAACTAAATAATCATTTGAAGAAAAGTAAAAATCAATAAAACCAAAAAAATTATTTCTATTGAAAAAAATATTATCTATAAAAAGATCGCAATGAATTATTCCATTAGGAAGGTTTTCTGGCCAATTTTTTTTAATATATTTTAAATCACTTTTGACAAACTGCTTTAAATTTTTTGAAACTTTATTAATCCGATGATCTATTTTGGATAATAATCTAGCCCATGAATAAACTGCCAGCGTGTTCTTTCTATATAAATTTATTTTTGTAGATACTTTATGTAATTTTGCAACATTTTTGCCAACCGTAAAACAATCTTTAACACTTAATTGTTTTTTATCCTTACCTTTGAGAAATGTAACAATACATGCATTCTTATTTTTTAATTTGAAAATATAATTTCCTTTTTTACTTCTAATCGGGTTAGGGCATTTTATTTTGAATTTTGAAAGTTTAGCCATCAATTTAGTAAAAAAAAGAAGATCTTTATATTTACATCCACCATGTATTCTTTTTTCGAAAATTGTTAAAATATATTTTTTATTTTTAGTCAGAATTAAATAATTGGTATTTTCAATGCCTTTTTTAATCCCCTTAAAAGCTTTTATTTTCCCAAAATTAAATTGGCTTTCAATATATGATATTTCTTTATTATTTATTTTTGTAAAAACAGCCATTAATTAAGTTTTCCAGGTATCTTAAAGATTACATCTTCTTTTATAATTTCAACTTCCTCTATATTAAGTTTAAATTTTTCTTTTAAACTATTAACAAAATTTTTGACTAAAATTTCAGGAGCTGATGCTCCTGAAGATATACCAATTGTAGAACATTTTGAGATTTTCTCATAAGGAATATCACTTTCTGAATGAATTAAAACAGCGTTTGAACATCCTGAATTTTTTGCTACTTCAACTAGTCTAACCGAGTTTGAAGAATTCCTACTTCCAATAACAAAAAACATTTCACACAAATTGGAAATTTTTTTTACTGCAGATTGTCTGTTGGTAGTTGCATAACAGATATCTTCTTTTTTTGGTTCTTTAATTTTAGGAAATTTTTCTTTTAACTTATTTATAATCTCTTTTGTATCATCTACTGATAGTGTAGTTTGCGTAATGAAAGCTAAATCTTTATTTTTTTTATTTTCGAATTTTTCAACATCCTTGATATTTTCTATTAAATCAATACTTTCTTTTGGTATTTGTCCCATTGTTCCAACCACCTCAGGATGATTCTTGTGTCCAATCAAGATTATATGTGCTCCAGCTTTATATAAATTTTCTGCTTCTCGGTGAACTTTGGATACCAAAGGGCAAGTAGCATCTATATATTGCATATTCAAATTTGTTGCCTCTTTCGGCACTGATTTTGGAACTCCATGAGCTGAGAAAATAACTGGACGACTTTTGTCTTTAATTTCATCTAACTCTTCAACAAAAATAGCTCCAATTTTTTTTAAACTTTCTACAACATGTTTGTTGTGAACTATTTCGTGCCTGACGTAAACAGGACGACCATATTTTTCAATACTTTTTTTTACTATCTCTATAGCTCTATCTACCCCTGCGCAAAAACCTCTCGGAGAAGCCAATAAAATTTTTAATTCTTTACTCTTCATTATCGTTTTTAAAATATGGAATTAAAAAAACTATACATGCAATAAAAAAAAAGACACTCCCAAACATTGCCCAAAAATTTCCAATACTTGAGATTAAAAAACCTATTGCTGATACTATGAAAAGAATCCATCCTAATATATTTATTTCTCTATTTTTCATTTTTTTCTATTAAATATTCAAGCAATATATGAGGAAAAGTAAGAGACGCCAAACCAATAAAAATAACCTTATATATGGCTTGATCAAATTGATAGTAATTATTTATATAATATAATGATACTAAATATATAAATGCAGTAAGAATTGTTAAAGGAATTGCCTTTTTAACGAAAATTTTAAAGCCTATAAAAATATTATTATCAAGCTCAAATATTAAATTAAGAGAGTGTCTAATAGAGTGAAGAAAGCAAAAATAAATTGTGAAAGCTAAAATTGGATTAAGAAAATAATTAAGTATTAATATTGATAGATAGTCCATTACTAAAAGTGACTTTAAATCTAACTCTTTTTTAAATGTTAGGTAAAGACTTGATAATAAGCTAGCAATTAAACATAAATACAAAAATTCGTTTTCAATAATAAAGAATTCAGAAATATTAAAATTTAGAGAATGAAAAATTTCAATTGTTTCATTTTTATGAAAAACCAAGGGAGCAGTTATTACAAGAGAGCCTTTCAAAAAGTATAACAATTCTTTTTTTACAGCTTTTTTATTAAATATAAAATCAGTATCTTCTTTTCCAAAATGATATGAGGAAACAATTAAAAAAATAAATAAAAGGAACTCAGGAAAAAAAAACCAAATTAAAATTATTAATAAACTTATTAAAATATAACCTATGTAAAAAGTTGATATTGATTTTATTTTCAAAAACTTTAATAATTTTTTGCCTTTAATATTATCTAAGGCCCCATGGGATATACCGATTGTTAAGATTAGAAATAAACAAAATAAATTTAAAGTATTAATTCTTAAATACTCAATTGATGAGAAAATGATACAAAAATTGAAAAATATTAATGAGTGTTTAAAATTTACTTTTTTAATCATTTTATTTACCTAATAACGCTTTAATAAAAACTAATTTTGGCATTTTAAGAATTATAGAAAAATCTTCAAAAAAATTACTTTTGTTAGATAAAAATTTTATAGTACTATTTGTAGATCCATTAAATATTTTAAAGAATATATCAGGCATCTTTTCTGGATATTTTTCTAAAACCTTTAAAAATACTCTATCTAAAAATTGGTATTTTTTCTCTATCTCAAATTTTTTTGTATTTTGAATATTTTCTATGTTCATTCTTATGTATTTACTGTGTTCCTGGATATTAAGAAACGTATAACCAGTACTTAACCTTGTCATACCACCAGCAGTACCAATGTTTATTTTATTTTTTTCCTTAACATTTAATGGGTAGAAAAGTGGTATTGCACCTTCTTCTTTGTAAATTATCTCGTAGTTTTTTATTTTTAAGTTTTGTTTTATATAGTTGGATAATTGATTATCATAATCCATTAAAGAATTATCATTCATTTTCGATAACCAAGTAGTTTCAACTAATGCCCTATTTCTTTCAAAAGGTAGTGTATAAAAAAAATGAATACTATTTCTTTGTTCGCAATCAAAATCCATCAAATTGATTATTCCATTATCAAAAATATTTTCTTTTGTTTGAATTTCAATACCACAAAAATGTTGCCAAAGATTATTTTGTTCTGTTTTCATTGACGGAACACTATTAAAAACTACGGAGTTATTTTGATTTACTTCATCAATATTTTTAAAAAAACTTATGTTTTTATTTTCTTTTAATTTATCAACTATTTTTTTATAAAATAATCCACTGTCAATACTTTGATAGGGGTAATTATTACATTTTAAGTACTTAGTTTTAGATGGCAAATTTAAGGAAAACTCTTTCCAACTTTTCTTAACACAATCTTCAAAATTGTGGTTAGTTACTTTCCAAAAGGACCATGTTTTATCCTTTTTATATTCTAATCGTGGTTCGATAACCGCTAATGTTTTATTTTCTAATTTTTTATGAATCTCTAATTCGTAAGCCAAAGATAGCCCCGCACATCCACCTCCAATAATTATATAATCAAAATCTTTCATCTAAATTTATCTCTTCGTTGATGATCAATTGTTCTTTATCTCTAAAACTATAATTAGTTTTAATCAACGACAGTCTAACCAAGTCAAATATAGATAAGAATGTTTGAATAATTTTACCCAAAATCGAGACATATATTTTTCCTGATTTATTGTAATTCTCAATATTTTTTTTTTTAATGATTTTAAGACCAATTTGTCTATAAACTCTTCGAGCAACCAATATTGAAAAACGAAAGCTTAAGGGTATTTCTTTTATAGATGTAAAGGAACTTTCATAAAATAAATCAGCAAGTTTAATAGTTTCAACAATTGTATTAAAATCTGCAGAAATATATGACCTATTATTTTTTGCATCTTCAATCACATCTCTAGATATATTGGTTAGTTGCATAGCGATACCTAAATCGATAGCAGATTTGAGTGCAACTTCATTTTTTACAGCTAAAATTTTTGCCATCATTAAACCTACCGTGCCTGCTACTCTATATGAGTATATTAACAAATCTTTTTTTGAGTATATTTGAATTTTCTCTTTTAAATCAGATTCAGCTCCATCGAATAAATCATTTACTATTTTTATGGAAATTTTGTAATCTTCGATGAGTTTCCACATATTTTTAATAATAGGATTATCATAATCTTTATTATTGAAATTTTTTTTAAAATTAAATAATTTTTTTTTTTTAATTTCAAGGTTACCATACTCATCAGCAATATTGTCAACAGTTCTACAAAAATCATATAAAGCAGAACACTTCATATAAGTTTTTTTTGGTAAAAAAAAACCTGCCCAGTTAAATGATTTCGCATAAACGGAAAGATAACTATTATTAGACATTATATGATTTTATCTAATACTTTTGCAGAAGATAGTACCCCTGGTACACCTGCTCCAGGATGAGTTCCCGCTCCAACAAAATATAGACCATCGTATATTTCTGATTTGTTATGAAATCTAAAATAAGCTGACTGACTGAATTTAGGTTGAATTGAAAACCCCGAGCCGTATTTTGTATTTAATTCTTTTTCAAAGTAATCAGGTGTCAAATAAAAATCTTCTACAATATTTTTTCTAAGATTTGGAAGAAGAGATTTTTCCATTTTATCTATTACTAAATTTTTAACTTTTTCTCCTTCAACTGACCAGTTTATACCTGACTGATTATTTGGAACTGGTACTAAAACATAGAAACAATCATGCCCCTCTGGTGCCATAGATTTATCTGTAGCAGAAGGCCTATGAAGATAATAGCTAATATCATCATTTAATTTTTTTTTATCAAATATATCTTCTAGGTGTTCTTTATACTTATTTCCAAATTTAATTGTATGATGCTCAATTTCGTCATAAACTTTTTTTGTTCCAAAATAATAAACAAATAAACCCATTGAGTAATCCATACGATTTTTTTTCCAATTAAAAAACGTATTTACCCTTTTATTAACAAGTAGTTTTTCATATATAGCAGGAGGGTCAGCATTACAGACAACATTATCAGCGCTTAATTCTTTTTCTTTATTAATTGTTACACTTTTAATTTTGTTTTGATTAAAATTAATATCTGTCACTTCGGAACTTTTTAATACTTCAATTTTTTCTTCAAGCATCAATTTCTCTAAACCTTTAATAATATTACCAGTTCCACCCATTGAATAATGAATACCCCATTTTTTCTCTAAATACAGAATTAGCCCATATATTGAAGTAGTAGTATATGGATTGCCTCCCACTAGAAGAGGATGCATGCTTAGTAAGCGTCTTAATTTTTCATCTTTTATATAAGAGGAAACAAGAGAATAAACTGACTTATAACTTTTAAGATTTATCAAAGCTGGAAGTTGTTTCATCATAAATAAAGGTTTATCAAAAGGAACATCAGAGAGTTCTAAAAAACCTTTATCAAAAATTTTCTTAGTAAATTTAACTAAATTTTCATACCCTTTGACATCCTCTTTATTTATTTTTTCGATTTGATTTTTCATTTCATATTCATTACCTGAATAATCAAATTTAATACCGTCCTCAAAAACAAATCTGTACCAAGTATTAAGTGGAATTATATTAATATAGTCTTTAGGGTCTTTGCCAAATAATTCAAATAATTCATTAATTAGATATGGGGCGGTTATCACTGTAGGACCACCATCAAAGGTAAACCCATTTTTTTTGAATACTCTTGCTCTGCCACCAAGATCCTTTTGTTTCTCTATTAAAGTGACATCATGGTTCTTTGCCTTTAGCCTTAACGCTGCAGCAATACCACCAAATCCGGAACCTATAACAATAGATTTCATTATAACAATTTATATTTTTTTTTAAAAATTGTAAGAGAATTATGAATTGATCTTTTTTAAAACTGCTTTAGTTTCTTCTAAATCTTTACTAAAAAGGTTATCAAGTTTTGATTTATCGACCGATGTAGTAATAATTTTTTTAACAGAATCAATTGCGATTTTGATTGAAGTATCTTTAATTTCCTTAATAGCTGCTTCTTTCATTTGAGCAATCTTGTTTTCAGCTAAACTTTTCTTAAGCTCTGCATTTTTATGAAATTTATCGTTCATTTCAATAATTAACCTCTCACTTTCTTTTTTTGAATCTGCTAAGATATCTTTACTTTTATTTTCAGCAGAATCTAATTTCGATTGTGCGTTATCTAGTAAAGTTTTTGCTTCAGATCTTAGTTTTTCGCTCTCGTCTAGCTCATTTTTAATATCTGATATAAGCTTATTTAAAACTTCATTAATTTTTTGAGGCACTTTTAAATAAATTAGAGCGCTAATAAAAATTATAAAAGAAACAGCCACCCAAAAAGATGCATCAATTGCCATGATACTCTTTCTTATTTTTTTTTGATAAATCTTCAACAATAGCGGATATACTACTATTATTTACCTCAACTCCAATTAACTGTTTTATTAAGTCATTTGAAGTTTCGATAGCTATTTTGGTAATTTTTTCAGACGACTTACTTTTAAGATCTTTAATTTCCGATTCAGCATTATTAATTTCCACGTTTAGATCTTTATCTAAACTTTCTTTTTTTTTATTAATATCCTCAAGTATTTTTTCTCTTACCTGGTTATAATAATTTTTTGCTTTAATTTTAGTGTCTTGAAGAATTTTATCGTACTCTGCTATTTTTTCTTCACTTTCCTTACGTTGTTTTTCAGCTGACTCTATATTTTCTAAAATTTGAGATTTTCTTATTTCAAGATTTGCACTTATTTTTGGAAGTATAAGTTTGGCAAGTATAATATACAAAAAACCAAAAGTTATAATTAACCAAAAAATTTGAGATATCCAAAATTTTGGATTCAACTGTGGCATACCTCCACTTTCAGCTGCATAAGTCTCTGCAAAGAATAGAAAACTTAAAGAAATATGATAAAAAAATATTTTTTTTAACATTAACCTTAAAATGCAAATAAAATAATCAATGCTACAACTAATCCAAATAAACCTGTAGCTTCTGCTAAAGCAAATCCTAATAACAAGTTAGGAAATTGTTTTTGAGCTGCAGACGGATTTCTCATCGCACCAGAAAGGTAATTTCCAAAAATAATTCCTATTCCTACTCCCGCTCCTGCTAGAGCTATGGCTGCCAATCCCGCTCCAATCATTTTTGCTGCTTCTAGTTCCATTATATCCTCCTTATGTTAATTAATGGTGTAAATTTAATGCATCATTTAAATATATGCATGTTAAAATTGCAAAAACATATGCTTGAAGAAAAGCAACTAGTATCTCCAAACCAGTTAAAGCAACCGAAAAACTCAGTGGAAGCCATCCACCAACTATTCCGAGACTTATAACAAAGCCTCCGAAAACCTTCATCATTGTATGACCTGCCATCATATTAGCAAATAGCCTTACTGAAAGGCTAATTGGTCTACTTAAATAAGAAATAATTTCAATAACCACAATTAACGGCAATAAAACTACCGGCACTCCGCTAGGTACAAACAATTTTAGATAACCTAAGCCATGCTTTATGAAACCAATAATTGTTACTCCGATAAAAATGAATGAAGCTAACATAAAAGTTACAATTATATGACTAGTTACTGTAAATGTGTAAGGTATCATTCCAAACATATTACAGAACAAAACAAACATAAAAATAGAAAATATAAATGCAAAATATGGCTTCGCTTTAGAGCCAGCTGTATCGCTAATCATTTTGGCAACAAACGTATAACTTAGCTCGGCTAAAAGCTGCATCTTGTTCGGTATAATAGAATTTTTTTTTGAACCTAAATTAAAGACAATCAAAATAGCAATTGAACTAATAACCATAAATAGGCTTGCATTGGTAAATGATATATCTAATGAACCTACTTTGATTTCTGGACCAATTCTATAGACTTCAAATTGATGCATTGGGTTTGTTGACATATTTTTCTACTTCTGCATATTTTTCGCAGATTTGATTACATTCATAATTCCAGCTATCACTCCCACGAAAAAAAAAATTAATATTAACCAAGGTTTAGTACCAAAGGTTTTATCTAAAATAAACCCAATAATTGTCCCAACTGCAACGGCTGACACTAATTCAGTGCTCATTTTGAATGCAGTTCCAATTGAGGATGAGGCTTTTCTGTTATTAGGTAAATTTTTCTTAGATATTTTATTTTTTGCAATCTCTAAGCGAGTTTTAAACGTTTCCTTTGGCATATGATTTACGCAACCATACTCTCAGCTTTTTGTAAATCAACAGCTACAATTTGGCTAATTCCTTTCTCAGGCATTGTAACTCCATAAAGCCTATCCATTTTTGACATTGTTAGTGCATGGTGAGTTACAATTATAAACCTTGTACTCGTAATTTTTGTTAAATCCTCTAGCAAATTACAAAATCTTGTAACATTAGCATCATCTAATGGGGCATCAACTTCGTCTAATACACAAATTGGTGAAGGATTTGTTAAGAATACAGCAAAAATTAAAGATAAAGCGGTTAAAGCTTGTTCACCTCCTGATAATAAAGTTATTGACTGTAATCTTTTACCCGGAGGACTTACTAATAGTTCCAGCCCAGCTTCTAAAGGATCTTCATCATCAACCAATTCAAGTTTTGCATTACCCCCGTTAAATAGTTTTGTATAGACCTCATTAAATTTTCTATTAACTTTTTCGAATGCCTCTAAAAGTCTCTCTCGTCCTTTTTGATTAAGTTCATTAATGCTTTCTTTTAATTTTGCAATTGCTGTTACTAAATCCTCTCTATCTTTTTCCATTTTTTTTATTTCTTCCTCATACTTGTTAGTCTCTTCATCGGCTCTTAGGTTGACAGATCCTAATTTTTCTCGATCTCTTTTTTTTTCATCCAACTTTTCTTCTTGGTCTACAGCATTAGGTAAATTTTCTACATCTTTTAAATCAGAAAATTCGAGAATATTATCTTCTTTTAAATTCAATTCGACATCAACTCGATCTAATAGATCATCTTTTCTTTTTATAAGCCCCTCTATTGTTGCGCCTGAACTTGCTTTTCTTTCCCTAATTGACATCATTTTTTCTTGAACTATATTGAGTTCAGATCTTGAGGTGTTTATATTATTTTCCAATTCCTCGATTAAAACTTGATTTTCTTTATTTTCTTTTTCTGCAGATCTTAAGCTTTCGGAAATCTGCCCTTTTTTTTCAGCTTGAGATTGAGGTTGTTTTTCCAGTATGTCAAGTTTATTTAATAGTTTATTTTTTCTTTCATTAAGTTGATTAACCATTTTTTCGGAATTAATTAAAAGACTTCTCCAGCTTTCA
>CACHVT010000005.1 GCA_902583345.1 uncultured Pelagibacteraceae bacterium | reverse complement strand
AGAAAAAGAGACGAAACAAAAGGGTTAATAAGAAATAACCTATAAAAACTTATTCAAGTTTTATTTACTTTAATTATAATCTGGTTAAGTTCCTAGTGTGAGGTCTTTATTTTTAAAATATAAAAACTATTTAATTTTTTTAGTTTTATTAATTTTTTTGATAGTTTTAAAATTTGCAAATCCTAGCTTCATAAAGTCAATTTCATTTATAAGTTTTGATTTATACCAAAAGGTATTTCCATTAGAGAAAATAGAAACGGAAGTGATTATTATAGATATTGACGAAAAAAGTCTCGGCAAGTTTGGGCAATTTCCTTGGAGCAGGTCTGTTTTTGCTAAAATAATTGAGAATGTTAAAGTTACAGATCCTAGAGCAATTGGTTTTGATATATTTTTCACTGAAAAAGATAAACAATCTCCTGAGGAAATAATAAAAGCTTACAACTTAATCCCCACAGACATTAGTGAGCTTCAAAATCTTAAAGGACACGATGAGATTTTCAGGGAACAATTAGAAGAATCCAATTCTGTTATAGCCGTTCTTGGTAGTAGTGTTCCATCTCATGCAACACATGATAGGTCTGCTAAAGCAAGATTTTTGTCTAAGGGTGGGGACCCTAAAAATTTTACATATGCATATCCCTATTCAATAGGCTCACTTGAGAAATTGGAAAAGAGCGCCAAGGGCTTAGGTTCTATTTCTTTCTTAGATCAGACAGATGGTATTATTCGATCATTGCCATTACTTGTACGTTTTGAAAATAAACTTTACCCAACAATGGGCCTTGAAATGATACGTGTTGGTTCAAACCAAAAAAATCTTTACATAGAAATGAACGAAATAGGAATTCATAGAATAAGTTCTAGACCACACAAGATTTATTCAGATCCTAACGGAATAATTTGGATTAGGTATAAAAAATCTTTAAAGAGCCAATATATATCCGCAAGTTCAGTATTTGATGGAAAGTTTGACAGTGCGAGATTTAAAAATAAATATGTATTGATTGGAGCTTCTGCTCAAGGTTTATTCGATTTAGTAAAGACTCCATTGGGCGTTACAATTCCTGGCGTTGAGGTTCATGGGAATGTAATTGAAAATATTTTAGATCAATCTTATTTAGTTCGAAATCCTAACACATATTTATTTGAACTTTTATTTTCAATTTTAGTAGCGCTTATTACTTTTTTTCTATCTCAAAAAATTAAGCCAAAATATAGTTTGTCAATCTTTTTTGGTAGTTTGGTTACAGTTATAGTAATTGGTTTTAGTTTTTTTCTATTAAGATCTGAACTTGTAGATATTAGTTATCCTATATTTATGCTTACAGTCACTTTTCTAACTGGACTTTATTTTAGATTCGTTGAAGAGAACAAAATTGCATTAGCAAATTTACAAAAAGAGGCAAAATTATTAAAAGAAAGAGAGCTTGCAGGAGGAGTTCAAAAAAGTTTATTTCCTGACATTTCAAGATTTGAGAATTTTATTTATGCTAAAAACGTTCCCGCAAGAGATGTATCTGGAGATTATTATGATGTTGTTAAAGTAGGTAACAGTGAATATTTTTTTACTCTAGCCGACGTATCCGGAAAAGGTATTAAGGCTGGCATGTATATGGCTAAGGCATCTTCAATATTTAGAACACTTTCAAACTTATCTTATCCATTAGAAAAAGTTGTTTTTGGTGTGAACAATGAACTTGTAGAAGCGAAATTTAAAGGAATGTTTGTCACTGCAGTTTTTGGAAAAATAAATATAGAAACTGGTGAGGTAAATTTTGTTAATGCAGGACATGAAAGTATTATGGTTTTTGATAAAAATAAGAATTTTCAATTTATAAAATCTGAAATGCCTCCTATAGGAATTATAAAATATTTTACAGATTCAATGGTAAAATCCAATTCAATGAGTCTTAAAGATAAGACTTTTGTGGTCTATACTGATGGAGTAACAGAGGGTTATTTAAAAAATGGTCAAGAACTTGGAGCTGAAGGTGTGCAAAAAATTATCAAAAGCTTAGAATCATTAACTCCAAAAAATATTGTAGATACTATTGCTAAAGAACTTGATTGGGGTGCAGAAAAATTAAGAGATGATATAACTTGTTTGGCAATAAATATTAAAAACACAGAATTGATAAAAACTGAAAGAAAAAAGAAAGAAGAAGGCGAAAAAAAACCCTAAAATGGCTACTAATAGCCTTTCTTTATTTCCTTTATTACTTTTTAATAAATTTATATAAAATCACTTTAGAGAGATATGAGAAAAATACTTTTATTATTTTTTACACTTGTAATCCTAAATGGTTGTGCGCAGTCAACTTCATTTGTAGGTCCTACCTTTACAATGGCTAAATCAGGAAGTATTTTACAAACTGGAAGTTCGTTTGCTTCCTCTTACGGTTTTCAAACTTTAACTGGTCAAACTCCAGGGGAGTATGCTTTGTCTTTTGCTAAAAATGATAAATTAGAATCTCTTTTAGTTGAACAGGGTAGAGAATGTGAAACATTCCACAGTTCATCACTTAGTGAAATTTTCTTCCGAACTTTAGATGAAATTGACTGTTATAAAGACCCATTTAGCATCCTTAAATAAAAAAAACAGAATAATATAAGTAAATTCAATTTAAAATTGAGTGCGCTTAACTTGTTTATGGAAGTATAAACATAGATGATTTATTTATTTGCTTATAAATATGGATAATAAAAATTTAAAAATTGGAATTGTAGGAGCAGGAATACAAGGAGTTTGTAATGCAGTATTTCTTCAAAAAAAAGGTTACCAAGTAACTATTTTTGACAAAGATGATCCTGCTGTGTCCTCTGCATCTTACGGTAATGCAGGTCACTTTTCTCCATATGCATCTTTGCAATTAAACAGAACCGATATTCTCGCTGAAGTACCAGCGATGCTTATGAGCTCCACTGGCCCTCTCGCACTTAAATGGAACTATGTTCCAAAAATGATTCCATGGTTTCTAAGGTTTATTATGAACTGTTCTAAAAAGAAAATGATGCATACAGCAAAGTATATGCATCAAATTCTTGATTTAGCGATCCCAGCTTATGATGAAATATTTGATGAAGTTGACATGTCAGGTTTAGTTGAAAAAAAAGGTATAATGTATATTTGGAATAAAAAAGACTTACCGAGTAGAGAATTAGAAATTAAAATAAGAGATGAACTAGGAATAGATCAAAAAATTTTAACAGCTAAAGAAATTCATGATCTAGAACCAAATATTAAACCTATTTATCATGGTGGAGTATTTTATGCACAAGCACGACACGCAAGAAATCCAAAAAAAATTCTATTAAAGATTTTTGATCACTTCATTGGAAAAGGGGGCAAATTTACAAAATTAAATATAAAGGATATTTCTTTCGATACTGAGAAACCAGTTTTGAAATCTGAAACACAAAATTTTATATTTGATAAGGTTGTGATAGCATGTGGAGCCTTTTCCAAAAGATTGACCGACAAACTTGATGAGAAAATTCCTTTAGATACAGAAAGAGGTTATCACATCCATTTTAAAGGATTTGACCATTTATTATCAAGACCAGTTGTATTTGCAAATAGAGGATTTGGTATCACGCCAATGGAACAAGGTTTAAGAGTTGTGGGAACAGTAGAATTTGGTGGGCTTAAAAACCCTTTATCAAAATCAAGAATTAGTAATTTAATTAACAATGCAAAATATATGCTCGATGGATTACCCGAACATCATGATGAATGGTTAGGTTTTAGACCTACATTACCAGATTTTTTACCAGTAATAGGACCTTCAAAAAAATATAAAAATGTTTTTTATTCTTTCGGTCACCACCATTTAGGATGGACTTTAGGAGCAATATCTGGAAAAATCATCTCGAAAATGATTAATAATGAAAAAACAAATTTGGATTTACAACCTTATAGCTCTTTAAGGTTTTCATAACTTGTGCAAAATAAAAATAATTTAGCCTATTTAATTTTAATATTAACAACAATTTTTTGGTCAGGAAATTTTATTGTCGGAAAAGCAGCAAGCACATATGATATACCTCCATTTTCTTTAAATTTTTATCGTTGGTTTTTTGCAGGATTAATATTATTTCCATTTACTATTAAAGAATTGATTGCTAAAAAAAAATATATTTTAGAAAATATTGGTTTTTTTACGATACTTGGCATTACAAGCATAACAATTTTTAATTCAATAGTTTATTATTCTTTATATTTCACACAAGTAATCAGCGGAATACTAATGATATCAACCATACCTGTTTGGATTATTTTTATTTCATCGATTTTAAATATTGAAAAAACTAATATTTTTCAAATTATAGGTGTTGTTTTCTCTCTCTTAGGAGTTATTTTTATTATTACAAAAGCAGATTTAGAGATAATTAAAAATTTAGATTTTAACAAAGGTGATTTATCAATGATTGTAGCAATGTTTTCGTGGGCAGTTTATTCAGCTTTGCTTAAAAGAAAAAAGTACGAAATTTCTCAAGTTACGTTGCTACAAGTAGTAATTATAACTGGTTTAATATTTCTTACACCAATATATTTTATTGAAATGTATATGGGAAATATAATTGTATTGGGAATTCCATTCGTTTTAACCCTAACTTATGTAGTTTTTTTTCCCGGGCTTGCTTCATTTTTCTTTTGGATAAAAGGTATATCTATAATTGGAGCCAATAGGGCAGGTGTTTTTTTACATCTCATGCCAATTTTTGGAGCGATAATGGCAATGCTAATTTTCAATGAGAGATTTATGTTTTACCATATTTTTGGTGCAATTTTTATTATTGCGGGCATAACTCTTTCAAATAAAAAAAAAATAAATAATGAATAAAAAATTAACATCGGAACAAAAAATAATTCTATTTGAAGAAGGAACAGAAATGTCTGGATCTAGCGTGCTAAATAATGAGAAGAGAGAAGGTTCATATCATTGTGTTAATTGTGATAAAAAACTTTTTGAGTCAAACACAAAATATGAAAGTGGTTCTGGATGGCCTTCATTTTTTGAGTCCTTGCCAAATGTTTTTGAAACAAAAACTGATTATCATTTGGGGTATGGAAGAACAGAGTATCATTGTAAAGATTGTGGTGGTCATCATGGACATATTTTTGACGATGGACCAAATCCTACTGGAAAAAGATATTGTAATAATGGAGTTTGTTTAGTTTTCAAGCCAAAGTAGTAAAAACTTAGTGCAGGAGAATCTACAGTAAGTTTATCTTTTGAATAATTTATTTTAATAGATCTTCTAATTTTTTTTCTTTTTCTAAGGCTCTTAACTCTTGATATCCGCCTATATGAAGATCATCAAAAAATATTTGGGGAATTGTTCTTCTTCCATTTGATTTTTTTATCATTTCTTCCATTAGACCCTCTTCTGATGAAATATCTATTTCTTGATATTTAATATTATTTCTAGAAAATAATCTTTTTGCAGCATCACAGAAGTTACATAATGGACCTGTGTACATGATGATATTTTTCATTATTTATATATAATCATTTTTTCAACTTTTTCCACCAAAGACAATATGACCCAAATTGATCATTTAATTTTTTTAAAAATTCAATGAATTTTGAAAAAATTTTTAATGTTAAAAATTGAAGGGTCTGATATTATGATTTTAGATAGTCCTATCAAACCATCTTTAGCTCCCGGTTTTTAGGACTATCCCAAAAAAGCTTCAAATAGCATAATTCCTTTTTTTACAAATTAAACAAATTTAGTGATAATAGTATTTAAGAGTTATTTATGAAAATCGGATTTATTGGGACTGGACAAATTACTAAAGCTGTTGTCATTGGGATAATTGGCTCAAAATTAAAAATAAATAAAATTTATATATCTGAAAGAAATAAAAAAATATCAAGAAACCTAAGATCAATAAGTAAGAAAATAATAATAATTAAAAATAACCAAGAAATAATTGACAAATCCAATTGGGTTTTTTTAGCAGTTACACCTAAAATAGGAAGAAAAATTTTATCTAACTATACTTATAAATCTAACCAGATAATAGTTAGTTTTATTTCAACAATAAAAATGAAACAGCTAAAAAAAATTATTAAAGTTAAAGCAAAAATAATAAGAGCTATTCCTCTGCCACCAATTTCTTTAAGAAAGGGACCAGTTCCTATGTTTCCACCAAATACAAAAGTAAAAAATTTTTTTAATCATCTTGGTACTGCAGTAGAAATAAAAAAAGAAAATTTATCGCTGAATTTTTGGTCTACCTCAGGAATTATGGCACCATTCTATGAGTTGCTAAATTGCATGTCCAATTGGCTAATCAAAAGAGGAATTAAAAAAGATGATGCTCAAAAATATATAACGTCACTCTTTGTTGCATTATCTCAAGATGCTGTAATAAAATCTAATAGAGATCTTAAAAATTTGGTTAAAGAATCACAAACACCTAAGGGTTTAAACGAGCAAGGTGTTAAAGAACTTAAAAAAGCAGGAATCTATAAATCAATTGAAAAAACATTAAATAGTATTCTTAAAAGATTAAACAAAGTATAATTTTCTATGCAGTTAGATACAAATATTCTGCAAATAGATAATCTTTCAAAATATTTTGGGGGCCTTGCCGCTGTTGCAGATTGCTCACTAAAAATAAAAAAAGGAACGATTACTGGTATAATTGGTCCTAATGGATCTGGAAAAACTACATTATTCAATTTAATTGCTGGGAATTTGAAACCAGATAAAGGAAAAGTTTTATTTTATGAGGAAGATATTACCTCTGTTCCATCATATGAGTTGTTTTCAAAGGGTATCCTGAGAACTTTCCAAATTGCCCACGAATTCACAAATTTAACAGTTTTAGAAAATTTAATGATGGTTCCAGGAAATCAATCAGGTGAAAATTTAATGACCGCACTATTGAAACCCAAAATAGTAAGAGAGGAGGAAGCAAAAATTAGATCTAAAGCCTATGAGGTAATTGATTTTTTAAATCTCAAACATCTTTCTAATGAAATTGCTGGAAATCTGTCTGGTGGTCAAAAAAAACTTCTAGAATTAGGAAGAACAATGATGGTTGATTCAAAATTAGTTTTACTTGATGAGGTTGGAGCAGGCGTGAATAGAACTTTGCTTAAAGATTTAGGCACGGCAATTTTGAAACTAAATAAAGAAAAGGGTTATACCTTTTGTATGATTGAACATGATATGGATTTTATAAGTAGAATGTGCGATCCAGTAATTGTAATGTCTGAAGGTTCGGTATTGTTCGAGGGTACCTCAGAACAGGTTAAAAATAATGATAAAGTAATAGAGAGCTATCTAGGAAGGGCAAAAAAATAAATGGCTTTTTTTGAAGGCAACAGTATGACCGCTGGTTATGGAAGTGGACCAGATATAATTAATTCCTGTTCCATAAATGTTAACAAAGGAGAAATTGTTGCTATCTTAGGTCCTAATGGCGCCGGCAAATCAACTGCTATGAAAGCGATGCTCGGGCTTTTAAAACTAAAATCTGGATCTGTCATTATTGATGGAAAAGATATATCAAGTCTATCTCCTCAAGATAGAGTAAAAAGTGGAATATCATTTGTACCACAAACTAAAAATGTTTTTCCAGGTTTGACTGTAAAAGAAAATTTGGAAATTGGAGCTTTTTTAAGAAATGAGGACTTAAATAAAATAATAGAAGAAATTTTTTCTCTTTTTCCGATACTTAAAGAAAAAAGTTCTCAAATGGTAGGTGAACTTTCTGGCGGACAAAGACAACAGGTTGCCCTAGGAAGAGCTCTAATGATTAGACCGTCAGTGCTTATGTTAGATGAGCCTACAGCTGGAGTATCTCCAATGGTAATGGATGAATTATTTGATCATATTATAAAAGTAAAAGCAACTAACGTTGCAATTATAATGGTAGAACAAAATGCTAAGCAGGCATTAAGTATTTCAGACAGGGGCTATGTATTAGTTACAGGCAAAAATAAATTTGAGGGATCTGGCAAAGAGTTACTTCAAGATCCTGAAGTTAGAAGATCTTTTCTTGGAGCATAATATGGACTTTTTAAATGCATTTATTTTACTTTTAAATTACACAATAATACCAGCTTTAGCGTATGGATCTCAGTTAGCACTGGGAGCAATTTTTGTAACACTTATTTATGGTGTTTTAAGATTTGCAAATTTTGCAACTGGAGACATGATGTCTTTTGGAACAATGTTTGCAGTATTATTAACGTTTTATTTCCAATCTAAAGGTATCAATTTTGGTTTCTTACCAACCGCACTCCTTACTTTGCCTTTCGCAATATTAATGATGATACTTTATATGCTTTTAATTGATAAATTTGTTTTTAGTTACTACAGAATTAAAAAAAGTCCACCCGTTCAACTTGCAATGGTCAGTGTAGGTGTGATGTTTGTTACACAGGCAATCATAAGAATAATAATTGGACCTTACGACCGGAGATTTTTAGATGGAGAAAAATTCATCTTAAAGGCAAATGAATTTAAAGAAATGACAGGATTAAATGAAGGTTTAGCTTTTAAATCAACACAATTAATCACAATTATAATTACGATTATTGTAGTTTCTTTGATGTTTTGGTTTTTAAATAAAACAAAAACTGGAACAAGTATGCGTGCATATTCTGACAATGAAGACTTAGCTTTATTATCAGGTATTGATCCAAAACGTGTTGTTTTGTTGACTTGGGTTATAGCTGGGGTTTTAGCTACGGTAGGGGGTGTTTTGTATGGGCTTGATAAAAGTTATAAACCATTTGTATATTTTAACAATATGCTTCCTATATTTGCTGCAGCAATTGTTGGGGGAATAGGAAATCCATTTGGAGCTTTTCTTGGTGGATATGTAGTTGCATTTGGGGAAATATTTATAACTTACGCTTACAAGAAATTTTTTATCTATATTTTACCTGAAAGCCTGGAGCCAGATTCATTAATGCAATTATTATCAACTGATTACAAATTCGCAGTCTCTTTTTCAATTTTAGTTATAGTTTTATTATTCAGACCTTCAGGGATTTTTAAAGGAAAGGTTTTATGAAGAATTATTTAAACGTAATAACTGCATATTTAATTATGTTTGTGCTAATTATTTTAGTTGGAATATTTCAGTCGTGGTCAATTGCTCTAACAATTTTTAATTATTGTATGATATCTGCTGTTATGACAATGGGAGCTAATATTCAGTGGGGATATGCAGGATTAATTAATTTTGGAATAATGGGATATACAGCTCTTGGAGGTCTTGCGGTTGTGCTTGTTTCAGTCGCACCAGTTCCAGAAGCATGGGCGGTAGGTGGCTTTAATATGATGATCTGCTTATTATTAATCGTCGGAATGGTTTTTGCTATCAAGTATGTTCTAAATAAATTTAAACAAAGTAAATATAAAAATTATTTTATTTCAGCGATAATCGTAGTGGGTATAATTTTACTAAGATTTATTTCTGGACCTGCTATAGAAGGCATAGAGGCAGTCGAACCAGCTAAAACAGGATTTTTAGGTGGCTTAGGAATGCCTGTGATGTTCTCATGGATTGTAGGAGGAATTTTTGCAGGAGGTCTTGCATATGTGGTTGGTAAAATTGCTTTAGGATTAAGAGCAGATTATTTAGCTATCGCTACTTTATTAATTGCAGAAATTGTTGTTTCAGTAATTAAACATGAAGATTGGCTTGCAAGAGGAGTTAAAAATGTAATTGGTTTAAAAAGACCTGTGCCATATGAAGTAGATTTGCAAAATTCACAATGGTTTATTAATTTAGTTGAAAAATTTAATTCTACTAAATTAAATTTAATTTCTACAGTTTCAGAAAAACAGGATTTATTAAACCAATTAGTAATTGATGCGTCTTCAGTTTATGTGAAACTTTGTATGGCTGGATTATTTTTATCAGTTGTAATTATTTTATTAATCATAACGCAAAAAGCTCTTTATTCTCCATGGGGAAGAAAAATGAGAGCAATAAGAGATAATGAAGCGGCAGCAAGCGCCATGGGAAAAAATATTGTTAAAGAACATTTATTAATTTTTATTTTAGGTTCGGCAGTTGTCGGAATTGCAGGCGCAATGATGGTAACAAATGATGGATTATTTACACCAGGAAGTTATAGACCTATGAGATATACTTTTGTTATTTGGGTTATGGTTATAGTGGGTGGAACTGGAAATAATTTTGGAGCAATATTAGGTGGTTTTGTAGTTTGGTTTTTATGGGTTCAAGCTGGTCCAATTGCACTATTTTTGATTAATTTTTTTACAGCTCATTTGCCTGAGACAAATGTGATAAAAATTCATTTAATTGAAAGTGCACCATATTTTAGATTTTTAATGATTGGTACAGGTTTATTGGTAATAATGCGCTATAGACCGCAGGGTATTCTGCCAGAAAAAATAATAAAACAATAGTATGTTTAAAAAGACATTAATTTTATTATTCATATTTTTACCTTTAAATTCTTTTGCTTTGGATAAAAAGACAACATTCAATGAAAAACTTTTTAAAAATGCCCAACTAGAGGGAAAGGTTGTAGTTGTTAGTTCGTGGGTTAAATATTGCTCATCGTGTGCAAGTCAAATGAAAGTTCTAAATAAAGCAAACAAAGAATTTGATAATGTAGAATATTTTGCATTTGATGTTACAAATAAAGAAATTTCAAATTTATTTAATGTTGAGTATCAAAGTACAATTCTGATTTTTAAAGATAATAAAGAAGTTTATAGAAGTATAGGTGAAACAAGTAAAAAAGAAATTTATAAAGTAATAAAAAAATTTATTTAAGATTTCTCATTAAATCACTAATATAAAAATTAATTAGATCCTAAGAGCTTTAAAAAGATAAATTTTGTTGAATTATAAAGTCTAGCATATAGCATAATAAATGTTAATGTAGATATTCATTTTTGAATGAATAAAAATCTTTTTGTTTTATTAATTAGTCAAGTTTTTAGTTTTACTGCAGCACCTGTAACAGTTTTTTTGAGTGGAATTATCGGATCTCAAATAAGTCCAATAAAATCCTTAGCAACTTTACCTATGTCTATTTCCATCATTGGAATCGCTATAGGTTCTATAATTGCCTCAAAACTAATGAGCTTAATCGGAAGAAAAAATGGTTTCATAATAGCTTCAATTGGTAATTCAATTTTTTCAATATTAGCAGCTTATTCTATATTCATACAAAATTTTTTTTTATTTTGTTTTGCAAATCTTTTAATTGGTATTGGAATGGCATTTACCCATCAGTATCGTTTTGCAGCCGCCGAAAGTGTTGATAAAAGTATCGCTCCTAAAGCTATTTCAATATTATTGTTTGGTGGAATTATTTCAGCTTTTTTAGGACCAAGTTTAGCAAATTATACAAAAGACTTAATCAGCGAAAATTTATACGTTGGCTCGTATCTCTCACTTGCATTTCTAACTTTTATTCCTTCAATACTTTTTTTATTTTATGAAAGTAAATCAAAAACTGAAACGAGTTTAGAATATGTTGGTAGAGGTTATATAGAATTACTCTCACAGCCAAAATTTCTTCAAGCTTTAATAGCATCTGCGTTTGGATATGCAATAATGACTTTTCTTATGACTGCAACTCCAATAAGTATGCATGTAATGGAAAATTTCAGTTTGAGTAAAACAAGTTTTGTTATTCAATTTCATGTTGCTTCTATGTTTTTACCTTCGCTTATAACTGGATATCTAATTAAAAAGTTTGGTCACAGCAATATAATATATGTAGGTTTAGTCCTTTATAGCATAACTATAATCGCAAGTTTTTTTGAACAAACTTTTTTTAATTATATGTTTGCATTAATATTTTTAGGAATAGGATGGAATTTTTTATTTATTTCAGGTACTAGCTTACTTACTCTCACCTATAGAGAGGAAGAAAAATTTAAAGCACAAGGATTAAATGATTTTATAGTTTATTCTGTTCACGCTTTAGGAAGTTTATCTGCTGGTATTTTTCTAACATTAACTAATTGGAAAATAATGAACATAATGTGTGTACCTTTTATGATTATAATTATTTTAGTTACAATTAGGGCAGATGTATTAGGTAAAAAATAAAAAAAAACCTCAGCAGATTTCTCCGCTGAGGCTTATAATATTAAATATTATCTTTGCTTTTTAGTCTTAAATTTACCACCTTTTATTTCTTTTTCTAAGAAAGAACCAAAAGCTTCTCCAACTTCTGTAAACTCAACACCAGTTGCACCTTCGTAATTAATGTCTTTACCTTTTGCTAGTAAGTCTAGTGCTTTTTTTAGCTCACCTGGATATATCTTCTTACCAGGAGCGTTTGCAACAGACATTACATTCTTTTGAATAGTAGCTCTATCTGCTTTACCGCCAGCTTGCATTGCAAGAGTAATTAAAGCTGCCGCATCATAAGACTCTCCAGTATAAGGA
Organism: uncultured Pelagibacteraceae bacterium; assembly: GCA_902583345.1. GTDB lineage: Bacteria > Pseudomonadota > Alphaproteobacteria > Pelagibacterales > Pelagibacteraceae > Pelagibacter. The sequence goes on along the minus strand of CACHVT010000005.1, from coordinate 40,064 downwards.
CCAGACGAGTCAATTCCAGCTGCTTTAGCCACTTTAGTAAATACACCAGCACCTTTTCCTGTTGATCCTGGCAAAGAACCAAAAGATTTATTTAAAGATTTTCCAAAAGTATCTGTTAACGAGTCACCAATCATACCATCTGATAGAATAAAAGTATCAAATGCTCCAGAGTCTAAAGACCCTTGAATGATTCCTTTTCCACCTTGGTCTAAGTAACCAATAACAGCAACTGCATCACCGCCAGCCGATGCCAATGTTGCTACTTCTGCAGAGTAATCAGCTTTGCCATCTTCGTGAGCCGCTGAAGTTGTAACTTTTATACCGTGAGCTTTAACGGCAGCAGCATAAACATCTGCTAAACCTTTTCCGTAGTCATTGTTTGTATAAGTTATTGCTACACTCTTAATTTTTCTATCTTTAGTAATATTAGCTAAAATTTGACCACCTCTAGCATCTGATGGAGCTGTTCTAAAAAAATAACCATTATCTTTTAGATCAGTTAATCCAGGAGATGTTGCAGATGGTGAAATCATAACAACACCATTTGGTACTGCAACATTTGTTGCAATAGCACCTGTTACTCCAGAACAGTCAGCTCCCATAATAGCTACAACACCATTTGAAACTAAACCTTCAGCAGCTGCAGTAGCAGCAGCAGAATCAACACAAGTTGAGTCAGCTCTTTCTACTGATATTTTTTTACCTCCCAACAAAGATCCTGAGTCCGAAGCTTCCTTAAATGCAAGTTCAGCAGACGCAGCCATTGCTGGCGTAAGAGATTCTATTGGACCAGTGAAACCTAAAATAATTCCCATTTTAATTCCATGTCCATCTGCATTAGAATTTGTTGTCATTGTAGAAACAAATAAAAATACAGCTAAGATTAATTTTCTCATAATTATTCCTTAATTGTTAACAATTTATAAAGATCAAATTAAATCTTATTAGTTTAAATTTTCAATAAGTAATTTTGGTTTTTTTTAGGGAAAAAAACTTAAATTTGTAGAAATTTTACTAAATTTAACCCATTGTGAAGGGGTCATCCATTGGTTTATCAGATGTGTTAAACCAAGTTGTTTTAATTCTGGTATAATCTTTAATTGACTCAATTCCCGCCTCTTTACCATAACCACTATCTTTAATTCCTCCAAAAGGAGCAGATGGTGAAATTAAACGGTATGTATTTACAAAAGTGATACCTGCGCGTATTTCCTTAGATACTCTTAAAGCTCTATTAATATTTTTCGTATAAACTCCCGACGATAATCCATATTGATTATCATTCATTTTATTAATTACCTCCTCTTCAGTATCAAATTTCATTACTGATAAAACAGGACCAAATAATTCATTTTCTGCAGTTGGTAAATTATGGTTATTGCATTCAATTACAGTTGGAGGAAAATAGTATCCTTTATTTGACATGTTGTGTCTTTTTCCTCCACATCTCAGTTTACCACCTTGATCCAATGTAAGTTTAATGTTTTTTTCAATAATCTCTAACTGTTTTAAACTATTTAATGGTCCCATTTGTGTAGCATTATCCATAGGGGAGCCTAGTTTAATTTTTTTTGCTTTATTTACAATTTTATCTAAAAAATTTTCATAAATATTTTTCTGTATATATAATCTCGATCCTGCAATACAACTTTGACCGCTAGCACCAAAAATTCCAGCTGTGATCCCATTTAATGCGTTTTCTTGATCTGCATCTTCAAAAACAGCTACAGGACTTTTGCCACCAAGTTCGAGGCTTACTTGAGATAAATTTTCTGCTGAATTTTTTATAATATGTCTTGCTGTTTCAGGCCCACCAGTAAAAGCAATTCTTTCAACCAAATCATGAGAAGTTAGTGATTTTCCACAAGGTTCTCCATATCCTGATACAATATTTATAACTCCTTTAGGAATTTTTGTTTTTTCAATAAGTTTTCCAAATTCAAATAAAGTTGCTGGAGCAAGTTCTGATGATTTAATTACAACTGTATTACCCATTGCAAGTGCTGGAGCTAATTTTACAGCAGTTAATAACATTTGAGAATTCCACGGAATAATTGCAGCTACAACACCAATAGGAACCCTTGTTGTAATAACTTGCATATTAGCTTTATCTATTGGCAAAACTGTTCCCTCAACTTTGTCAGCTAGTCCTGCATAGTAATCATAATATTCAGCTATATAGTTAGCCTGATTTTTTGTTTCCTTAAACAATTTGCCAGTATCAATTGTTTCAACTTTTCCTAACAGTTCTGCATTTTCTCTTAATTCATTTGCTATTGCTCTTAAATAAGAAGCTCTTTCTCTAGGAAATAAACTTGGCCAACTACCTTCAAATGCTTTTTGTGCTGCTTTTACAGCCTTATCAATATCTTTTTCATTTGCCTCTGGCACCTCTGCCCACGGTTCGTTAGTTTCAGGATTTAACGTTTTAAAAGTTTTTTTGCTTTCGGAGTCTACCCATTCTCCGTCAATATACATTTTATATTTTTTTAATTTAGACATTTTCTATAAATTTTTTGATACTAATATTAACATCATCTGCACATTCAATACTACACAAATGCTTACCATTATTTATTTCTTTGTATGTCGAATTTCTAATATCTTTTGACAGATTTTTTGACATTTCTGGAGTAGATCCTGGATCATTAGATCCAGTCATAATAAGGGTTCTGGTATTTATTTTTTTAATTTTTTCAATTTTATCTTCATAGTATGCGAATAACTCATAAGCTTTAATAAAGTTTTTTTGATCATCGGAACTTTTATTTAGGATTTTCATAAAATCAGTACGTATGCTTGGATTTTTTACAAGATAATCATCTGAAAACCATCTCTTTAGCGCAAGGTTAGAAATAGGTTTGTTTAATTTTGCTAAATTAACTCTATCTACAACTTCTTGTCTTTGTTTTTTATTTCTTTTGTATGTAGTCGAAATCAAAGTTAATGAGTTAATTTTTTTTTCAAATTCAGATACAAAATTTAAAGCTATTAACGATCCAATTGAAAACCCAACAAGATGAAACTTATCAATTTTTAGATTTTTAGTTAAAGTATCTAATTGTTTTACATAATCCTCTATATTTATTTTTTCTCCTGTAAAAGAAGATTTACCATGCCCTAGAAGATCGTAAGTTAATGTAGAATTCTTTTTAAAAAAATCAATTTGTGGTTTCCACATATTTCGATCTAAACCAACTCCATGTATAAAAACTATTGGGAGAGTTTTATGATCGATGAAAGTGTAATAATTTTGATTATTTAGGTTCAATACCCATCTCTTTCATATCTTGATATCTATCACCTGTTCTAGCGTGAGCTCTTCCATTTGGAGCTCCACCAATCGCTACTACAATTTCATTCTCGTTTGGAGCATCGTGTATTGTAAATTCATGAGTTAAATAAAAAGGCCTTAAACCTGCATCAGTTTTATGCATCATCGGAATAGAAATTTTTGCTCCTGCTGATCCTCTTGTATTTGTAAAGCTTAAATAAGAAGTTCCACCAACAGCATCTCTAAATTTATTTCCAAATCTTAGTGTATGAATGAAAGCTGAGGCATGCTCTATTTCACCATTCAAACCAACCATGGCAGCTTTTCCATAGGCTAAAATTTTATCTCCAGAACCAATTTCTTTAGTTAATTCCGGAACTAAAAGGTCTCCTAGCTTAGGTGCAAGATCTAATATTTCAGGTTTTAAATCTTCCACAAAACCTTTGCCAGCCCAAGGATTTTCAATAACAGCTGCAACAGAAACTAGCAATACTGGTTCCTTTGCTTTTTTTCCACCTTCAATAAAAGTTTTATCTACAAATTTAGCAAATTTTCTGAGTTTTAAATCCATTAACTAGCTTGCTCTTTGAATGTTTGTATTTACAGATTTTATATTTGGAATTACTTCTTCGGTGAATAATTTGATACTTCTCATACAATCTTCATGTTTAATACCAGGAAAATTAGACCACACTTGTAAGTTTTGAAGATTTAGTTCTTGTTGTAGTTCTTTAATTTTTTCAATTACAAATTCAGGTGTTCCAAATAAAAGATTTCTTTTATGAAGAAATTCATAATTTAATAAATCTAATTTATTTTTTGTCTCTGGTAACTTTTCATCTGGATCCATATGGTTTCCTAACCCTCTCCAATGACAGACCCATCGCATATAATTTACAATATGTTCCCCGGCCATCTTTTCTGCTTCATCCATAGTTTCTGCAATAAACATGTCTCTAACTAAACTAATACCTTCACCTAATGGAACATCTCTATTTTCTGCTTTAGATTTTGCCTCTTTAAAAATTTCAAATCTTTTTTTCAAAGCCTTTACTGTTGGTATCCACATAATTGTGTTTAGTCCATTTTCAGCAGCCCACTGAATTGATCTTTCTCCATCAACGACTTGAGAAATAGGTGGAAAAGGTTTTTGATAAGGTTTTGGCAAAACAGATATTTGTTTTAATTCGTTTGTTTTTAAATCAACTATATTTTCTTTTGGGGGACTCATATCATGTTGCCAAATAAAATTGGGAGATGGGTATGTATAAAATTCTCCTTGGTGAGAAAAGAAATCTTTTGACCACGCTTTTTTCATTATTTCTAAAGTTTCTGAGAATAGTCTAAAATTTTTTGCCTGATCTTTTAAGTCAGCTTCTTTATTCATATTAATAGCTTCTCTTCCGTAAACACCTCTTCCGATTCCTACTTCAACTCTTCCTTTTGATAATTGATCAAGTGTAGCAATATCTTCAGCAAGTCTTATAGGGTTGTGAAATGTAATTACGTTACAAGCTTGCCCTAATCGAATATTTTTAGTTCTCGCTGCAGCATCTGCACACATCATTAATGGATTGGTACAAGATTCCATTCCCTCATAATTAAAATGATGTTCAGTATACCAAATAGAATTCCAATTATTTTTATCACAATATTCTGTGATCTCTCTAGCCTCTTCTATTATTTGTGTATAAGGTTTTTTATTCCAATTAGTAGTATTACAAAAGTATCCAAAGTTCATAAAGCCCCTTTAAAATTTAATTTAAAGACGACCGATCCCACTTTCGTAAATTATGAATTTAACGACGAGTTATGTATCGCTTTATTCTTACCTTATTATTACTAACGCTGATATTCAATAAATTTCTTCAAAGATTTATTTAAAAATTTCTCGTAAATTTGACCATTATTTTTGAATTTATGACCTGTTAAATATGATTGGTCCATTTTGAAATCATAAGAGGGTTCGAAGAAAAAAGGAATAGAAAGTCTTTTACTCTTGTTCCATAGCACTCTATGATTTGTTGCTTTAAATTTGCCTTTACTCAAAAACTCTAAAGCTCTTCCAGTATTAACAACTAAAGCTTTTTTATTAAAAGGTACGTCATGCCACTTTTTTGTTTTTCTATTTTGTACTTGTAATCCACCTTTTTTATCTTGATAAAGCACAGTAAATATTCCACTATCTACATGAGTCTCACATCCTAAAGCCACTCCATCATGCTTGGATATTTCAACTGGTTTTGCTTGATTCGGATAATAATTAAATCTTAATGTGCTCAAAGTTTTGAGTCTTGAAAATGCTTTATATGAAATTTTAGGATTTTTTTTATATATTTTAATTATACATTTAAACAAAATTTCACTTAAATAAAAAATACTGTCAAAGTATTTTTCTAGTATTTTAATAGATTTTTTATCAAAGCTTTTATTTAAATTTAGATACTCAATATATTGATTATTAAGTTTTAAGGAATAATTTTTAGAAACTTTTAAATCACCTATATCTAAACCTTCCTTTCCGTTCACATCATTTGGAAAGTACCCTCTGTAAAGATTTTTATTTTTACTATTCCATTTTTTTGGAGATAATTTTCTTTTATTATCTTTTGATGAGTTAAAAAATTTACTACCTACTTCGCATATCTTTTTAATATCTTTAAAATTAAGACTGTGCCCTATAACCTGAAAAAAACCAATATCAATACAGGCCCTATTAATCTGATTAATAGCATTGTTTGATTTTTTAGAATCAAAATCTTTTTTTAAAATTGAAGAAATATTAATGGTAGGAATAAAATTTTTTTTCATTTATCTTAGAGGCTTTTCAGTCACTATAGACTGAGATTGTTTTTTTACTTTTTCTCGAATAAAAATATAAACTCCACAGGTTACAATTATTAAAGTTCCTACAATTGTATTTAAATTTGGCACCTCATTAAAAAATATCCAGCCACTCAAAGAAGACCAAAATAAAATTGAATACTCAAAAGGTGAGATAACCGAAGGTGAAGCAACACTATATGCAGTAAACAATAAAAGAAATGCTGCAGAAGCTGTAAAACCTGTGATAATCATTAATAACATTGAAGTTTCAAGGTTTTGAAACCATTCTCTAAATATATATTCATAAGCCGGATTACCTGACTTATAGAATTGACCATCGCCCATAAATAAATAAAAAATTGAACTGATTATTATAGCTCCAATATAAAAGGTAAAAGTTATCGTATAAACATTATCTTTGTCTGAAGTTTTTTTAATTATTATCATAGACAATGAATAACAAATTGCACAAAAGATTGGAGTAAGGGTCATAAAATCAAAGTTATTGAAGTCGGGATTTAAAATTACATACACACCAATAAACCCAATTATTACAGCAGACCATCTTCTTATACCAACCTCTTCTTTTAAAAAAATACTTGCAAATATTGTAATTAAAAAAGGAGTAACAAAAAATAATGCTGTAGCTGTAGCCAAAGGTAAAACTGTTAATGAAACATAAAAAAAGCTAAAACCAAAAAAGAAAAGTATCACTCGGGCAAAGGTTAATAGAGGATATTTACTTTTAAACACCACAGGTTTTTTTGTAAATTTTAAAAATAATAAAATAAGAGTAAAACTAACTAAAGTTCTTACTAAATAAACCTCGTATAAGGAGGCAAAATTAAAAATATATTTCATAATACTGTCTTGAACAGAAAAAACCATCATAGCCAATAATATAAAGATAATTCCTTTAGGATTATTATTTTTTGAAGACATAAGCCCATATACCACAGAATCTTTCTTCTTTATATTTTTATTAATTATGTAATATTAATTTTATGATCTGCACAATAAAGTTAATAAACTTCTGCCCAGTTAAATCTTTATCGTTTCAGAGCATCAACTCGTGTCAAATTAAAAAAAATCTTGGTATGCCAAATGATAGAATTTTTGCATTTTCTAGAGGTATAGAGTCTGAAAAAGCTAAAACAATTGAAAAAAACCCTAAAGAAAGAAAATTAAACAACTTTTTAACTTTAAAAAATTCACCTGTTTTGAATAAATACAATTTTAGTTATGATGGGAATAAACTTACACTTATATCAAACAGCGAAGAAATAATTTCTATTTCAGCTGATGATCAGAATGAAAAATCTTTACTTTCTAAAAAATTGTTTGAATTAGAAAATACACTAGCAAATCCTATCATTCTTTTAAAAAATACCGAGTATCCTTTTTATGATACTTCCCATTCAAATAATGTTTTTAACTCTATCTCATTAATAAATATTAATAGTATAAAAGATTTTGAAAATAAAATAGGTGAAGACATAGAATTTCAAAGATTTAGAGGAAATCTTTATATCGATGGAATTTCTGCATGGGAGGAAAGAAATTGGATCAATAAAACAATTAAAATTAATAATACTTTATTTAAAGTTGAAAAAAATATTCCTCGTTGTGTTGCTATAAATTTAAAACCTAAAACAGAAGATAATTCACTTAACTTACTTAATTCATTAAAAAAAACATACAATCATTTTGATATGGGTTTATATTTAACTGCATTAAGCAATGGAGAAGTCAATGTTGGAGACAAGTTGGAATTGATTTAAAAAGAAAAATTTTTTTTTAACAACTTCAGATTGAAATATTTTTTATATACAAACACCTTTTTTTTTAGTTAAATTATTTTTCAAATAAACTTAAATAGGGGGAAATTATGAGAAAGTATATTAAATCAATAACAGTACTTCTTGTTATTCTTTTTAGTGTATCTTCTGTAAGTGCAGCGACACTAACACAAAGACTAGCTGACGGACATAAATTAAGATTAGGTTTTGGTACAGCGGTGCCATGGGCTTACGCCGGAGATAATGGTGAAGCATTAGGTTTTGTTAACATGATTGCTTTAACAGTTTTAGAAGAAATGGGAATTACAGAGCATGAAACTAAAGTTTTCGAATGGTCTGGACTAATTCCAGGAATAAATGCAGATCGTTCTGATATGATAACAGGAGGCATGTATATCTTGAAAAGCAGATGTGAAAACATTAACTTTTCAGATCCAATAGGAGTTTTTGGTGATGCAATGTTAGTTCCTAAAGGGAATCCTAAAGGAATTAATAACTATGCTGACGTTATCAGAACAGGAGCGACACTTGTAACTGGTACAGGTTTCAATACTGTAGAAGCTGCTAAAAAATTTGGTGTACCTGATAGCCAAATGTTATTAGTAGAAGGTGAAGTAGGAATACTTGCTGCTATGAAAGCAGGAAGAGCTGATGCGGCAGTTCAAACGTTTTTTGGTGCAAAAGAGCATGAAGAAAAAACTGGCGGTGCATTTGAAGTAACCGATCCTAAGCTTATGCCAAAAGAAACTGTAAATGTTGTTGGAATTGGTTTTAGAAAAAGCGATAATGAATTTAGAGAAGCATTCAATGCTGCTTTAGCTAAAGTTTTAGCTAATCCTGAAAAAATGTTGGAAAGAGCTGGTGAGTATGGTTATGACAAAGCTCAACTTCCACCCGCAGACATGACTACAGAGTGGGCTTGCTCAACTAAGTAGTATTAAAATTTAATTATTAATCAGGCGACCAAATAATAAAGTCGCCTGATTTTTTTTAACTTAATTTATGGTAATACATTGAGCTACTTTGCATTTTTAGCTGAACATGGAATGACATTGCTTCTAGGAACGGTCACTACTGTAAAAGTTTTGATATGTTCTATGGTTTTGTATGTAATTATTTCAATGATTTTCGGTTTGATGCGTTTATCTAAAAATCTAATTATTCAAGGAATTGCAACTGTATATATAGAATTTTTTAGAGGTACCTCATTATTAGTTCAACTTTTTTGGGTATATTACGTACTACCATTTTTCGGAATTTCATTAGAAGCATTTGTTGCAGGAGTAGTTGCCTTAGGTTTGAACTTTGGTGCATATGGTGCAGAGATTGTAAGAGGTGGAATATTAGCAGTACCTAAGGGCCAATGGGAAGCTGCTCATGCACTTAATTTTAGTCCTGCAAAAAGAATTAAAAGAATAATAATTCCACAAATATTTCCTATAATTTTGCCTCCAGCAGCAAATTTGACCGTAGAACTTTTAAAAGCAACTGCTTTAGTAGCCCTTGTAACAGTTGTTGATTTAACTTTTGAAGCAAAACAAATTAATTCTATTACTTGGCTTTCCGCGCAATGTTTTGGAACAGCTTTATTAATTTATTATATCATGGCTAGGTTAGCGCTTGTTCCATTTTTAAGATGGTTGGAAGTTTTAGCTGCCAAAAAGGTCGGGAGAGGAAACGTTTAATATTATGGAAATGGGATTTAGATGGGATTTTGCTTATGAAATTTTACCTCAAATGTTATGGGCAACTTTAAATACTATTATTGCAGCGGGAGTAGGGTATGCAATAGCACTTATTGTTGGACTCTTTTTTTTATTAGGTCAAAGAACTCCGTCAAAAATTATAAATGGAATTAATAGAGAAATCGTAGAATTTATTCGCTCAACACCATTATTGATACAGTTATTTTTTGTATATTTTGTTTTGCCTCAGTTTGGCATAAAATTATCAGCATGGGTTTGTGGAATGATAACAATTGGTTTACATTTTGGAACTTATCTTTCAGAAGTTTATAGAGGAGCTTTAGAAGGGGTTTCAAAAACTCAATGGGAAGCATGTAGAGCTCTAAATTTTTCCACAGTTTATACTTATAGAAGAATAGTTTTACCTCAGGCTTTTCCCATAGCGATTCCAGGTATGGGAAATTATTTAGTTGGTATTTTTAAAGATACTCCACTTTTGTCAACAATAGGTGTGGCTGAGTTATTTCACGCAGCAACAGCAGTTGGGGGATATAATTATAGATATTTGGAACCCTACACAATGGTTGGTATAATATTCTTAATTCTTTCTGTTCCAGCAGCTATGTGGGTTAGAAAGTTAGAGAGAAAAGTTAATGTTGCTCAAGGAAAAATGAAACAATAAAGAATTTAAATTATGGAAAATAAAAAATCTGAAGAAACAATAGTAAAATTTGAGGAAGTAACAAAACAATACGGCGACCTTGTAGTTTTAGATAAACTTAATTTAGATATTAAAAAAAATGAGATGGTATCAATCATTGGTCCATCGGGATCAGGAAAAACTACTGTATTAAGAGTTTTAATGACTTTAGAGAAAATTAATGGAGGTGTTATCCATTTAGATGGCGAGTCATTAACTCATATGAGCTCTGATGGAAAATTAGTTGAAGCAAGCGAAAAATATTTAAGAGAAAGACGTTCAAAAATAGGAATGGTCTTTCAACAATTTAATCTATTTCCTCATATGACAGCACTTCAAAATTGCATCGAGGCACCTATAGAAGTGTTAGGTATGAAAAAGGAAGAAGCAGAACAAAGAGCGCTTGAATTGTTAGAATTAGTTGGTTTAACAGATAAAAAAGATCAACATCCATCAAGATTGTCTGGAGGACAACAACAAAGAGTAGCGATTGCAAGAGCCCTAGCAATGAGACCTAAGGTTATGCTTTTAGACGAAATTACATCAGCATTGGATCCTGAGGTAGTTGGTGAAGTTTTAAATGTAATTAGATCACTTAACAAAGAACATAATTTAACTATGATAATGGTTACTCATCAAATGGGTTTTGCTAGAGAAATATCTGATAGAGTTTGTTTTTTTAATGATGGTAAAATTTTTGAGCAAGGTCCGCCCGAAAAATTATTTGGAGATCCACAAAATGAAAGAACAAAACAATTTTTACATGCTGTTCTTGATGCTAATTAATTTAATATTAAGTCAGCACCTTTTTCAGCAATCATTAAAGTTGGAGCATTTAAATTTGCACTTGGTATTTCGGGTATTACTGAAGCATCAATAACTCTTAAGTTTTGAATTCCTTTTACTTTTAAATTTTCATCGACTACTGCCATATGATCTACTCCCATCTTACAAGTACCACATGGATGATAAGCGGTATCAGCTTTTGATTTAATATATTCATTTAATTCTTCATCTGATTGAGAGTCCATTCCAGGTCCAATTTCTTTTCCAGCATGCTCATTTAAAGCTGGTTGAGATAAAATTTTTCTCGCAACGTGAATACATTCTCTTGTTTGCTTTAGATCTTCTTCATCTTGCAGATAATTAAATAATATTTTTGGATATTCATAAGGATCAGACGAACTGAGAGTAATATTTCCCCTGCTTCTTGGATGATTTGGGCTAGCATGCAATTGATAACCGTGGGTTTTTGGTTGCTCTAAACCATGATTAATTACAAATGATGGAAAGAAATGAAATTGAATATTTGAGATTTCTCTTTCAGGTGAGGATTTTGCAAATCCACCTGCTTCTAAAAAAGATTTAGAGCATGGTCCAGATTTAAACATAAACCATTGTATTCCTGCTAAAACTTTAGGAACAAGTTTTGTGTAAGTATATAAAGTATTAGGAGTTTTGCATTCTTGTTGGATATATATCTCTAAGTGATCTTGCAAATTTTTACCTACACCTTTAACATCATTAACAACATTTATTCCTTTATCTTTCAAATGATTTGAATCTCCAATCCCTGATAGCATCAATAATTGTGGTGAATTTATTGAACCACCACTTAAAATGACTTCTTTATTTGCATAAATTTTTTCAGTTTTATTTTTGATTTTAACCTGAAGACCTACTGCTTTTTTTCCATCGAATAAAATTTTTTCCACATATGAGTTTTTTAAAATATCAAGATTTTTTCTATTTTTAATTGGATCTAGATAATATTTTGAAACTCCTGCTCTTTCTCCTTTATGCATAGTTGTATCAAACATTCCAAATCCCTCTTGTTCTTCACCATTCATATCAATGTTAATTCTATGTCCAGCCTCACCAGCAGCATTAATAAAAGCTTTAAACAATGGATTAGAATTTTTTGACAAACTAATTGGAAGAGGACCCAAAGAACCTCTAAATTGATTTTCTCCTTCTGACCAAGTTTCAATTTTTTTAAAATAAGGTAATACTTTTTCATAGGACCAATTTTTAAGTCCAAATCTTTCCCACCTAGTATAATCATCTCTATTTCCCCTTACAAAAACCATTCCATTATGAGATGAACATCCACCAATCATTTTTCCTCTTGGGCAGAATATTCGTCTATTATTTAAGTATGGCTCAGGTTCTGAATAATACTTCCAATTATATTTTGGATCATGCATCGTGTAGAGAAGAGCAAGAGGCATTTTAACTTTCCAAATATCACTTGTTCCACCAGCTTCGAAAATTGCAACTTTATGATTACTATTTTCAGATAGTCTATTTCCAAGAACGCAACCTGCTGATCCAGCGCCAACAATTAAATAATCATAATTCATTTTAAAAATACTTTTAATAAATCTTTATACCGAATGATATCTTTTATTTTGACGCCTATATTTTTTGCAGCATCGTCAAACTTTCTTAGTTTTATAGCATCTTTAAAAAACTCTTCTTTTTCAAATACTCTTGATTCTTTGCTACTTAATATACCACCTTGGAGTTTAAGACTTAAAATGGATGCTTTAGAAAGCTGACTATAATATTTTTTATCTCTTACAAGATATCTTTTTGCTTTTACATGATGTTTTATTGGTTCAACTACTTCTTTTTTAAAAAATTTTTGTAAATATTGATAACCAATTTCTTCATGTTTACCGTCTAGTTTTTTTATGACTAAATCATTTGGCTCATCTAAAATAAAATGACCATAATCATGAAGTAAACAAGCACAAACTAAGCTCTTATTTGATTTTGCTTTTTCAGCCAGCATAGCAGATTGAATCATGTGCTCCGACATTGTTACTTTTTCTCCCATATATAATGATTTATTGTTTATAAAATTAGAAATAATTTTATATATTACGTTCATTAATTTTTAATTAGGCTTGTCCCCTTCAATAGCAACCCGGTCCATTATCCTCTCAAAACCTAATCCTCTTCCAGGAAAAAAATCAGTTAAGCCTTGATGTTGTGTGCTTCTGTTGTCCCATATAGCTACAGCATTCTCTGTCCATTTAAATCTACATGTAAAATCTAATCTTTCTTGATGAAGAAAAATTTCTTTTAAAATATCTTCACTTTCATTTTTATCCATATCTAAAATTTTTTTTGTATACATTGAATTTACATACAAGATTTTTTTTCCTGTTTCAGGATGAGTTCTTACAACAGGATGTTCATTTGAATATTCATCAAGATTTCCATTTCCCTCCATTTCTTCGTATTTTTCGACAAATGCAGCTGCACCCAATGAACTATGAATTGCTTTTTTATTTTTTATTTTTTCCTTTATTTTTTTATCTAGGGTCTCATAAGCAACTTCCATATTTGAAAACATTGTATCTCCTCCAACAGGAGGTATTTTTACTGATCTTAAAATTATAACTTTAGTTGGTTTAATATTGTAACTCACATCTGTGTGCCATGTTTCTCCCCATTGGTGTTTTTCATTTGGTCCCTTTATAATTCTTACAATTTCAGGGTATTTATCTCTACCTTTTACGTAAATATGTCTTTCTAATGGCCCAAAAAATTTAGCTAAATTAATTTGCTCCTCTGGCGAAATATTCTGATCTCTAAAAAATAAAACTTTGTTTTCAAGTAATAATTTATTTATCTTTAAACAATTTTCATTTGATGAGTTTTTAAGATCTATTCCATTTACCTCAGCTCCAAGGGCTCCAGATAATAATTTTATTTGCATAATTTATTTTTTAAGTTTATTATAAAATTTTAAATCCTCAGAATTAAAAGTAGACTTATTTTTCATTATAAATTCTTCCATGATCTTTACTTTTTCATTTTCAAATTCAGAAACCTTTCTTTGTCCCAAATCTACATATAATGAAAGAACTTCTATAGTTGATGCTACATATTTTTTTTCTTTGTGTACCATTTCCATTTTGTATAAAAGTCTTTTTTTATCGTGGTCGAAGTACACTAAATTAACATCCACTTCTTCACCCTCAGTAACTTCTTGATTATATGTAATATGAGATTCTACTACCATAGTACTTTTTTTTGTAGTTTTTGCTGATTGCTCACCCATATTAAATTTATTCATTAAAATTTCTGCTCCATAAATATCAAAAATTAGTACATAATAAGCAACATTCATGTGACCGTTATAATCGGTCCAATCTTTAATAACTTTTTGCTTTGATAAAAAAATACTCATTTTAACTTTTGTATTCCGGTTCTTCTTTGTCTAAAATTAATCTTATTTGATCTAAATGAGCTCTTCCAAGATCTGAGGGATAGTTTGCCCATTCTTGAGCTGTTTTTTCTGCCACTTCGTGAGAAGCTATATTTAATTCCTTACCAGTTGAAAGGGCTGTTATATAAGTTTCGGCAGATTTTTCAAAATAGTATAAAGCATCAAAGCCATCTGATACTGTTTCACCAGTTGTTAAAATTCCATGGTTTGCCATTAACAAATTTTGTTTATTTCCTAATGCTGTTGCCATTTTTAATGACTCTTCCTCAAAACCCATGCCACCATATTCGTTATACAGAGAGACTCTATTGTAAAACCGCATTGTATTTTGGTCTATTGGTGGAAGAGTTGGGTCTTTTAAAGTAGAAAGTGCTGTTGCGTATTTTGAATGAACATGAAATATACATTTTGCGTGAGGAACTTTTTTATGAATATTTCCGTGTATATTTATTGCCGTAGAATCAACAATTTCAGGCTTCTTTTTTAATTCATCAATATTATCTTTTGTTACTAAAATTAAATCACTAGCTTTCATTTGGCTAAAATGTATTCCAGATTTATTAACGTAAAAATTTGTACTAGAACCTGGAATACATGCGCTAAAATGATTAGCAACAGCCTCATTCATATTTAATCTGGCTGTCCATCTAAAAGTAGCTGCTAGATCTTTTTGTAAATCAGTTATTTCCATTTTTTATAAATTGAATTATATTTCAATTATAAAATATGAACAATAAGGTATTTATATCTTGTGCGGTAACAGGTTCAGGTGATACTGCGGGAAAACATCCAGATTTACCAAAGACTCCTGAACAAATTGCTAATGCTGCTATAGAATCTGCTAAAGCTGGCGCAGCAATAGCACATATTCATGTTAGAGAGGAAGACGGAACACCTAGCAGAAGATTGGAATTATATAAAGAGGTGGTAGATCGTATAAGATCAAGTGATACTGACGTAGTTTTAAACTTAACAACTGGTATGGGGGGAGACCTAGATATAGGACAAGGAAAAAACCCTTTAGAATTTGGACCGATGACTGATATGGCAAACGTTATGGAGAGAATAGCAAACGCCGAACAGTTTCTTCCAGAAATTTGCACTTTAGATTGTGGAACTTTAAATTTTGGAGATAGTTCTGTGATTACTGTTAATACACCAAATGATTTAAGGAAAGCTGCAAAAAGATTACAAGAAATAAATGTGAAGCCCGAGATAGAGGCTTTTGATCTAGGAAATATGTGGTTTGGTGCTCAATTATATAAAGAAGGATTACTAAGTGATCCACCTATGTTTCAAATGTGTTTAGGAATTCCTTGGGGGGCTCCTGCTACACCATTAGCTATGCAAGCTATGAAAGATATAATGCCCAAAGAAGGAATATGGTCTGGCTTTGCAATATCAAAAAACGAGATGCCATTTGTTGCACAGACAGTAATTATGGGAGGAAATCCAAGAGTTGGTCTAGAAGATAATTTATATTTAGAAAAAGGAAAGTTAGCAACAAATCCCCAATTAGTAGAAAAAGCTATTAGAATTGTAAATGATCTTGGTGTTACAATAATGACTCCAGCAGAAACAAGAGAAAAGCTTAAATTAAAAAATTATAAATAAAAATTAATCTAATCTAATAGCGTTTCCATCAACTGCTATCGTTTGTCCAGAAATTCTTTCACCATCTTGAGAAATTAAGAAGCAACATGTTTTTCCAATATCATCTTCATAAATCCAACAATTCATAGAGGCCATAGAAACAAATTCTTTTTCCACTTTTTTTTTTGAAATATTCAAAAAATTTGCTTTATCTCTAATCACTCTTATCATTCTATCTCCTTTAATTGTTCCAGGACATATAGCATTAACTCGAATTTTAAATTTACCAAGTTCCATAGCTAAAGTTTTTGTCATACCGATCACTGCCCATTTACTAGCGGCGTAAGGAGATCTTAAGGGAAAACCCATGATACCCGCGCCTGAAGAAAGATTAATAATACTGCCACCCTTATTTTTTTTTAACATTGGTATCGCAAATTTTGTAAAATAAAAATGACTTGTAACATTTATTTTAATTGTTCTTTCCCAATCCTTTGACTTAATTTTTTCGATAGTTAAAGTGGGGCCTGCTACGCCTACATTATTTATTAAAGCGTCAATCTTTTTTGTTTTTTTTTTAATACTATTAAACAAATTTAACACATCATATTCATTTGAGGTATCACACTCATAAATAAATAATCTTTTATTATTAAGTGGATGTTTTTTTAATTTATTTAAGAATTTTTTATTTATATCACAAAGGTAAACAATAGCTCCCCGATATAGACAAATTCTTGCAGTTGCTAATCCTATTCCTGATGCTCCGGCTGATATAATTATTTTTTTATTCTTTAAAGACTGAATAGTCATTCATTATGACTTTGTTAAAGATTTTTGTAATTCTTTATTCGTTATGTATCCTTTAACATTACCTTGCTTGTCTATTACTTCGCAGTTGGCATTGTTACAAACAACTTTGGGTAAAAACTCTTCAATAAATTGGTCTTCTTGTACTTTCACAACGTTATTTTTGTCAATACCGTTTACCTCATTCATAGGTTTCATAATTATTTTTGCTTTTATAACTTTTGCTCTATTAACATCTTTTACAAAGGCAGCAACATATTCATCAGCTGGATTCATTATTATATCAACAGGAGTACCAACTTGAACCAATCTACCCCCATTTAATATACCTATATGATCGCCTAATCTTAAAGACTCGTCTAAATCATGAGTTATAAAGACTATTGTTTTTTTTAATTCACTTTGTAAATCTATTAATTGTTTTTGCATATCACTTCGTATTAAAGGGTCTAGTGCAGAGAATGCTTCATCCATTAACATAATGTCTGTATTTGTAGCCAATGCTCTTGCCAAACCTACTCGTTGTTGCATTCCTCCAGATAATTGATTTGGATATTGATGTTCAAAACCATTTAAACCTACTGCTTCAATTTTTTCCATTGCAGTTTTATTTCTTTCATCTGGTTTTTGACCTTGGACCTCAAGACCATATCCAACATTTTCTAAAACTGTTTTATGTGGAAACAAACCAAATCTTTGGAACACCATACTCATTTTATGTCTTCTAAATTCAATTAATTGTTTTTGATCCAAATCCATAACGTTTGTTCCTTCCACAGAAACTACCCCTGATGTTGGATCTATTAATCTGTTTATATGGCGAATAAGTGTAGATTTACCTGAACCAGATAGCCCCATGCAAACAAAAGTTTCACCTTCTTGAATAGTCAACGATACATTATCAAGACCAACTGTGTGTCCAGTTTTTTCTAATACTTCATCTTTTTTAGCGCCCTCTTTAACCATTGAAAGAACTTTATTAGGCTGAGGTCCAAAAATTTTATAAACGTTTTTTATTTCTATTTTAGACATTTTTATCAATATTTTTAGCAGGAGATGGTAGTTCTTGCAAATTAATCTATTTTAAATAAATATCTAATTATGAGTGAAATTTCAAAGGTAGAGAAAAATAGTACGTTCCTTAAAATACTTTGGGATGATGGAGAGGAAAGTATGTTTAACTATATGTGGCTTAGAGATAATTGCCCATCTGCTCATGATAAAGATTCAAATCATAGAATGTTCAACATTTTAAATGTATCAAAAAACATAAATCCAAAAAGATATATTGTTAATGAAAATGGAAAATTAGAAATAGAATGGAGTGAAGGAAATCACACAAGTTATTATGATACAAAATGGCTTAGAAAAAACTGCTATACAATCAAAAGCAAAAAAAAATATATTTCACCATATGAGCTATGGGACTGCAAACTTCAAGAAAACATGAATAGCATAAGTATTGAACATGATGAAATAATTTCATCCAATGAAGGTCTTATTAAATGGCTAGAACTTTTGCATCACAAAGGTATTGCTATAGTTAAAAATAGTCCTGTAAAAAAAGAGTCCGCATTTCCTGTTTTAAACAGAATAAGTCATACAAGAGAAACATTTTTTAAAACTCCTTTTGAGGTGATTAATATACCAAAACCAAATAATTCAGCCTATACAGCTCATTCACTAAAAAATCATATGGATTTACCATGGTTTGAGAATCCTCCAGGGTATCAGTTCTTGCACTGTTTAATAAATACAGCCAAAGGAGGAAATTCATCAGCTGTAGATGCTTTTGCTGTGGCCAACTATTTAAAAAAAAATAAAAAAGAAATATTTGATATATTAGTTAAGGTTCCTTTAAAATTTAGAGATAAAGATTATACTCAGCAATCCCATAGAGATTTTCACGCACCAGCAATAAGTTTGACAAAAGACGGAGATTTTCATGATGTAAGATTTAGTGTTGCCACTATGGATACTTTAGATTGCCACCCAGATATTATGGAAAAAGTTTATATTGCTCATCATGAGTTTGGAAATCTTTTACATGACGACAAATTTCAAATAAAATTTAGATTAGAACCAGGAGATATTTATTCTTTTAACAATCGTAGAGTTCTACACGGTAGAACAGAATTTGATCCAAATTCTGGAAAAAGACATTTACAAGGATATTATATTGATAGGGATGAGATAATTGGAAGACTTAATTTTTTAAAGAAATAACTTTATAAATTTTCTATAATAAGATTTTTTTTTAAATACTTTTTTCTTATTAATTTATTTTTTGCAGTATAGTAATAGATAGGTTTTTTTATTATATTTAATTTTTTTTCATATAAAAATTTTTTTTCCATTATAAGAATTTTAATATAATTCAACTTGCTTTTTTTTAAGATTTTTTTAATAGGTGTTGTAGATGAAAAACAAAGTCCTAATTTAAGATTTTTTTTTATTTTATAAATATTCTTTATGTTTTTTTCTTTAAAAGAGGTTATTGAAAATGATTTTAAATTTCTAGTTTGTTTTATTAATTCAACTAAATTATCTCTAGAAAATAACGATTTAATTTCAAGCATAAGATAATTTCTATTTTTTGATATATGGAGTACTTCTTTTAATTCTGGAATGCGATATTTAAATCTTTTTGCAATTTTATTAATGTCTTTAAAATTGGTATTTTTTATCTGTTTATTAACTTTAAATTTTCCTTTTAAACTGAAATCGTGAAAACATATTATTTTTTTATCTTTTGTAACATGGAGATCTGTTTCAATACCAAATTTATTTTTGAAACAATATTTAAAAGCAGGAATAGTATTTTCTTTAAATCCCTTTTTTGCTAATCCTCTATGAATCAATAAATGAGGCATTTAATATTTATTTAAATACTTTATATTTCATATCCCATCTCCTCTTTTTCATCGTCAATTAATTTATCAGGAAATCCCGAGGTCCTAAAATCTAAATTAAATTTATCTTCAAGTCTTTTTACTACCATTGAGGACCATGCTCTTGAACCATATTTTTCTTGTGCCTCTTTAAATATTCGCAAAACTAATGGAGATATTTCTAATGGAGTATTTAATTTTTTTGAAAGTTCATTAAAAAGATTAATGTCTTTTTTAACCAGATCCATTGTAAAATTAATATTATAAGAACCATTTAAAATTACCTGACTTTCAGTCTGATGTACAAAAGAATTACCTGATGAAACACTTATCCCTTTAAATGTTTTCTTAAGATCCAATTTAGATTTCTTTGCTACTGTCCATGCTTCTCCAAGTGCAGCTAAATGCACTGATGCTAAATAGTTAGTGATTACTTTAAGTATTGAGGCTGTTCCAAGATCTCCTGTATGAAGAACTTGTTTTCCCATTACTCTCAAAACTGGTAATACTTTTTCAAAAGCTCGTCTATTTCCGCCAACAAAAATTGCTATATTGCCTGTTGCTGCTCTATGACATCCTCCGCTAACAGGAGCATCCAAAGGAAATGCCTTTTTATCGATAATTTTTTTGCCTATTCTTTTAACTTCAGAATCGTCTGTTGTGCTCATTTCTAACCAAATTTTATTTTTCGTAAGACCAGCAATTACACCATCATCAGACTCCATTACTTTTGCACATATTTCGATTGATGGTAAACAAGTTATAATCAAATCTGTTTGTTCGGTTAATTCCCTACCACTATTTGCAACTTTAGCGCCTTTTTTCTTGAAATCGTTTGTTAATTTTTTATCTATATCTCTTACAGTTAAATCAAACTTATTTCTCAACAAACTTCCCGCCAATTTGCCACCAACATTTCCAAGTCCTATAAATCCAATTTTCATAACTTCCTTTTAATTTTAGTGAATATTAAATACTTTATGATATATTTTTTTTTTGAAAATGTATTCAACAAAAATAGATCCAAAATTCAATATTAATCAAAATCCGAAAATAGGTTTAATTGCACTTGCAAGTGATTATATGATTGAAAAAGATTTTATAAGCGTAATAAAAGATAAAAAAGTAGATTTTTTTGTTAATAGAATTGAATGTTTTAATCCATTAACAGCAGAGAATCTTATAAAAATGTCAGAAAAAGTCACAGATGTTACAAAAGATATTTTGCCAGATGAAAAGATTGATTGTGTTGCTTATGGTTGTACTTCTGGAACAATCGCTGCCGGTTATGATTCAATTGTAAAAAGAATAAAAAAAGCAAAACCTGAAGCGGAAGTAACAACCCCAAGTACAGCTTCAATTAAAGCATTAAAGAAAATGAATTTAAATAAAATTGCAATTTTTACTCCTTATCCTAAAAAATTAAATGATGAAGTTGTAAATTTTTTTAAGGATGAAAACTTTGAAGTAACATCTAATTCTTATTTTGATATTCCATCCGATATAGATATAGGAAAAGTAGATTCTGATTATTTATTTAATGTTTTATCAAATATGGATCTAAAGGGAGCAGATGCTTTATTTATTTCATGTACTGCTTTACCTGCATTATCTATTATTGATAAACTTGAAAAAAAAATAGGTAAAATTGTATTATCAAGTAATCAAGCTTTAATTTGGGATACTTTAGAAAAGATTGGTGAAAATGATTCTATAACTGGTTTCGGAAAGCTATTTTTAGAAAATTAGAAATGCTGTTCACAAGAGAAGAATATAAAAACAGACTAAATAAAGTACAAAAATCGATGCAAGAAAAAGGCATTGAGCTCTTAATCTCTCAAGATACTAATAATATGAATTATCTTACAGGATATGATGCTTGGTCATTTTACTATGCTCAATGCGTCATAGTTCACGTAGATGCAGAAGAGCCATTGTGTTTCGTTAGAGCACAAGATGCAGGAGGTGCTTATATAACGACCTACTTAAAAAAGGAAAATGTAACTGTTTATGATGAAAAATATATTCATACGTGGCCAACTCACCCGTATGACGCTTTAATTGATTTAATTATAAAAAATAAATGGGGTAAGTTGAATATTGGTGTTGAAATGGACAGTCATTATTTCACTGCTTATTGTTACGAAAAATTAAAAAAAGGTTTACCAAACGCAAAAATTAAAGACTCAGAGAGATTAGTTAATTGGGTAAGATTAATCAAATCTGACGCTGAAATAAATTTTATGAAAGGTGCGGCTATCATATCTGAAAATGCAATGAAGATAGCAATGGAAAGTATAAATCCTGGAGTAAGACAGTGCGATGCTGTTGCTGAAATTCAAAAAGCTCTTTTTAAAGGAACACCAGAAATCGGAGGTGAGTATGCAAGTATTGCAACATTGTTACCAACTGGAAAAGGAACTTCTGCCTCACATTTAACTGCTACTGATAAAAAATTTGTTGAGGGAGAAGCAACTATTATTGAATTATCAGGAGTTAATAAAAGGTACCATTCTCCTATGGCTAGAACAGTCCAGCTTGGAAAACCCGAGCAAAAGAAAATAGATGCAATGAATGCAACAAATGAAGCCCTTGATGCAGGTATTGCGGCTACTAAACCTGGAAATACAGCAGATGATGTTGCTCAAAAGTTTTGGGGTGTTTTAGACAAGTATAATATTAAAAAAGAATCCAGAACTGGTTATTCCATTGGAATCGGTTATCCTCCTGATTGGGGAGAACATACATTAAATATTTATAAGGGAGATATGACTGTGCTTAAACCAAATGTTTGTTTTCATATGATTGCTGTTATGCAATTTGGTGAATGGGGCGTGGAAGCTTCCGAGTCGGTTCGTGTAACCGAGACGGGTAGTGAGTTATTTTGCAAATTTTCCAGAGAATTGCACATAAAATAAGAACTTGAAATACATCTCTACACATGTTTTAAAACTCCTTTTATGTCAAAAAACTCACAATTTGTAAGATTTGATAAAGTCGACAAAAGTTACGATGGAAAAGTTCTTGTTGTTAAAGATTTAAACTTAGACATTTCTGAAGGTGAGTTTATCACAATGCTTGGACCTTCTGGATCTGGTAAAACCACTTGTTTAATGATGTTAGCAGGATTTGAAACTCCAACTAACGGAGAAATTTATTTGGATAATAATCCAATATCAAACATACCACCTCATAAAAGAGGTATAGGAATGGTTTTTCAAAACTATGCGTTATTTCCACACATGACTGTATATGAAAATTTAGCTTTTCCTTTAAGAGTAAGAAAAGTTTCTAAAGGTGACATCGATAAAAAAGTTGATAAGGCCCTTTCAATGGTTTCTCTAACTGGTTTTGAAAATAGAATGCCAGGCCAATTATCAGGTGGCCAACAACAAAGGGTAGCAGTAGCAAGAGCATTAGTATTTGATCCTGCGGTGGTTCTTATGGACGAACCGTTAGGAGCTCTAGATAAAAATTTAAGAGAGAGCATGCAATATGAAATTAAACACATTCATGAAAGTATTGGAGTTACAGTTGTTTATGTTACTCATGATCAAGGTGAGGCATTAACAATGTCAAATAGGATCGCAGTTTTTAATGATGGTAAAGTTCAACAACTTTCTTCACCAGATAAACTATATGAGGAACCAGTTAACTCTTTTGTAGCTGAATTTATTGGAGAGAATAATAGATTTGCTGGGCAAGTAACTGAAATTACAAAAGATAAATGCAAAGTAAAACTAAATGAAGGCTCTGAAATTTTAGCAAATCCTATTACAGTAAAATCAAATGGTGAAAAAACTATTGTATCTTTAAGACCAGAGAGAGCATTAATAAACTCAAAAGAAAAAATGGAGAATAACTTTAAAGGTAAAATAGAAGAAGTTATATATCATGGAGACCATACAAGAGTTAGATTAGATCTTTTAGGTAATAAAGATTTTATATTAAAAGTTCCTAACAGCTCAGCTAATATGGAAATTAAATTAGGCAATCAAATAAATGTTAGTTGGAATAGTTTTGACGCTAGGGCATTAGACCCAAAATAAACTCATAATGAACTAATTTAAAATAGGTGGCTAAAATGAAGCCTATTTCCATTAAATGCCGTGTTGACTCCTATATTATATCTTGCTGTAATCCTGTTTTTATAAAAAACGTTTAAACGGAGGATAAATGAAAAAATTAAGTAAATTATTACTTACTCTATCTTTTGCTCTTTCTTTAACTTCATCAGCATTTGCAGTAACTGTTGCATCTTGGGGTGGAGCTTATACGGAGTCTCAAAAGTTAGGATATGGTGATCCTACTGCAAAAAAACTTGGTGTTGATATTAACTGGGTTGACTATTCAGGTGGATTGTCAGAAATAAAAGCACAAAAAGAAGCAGGTGCGATTGTATGGGATATAATCGACGTATTTGCTATGGATACTATCACTGGATGTGACGAGGGTCTCTTTGTAGAATTTGATTTTGACAAAGACTTTCCAGCAGCTCCAGATGGAACTCCAGCGAGTAAAGATTTCTTTACAAGCATGCCTTCTAAATGTGCTGTAGGAAATATTTTGTATTCTTGGAACTACGCTTATAACAGTAAGAATGTTAAAGGTACTCCAAAAAGTATAAAAGATTTCTTTAACACAAAAAAATTCCCTGGAAAAAGAGCTATCTACGCTAGTGCTTTAACAAACTTAGAAATAGCTTTAGCTGCAGATGGAATTAAGCCAGGAAAAGGCGGTGCTAAAATTTACAAAGCTCTTGAAACTGAAAAAGGTGTTAAAAGAGCAATGGATAAGATCAAAAAACTTTGCACAGATCCAAAAGGTGGATGTGTATTTTGGTCAGCAGGTGCTCAACCACCAGAACTATTAATGAGTGGTGAAGTTGTTATGGCAACAGGTTGGAATGGTAGATTCTTCAACGCTACAGTTGGTGAAGGTGCTCCAATCGTTCAAGTTTGGGATGGACAAGGTCTTGACTACGAATACTTCGTATTGGTTAAAGGTGGTCCAGATGAAGCAAATGCAAAAAAAGCTTTAGCTGAAATGACAAGTACTGAAGGTTTAGCAGGAAGTGCTAAGTATATTGCTTATGCTCCTTGGAGAAAATCTTCAATCGAAGTCATGAAAAAAGGTGAACCTTGGTATAAAGATGGCAAGACTGACATGGTACCTCATATGCCAACTGCACCCGAGAACACAAAAAACTATTTCCTAGTTGATCCAATTTTCTGGGCTGATAATGGCACAGAGCTAGGCGAAAAATGGGAAGCGATGAAAGCTGGTCTATAATTTAAGTTTTAAAGACTAAAATTATATATTATATTTAAGGGCGGTTATTTATAACCGCCCTTTTTATTTATGAGCAGCGAAATACAAAAAATTTTAACTACAGATGGAATTCCTCTTGAGGAAAGTCTAAGAAAAGCTGAAAAAAAAAATAAATTAAAAGCTTTTTTGCTAGTTTGCCCATTATTACTTTTTTTAATTATCACATATGTGTTTCCAATCGGAGATATGCTCTTTAGAAGTGTTGACGATCGAATGGTTACTAACATGCTACCTAAAACTTACAAAGCAATGGAAAATTGGGATGGAAAAGATTTACCTGATGAAAATGTTTTTGAAGCTTTTTATTTAGACTATAAAAAATTGGTTGAGGAAAAAACTTTTGGAAAACTAGCTACCCAACTAAATTACGAAAAGAACGGTTTCAAAAGCATTCTTAAAAAACTAAAGAGAAAAATGAAAAAATTTGAAGAGGGTGATTACAAAGAGCAAATTATGAGTGTTCATAAGAGGTGGGCAAATGTCGAGTATTGGAGAGCACTTAAAAGAAGAGCACCTGCATACAGTTATTCAAAATATTTAAAAGGGATTGATATGTATGAAGATGAAAACGGAAAAATTGTACAAGTTCCTGAGGATAGAAGGGTACATAAAATATTGTGGGTAAGAACTGTTGAAGTTGCTTTTTTTGTAACTGTATTATGTTTTTTAATGGCTTATCCAATTGCACATTTGTTAGCAACGCTCCCAATGAAGTATAGTAATTTATTAATGATCTGCGTCCTTCTGCCATTTTGGACATCTTTACTCGTAAGAACTGCTAGCTGGATGATTTTATTACAACAACAAGGAATTGTTAATGATTTTTTTGTCTGGATTGGTTTAGTCAGCGACGATAATAGACCCGAAATGATGTATAACAAAACAGGTACTTATGTGGCAATGACACAAATCCTATTGCCGTTTATGGTACTTCCTTTGTATAGTGTTATGAAGACTATATCTCCTAGCTTAATGAGGGCAGGAAAATCACTGGGAGGAACCCCTTTTATAGCTTTTTGGAAAATATATTTTCCATTAACTATTCCAGGTATTGGAGCTGGATGCCTTTTAGTATTTATACTTGCAATTGGATATTACATTACACCAGCGCTTGTAGGAGGGGCGTCTGGAACCTTAATAAGCAACCAAATTGCTTTTCATATGAAAAGTACACTTGATTGGAGCTTTGCTTCAGCCATGGGGCTAATGTTGTTAGCTGGTGTGTTAGCTATTTACTGGGTTTATAATAAATTAGTTGGAGTTGATAATATAAAATTAGGATAAATATGGCTTTACCAAAATATACAGAACCACATTACAGAATTTGGCACTATTTTTATTTATTTATTTGTAGTTGTGTATTTTTCTTTCTAATAGCACCATTATTTGTAATATTCCCCTTATCTTTCAATGCTGAAGAATTCTTGGTTTTTTCAGACGGAATGAAGCGACTTGATCCAGATGCTTTCTCACTAAGATGGTATGAAGATATGATTTATGGAACTAAAAATCCATGGGGCCTTGCTGCTAAAAATAGTTTTATAATTGCATTATTTGCAACTCTTGGATCGGTTTTATTAGGTACAGTTGCAGCTTTGGGTTTAAGCAGCAGACATATGCCCTACAAAGGAATAATTATGGCAGCTTTAATATCACCTATGATAGTTCCGTTAATTATTTCAGGTGTTGCAATTTTCTTTTTTATGGCCAAAGTTGGTTTAGCCGCTACTCATACAGGTATCGTTTTAGCTCACATTGTATTGGGGACACCATTTGTTGTAATTACAGTTACAGCAACACTATCAGGATTTGATCATAGTGTAACAAGAGCGGCCGCTAGTCTTGGTAGTGATCCAGTTAATACATTTATGAAAATAACATTGCCTCTAATCTTGCCAGGTGTAATTTCAGGAGGTCTTTTTGCTTTTGTAACATCGTTTGATGAAGTTGTAGTTGTTTTATTTTTGGCTGGTCTCGATAATACTACAATACCAATTCAAATGTGGACTGGCTTAAGAGAACAGTTGAGTCCCACAATACTTGCAGTAGCTACTTGCTTAATTGTTCTTTCAACGTTAATACTTGTAACTGCAGAACTTTTAAGAAGAAGATCTGAAAGAATAAGAGGTATCAATAGATAACTCTACAATTAAGTTTCAAATTTATGAAAATAAAAAAAGTTGTGGTAATTGGATCAGGAACAATGGGAAGCGGTATTGCAGCTCATCTTTGTAATGCTGATGTACCAGTAACTTTATTAGATTTAACAACAGAAATAAGTGAAAAAGCGAGAGAAAGAATTCACAAGTCAAGACCACCGCTATTAATTGATAAAACTAAAATTGATAAAATTAAAGTGGGAAATATAAACGATGACTTTGATGTAGTTAAAGATGCTGACTGGGTGGTAGAAGCTGTTGTTGAAAGAATAGATATTAAACATAATATTTATGAAAAAATTTTTAAATCAAGGAAAGCTGGCGCAATAGTTTCATCAAATACTTCTTCTATTCCAATTAAAATTTTGTCAGAAAAATTATCAGAAGATGAAAAAAAAGATTTTTGTATAACACATTTTTTTAATCCTGTTCGTTATATGGGATTACTAGAAATTGTTAAAAATGAGAATAATGACTTAGATAAAATAAATTCTCTAAAAAAGTTTTGTGAAGATGAATTGGGTAAAGGTGCGATAGTTTGTAATGATACCCCAGGTTTTCTTGGAAATAGAATAGGTGTTTTCGCGATGCAAGTTGCAATGACTGAGGCCTTTAGAATGAAATTATCAATAGAAGAAGCCGATGCAGTGTTTGGTAGACCCATGGGTATTCCAAAAACAGGAGTATTTGGTCTTTACGATTTAATTGGTATAGATTTAATGTCTGATGTTTTAAAGAGTTTTATAAAAGAACTTTCACAAAATGATCCTTTCCAGGAGGTTGCTAAGGAAATTCCTTTAATTACCAAGTTAATCGAAAGTGGTTATACGGGCAGAAAAGGAAAAGGTGGTTTTTATAGAATGAACAAGCAAAATAATCAAAGAATATTAGAAGCAATCAATCTTGAAACAGGAAAGTACTCACCTACAAAGAAAATTGAGCTAGGGATTGAGACAGTTAATCTAAATTTATTAATTGATAGGAAAGACAAATATGGTGAATATGCTTGGTCTGTAATTTCAAAAATAATTAAATATGCATCTTCATTAGTTCCAGGAATTACAGATAAATTTAACGATATTGATGAAGCTATGAGGCTTGGCTTTAATTGGGCCATGGGACCCTTTGAAATGCTAAAATCAATAGGGGTTCAAAAATTTTTTGACAGAATTGATAATTTTGAAAACAATCAATTTTTAGAAAAGTTATCAAAAAATAAAGATGAAAATTTTTATGGTGAAAGACAAAAGTATACAGATATTGAAACATTGGGAAAAATTAAACCAAAAGCTATTAAAGTAGATAAAAATAAATCAGCTGATATTTATAGATTTAAAGATTACAATATTGTTGAGTTTACAACAAAAGCATGCGCTCTAGATTATGATTCGATGGATGCCTTAAAAAATGCAACTGATAAACCTCTGATAATTATTAATGAAAGTATGCAGTTTTCAGCAGGAGTAAATTTAACTTATACAATGGATTTTGCAGACAAGGGAGATTTTAAATCTATTGAAAAATTTATAAAATATTTTCAAGATACATGTAAACATTTAAAATATTCAAAATATCCGGTTATATCAGCGCCATCAGGTTTAGTTTTGGGCGGTGGGGAAGAAGTTGCAATTCAGTCTAACTTTGTTGTAGCGCACACTAATATTGTAATGGGATTGGTTGAAACAGGTGTTGGTCTTGTGCCAGCTGGAGGAGGATGTAAAGAAGTTTTATGGAGATGGTGTCAAACTGAAGAAGCAAAAAGCGATCCAGATTTCGCTCCACTCAAAGTTTTTAATATTATTGGTTATGCTACAACGGCAACATCAACTGTAGAAGCTGAAACATTAAAATTTTTAAAACCTAAGGACAAAAAAGTAATGAATAGAAATAGTTTATTTGAAATATCAAAAAAATTAATTGAAGAAAATAAAAATTTTAAGCCACCCGAAGAATGCAAATTTAATTTATCTGGAAAACCTTTAAAAGAAAAAATGATAAAAACTTTAGAAAAATTGTATAATGAAAAAGTTATATTTGACCATGGTATGGAGGTAGGAAAAGAATTAGCAACCGTTTTGAGTGGTGGTGATACAAGTATTGAAAAAACCCTTAGTGAGGATGATTTATACAAATTAGAGTTAGATTCTTTTATGAAACTAATTGAAACAAAAAAAACCCAAGACAGAATTAAACATACTCTTGCTACTGGCAAACCTTTAGTAAATTAGATTAATTAAAAATTTTTTGTTGATGGTTATGCCATTTTTCAAGCACTGGGTTAAGAAAATCACAAGTGTAATATTTTTTTCTTTTATCTTTTTCATCAACAAACTTTTTTAGATATCCTAATTTTACTCCTTCAATTAAAATAGACTGAATAGTCGTTCTACTGACTGTTGAATTGGTTATTTTGCATAAATTTTCAAAAGTTATTTTTTCATGACCATAAATATTAAATATTACTATTGCGTGGATTTTTGTTTTGAAAATAAAAGACAACTCACCATTTTCACTTGCAAAACTAACCAAATCAGATGCCAATCTTATAAATTTTTTTTTCATTACTATCAAATTAAAGTACTTATTTTTGATATTATTTTTTTTTTGTGTTTTGAACCAATGCTTTTAGCAATTTTTAGATATGCAAAAAAATCATTTTTTAATTGTTCTAATAAAGGATCAAATTAAAAGTGCTTATCTCTTTAAATTGTTATATTTATAGGAGTTATCAGGAGGTCAATTAATTATATGAAAAAAGGATATATAGTAGTTGTTTATGAAGAAATAAAAAACGCCAAATTAATGAAAAAATATGCTGATAAAGGAAGTTTGGCTATAAAAAAATATAAGCCAAATGTTTTAGTTAGAGGAGGGAAAAGTATTAAACTTGAGGGTAAAAAATACCCAAGAACAGTTGTGCTTGAATTCACTGACGTCAAATCTGCAAAAAATTTCTATTATTCAAACGAATATCAAGCAGCTATAAAAATTTTTGGTGATTCAATTAAGAGAAACTATCAAATAGTTGAAGGGTCTTAATATTGTTCTAGCATTTTAAATGTATTTATAAAATCAGGTCTTAAAACATATTCGACTTTTTCATGAAATTTTATTTTCTCAAGAACATCTAAGCCGTAAATGACTTTCCCAAGTGGTGAATATTCACCCTCAAACAAAGGTGCGTCTTTTAGTAAGATAAAAAACTGACTATCTTCGGTATTTTTTTCGTACGCTCTTGCTAATGCGACGCTACCTTTTTTAAAGTCAAAAGGCTTATCTAATTCAGAGTCTATTGTTCCATAACCAGATTTTCCAGTTCCAATCTTTGAATAATTTAAATTATTTTTTTTTCCAAACTGTAAATCTCCTGCTTGGACAAGTGTATTTTTTATTACTCTATGAAAAGCTACATTATTATATTCTCCATTTTTAATTAAAATTTTAAATCTATGAACAGAGTTTGGTGATAGGTCAGGATAAAGTTCAATTATTACATTTCCACATGGAGCATTTAATACAGCAATATTTTCAGAATTTTCGAACTTTAATTTCTGAATATTATACTGTTTTACAAATAAACATTTATTTTTAATCAAAAAAAATGATGTTATAGAAATAATTCCTAACAAAATAACAAAAATAAGTAGAATTTTTTCTGAAAAGGTTTGTTTAATTTTCCTTCTCATTTTAAAATTTTAAACTTTTATCTATCAACAAAAGTTGATTTTTAAGATAAGAAACCTTATTTTTTAATATTTTATCTTTATCAGTTAAATTTTTTAGTAATTTACTATCTGTTATCAAATAAGAATATATTTCAGCCATGTCTTCAGATGGTGTTGTCATAGAATATTCTGTTAAAAACCCATCTGTATTTTTTAATAATGATAAATCTAGCTTATCGGAACATGTAGAACATTCTGCATATTTAAAATGTTTTTTATTAAAATTAATCCACTTTTTTTCATCGAATAATTCTTTTCGACTATCATTTATTATGTGAAAAATTTCATGGTGAAGAACTCTTTCAAAATATATTGGATTAAAATTTATATCTAAAATCAAAGTTTTCATTAAATAATTTGGAACACCCGCGGTGTTAATTCCAGCTACACTTAAATTTTCACATAGAACAACATATTTTAAATTGATTTCTTTTAAAAATTTTGTTCCATATTTATTAAAATTTTTTTTTACTAAACTAAATTTATTATTAATATTTTCTTTATTAGAATTTAGACAAGTAACATTATTATTACCTAAACCAATTTGAAAAGGTTTTTTGGGTTTTAAATATTTTACACCGTTCAAAGTATTAATATTGTGTATTTCTAAATTTGGTATTTTTACAAGATTATAAATAGTATCTGCTTGCACTGAGGAAAATAATAATAAAACTATTATTATAATTTTTAAAAAACCCATAAGATTTAGTATCTTTTTATAAAAATTCCCATTAGGCCATTTGTAGTTGAAACGCCAATAATTATTAGCTGTCCTACAATCGAATAAAAATTGAATGAAGGATAAAAACTTATACCTATACTTAATAAAATATAAGTTAAAACAAATGGTCCTATGAATTTCTTAAATTGCAAAATTATTTTTTTTTATATTTTGCAGCCTCCTCAGAACCACTGGTCGCCGAACCTTTGCTGTAAGAATGTGCCCCCATGCCTGCAAGTTGACCATCTTTAACAATTAAATATTGATCTCTTATTGGTTTTTTATCAAAGAAACATTCTAGTATTTCTCTAACTCCGTCTGCATATCTGGCCTGAGCAGATAAAGATGTTCCTGATGTGTGTGGTGTCATACCATGATTAGGCATTGTTCTCCATACATGATCATTTGGTGCTGGCTGAGGAAACCATACATCGCCAGCATAACCACTAAGTTGACCCGATTCTAAAGCATCAGCTATATCATCTTTATTACAAATTTTGCCTCTAGCGGTATTTACGATATAGGCGCCTTTTTTCATTTTATTAATCATTTGTTTGTCAAATAAATTTTCTGTTTCAGGGTGTAAAGGACAGTTTATTGTAACGACATCACAAACTTTAACCATTGACTCCACAGACTCATGAAAAGTTAAATTCAATTCTTTTTCAACATTATCAGGTAGTTTATGTCGATCAAAATAGTGAAGATGAACATCAAACGGTTTCATTTTTCTCAATGCATCAAGTCCTATTCTACCCGCTGCTACTGTTCCAATATGCATTCCTTCAACATCATAACTTCTTTGAACTGCGTCTGCTATATTCCATCCACCATCATTTACTATTCTATGTTGATTATGATAGTCTCTTACCATTGATACAATCATCATTACTATATGTTCAGCAACTGATCTTGAGTTGCAGAAGGTGACTTCTACGACGTCTATTTTGTTATCCATTGCAGCCTGTAAATCAACATGGTCGGAACCAATACCGGCTGTTATAGCCATTTTTAAGTTTTTAGCTTTTGCAATTCTCTCTTTCGTCAAATAATATGGAAAGAATGGTTGAGATATTACTATATCTGAATCTACAATATGTTTATCGGCATCACAGCCATCTCCGTCCTTGCTGTTAGTAACTATAAACTCATGACCGTTACTTTCTAAAAATTTTCTTAATCCAAGCTCACCAGATACACATCCTAATAATTGACCAGGTGTGAAATCTCTACCTTTTGGACTTGGTAAAGTCATCCCGTCTGGATACTTTTCTAATTTTGGTAAATCAGATAATGGATATGATTTAGGCATTCCACCTTTTGGATCATCGTACAATACACATAATATTTTCATTTTTTCTCCTATTAAGTATTTATCAAATAAAGATGATTTACTTGAATTTTAAGTTTTAATTCTAGCATAATTTAAGAGGATGTAGCAAATAAATAGTGTTTAATTTGGGTATTTTTTTTTCATTATAAACTTATTTAGAATTATACCAAATGTCAGTATTATTAATGTACCAATTATAATTGGGTTAATTATATAATCTAACGAAACACTGCCCATTAAAACAATAATAGGATTACCGCCAGCTGGAGGATGAGTAACGTTTAATAAAATCATTAGACCAACACCTATTCCTACTGCAAAAGGAATTGTAATATATAGTGGAAAAGCAAATATATTTAAAACAAAAATTCCAACTAATGAGGTTAATAAATGACCAAAAAAAATATTCTTGGGCTGAGCAAATGGACTTTCTGGGTACCCATACAATAAAACCATCGAGGAACCAAATGAAGCAATTAAAAAAACTCCATATTCTGTTTTATAGGTAAGCAAGGTTAAAGCACCTATAGTTATCATTGAAAATATCGCTGATACAAATGATTTTTTAAATATTTCTCTATTCATTTAATTGCTTAATTGCTTTAGACAGAGCTCTAAAGGGTAAAATTAAACATTCTTTTCTAGCAATATTTTTTTTATTAAATAATTTATTAAAAATTGACCACTCATTCTTAAAATAATTTTTTTTTTTATCAAAAAAAACTAAAGCAAAATTAGTAATTTCCTTAATATTTTTGACAGATTTATTTATCGATTTTCTTGATAAAATACTTACTGAAGCTTGACAATAAATACAAGAGTTAGATTGATAACCAAAATCTACTATTTTTTCATTTTTTATTTTTAATGAAATCTCCATCTCATCTCCACACAAAGGATTTTTTTGTTTTGAGATATGTGTGTGATTAGCAATAATTTTATGATTTTCGGTATTAGATGCAATTTTTAAAATTTCTATATCCATTATATTTCTTTTATTAAAAGATTTATGTTTTATATTTTGTTATATGAATAATAACAATATTTTAGCAGTTATTCTAGCAGGTGGAAAATCAAAAAGATTTGGAAAAGACAAAAATCAAGTAAAACTAGGATCAAAAAGTTTATTAGAACACGTCATCGATAGAGTAAGGATGAAATTTAAAAAAATTTTGGTAATTTCTAACAAGAATATAAAAATTCAAAACACTAAGGATATTAGTGTTATTCCTGATTGTTTTCAGGGAAACTTAGGCCCTCTAGTTGGCGCGTTGTCTGCAATGAAATGGATAAATGAAAAAAAAAATAACTACAAATGGATAGCAACTTTTCCATCAGATACCCCTTTTTTTGATACTTCAATTATTGATAAATATTTGGAGGAAGTAAAAAATAATCAGAGTCAGCTTTATTTTATTAAATCTAATCAAAAAAGACATAATATTTTTGGTTTATGGTCAGTGGATTTAATGGGTATATTAGAGGAAGATATAACTAAAAAAAATTTTAGAAAAGTTGAGGATTGGTCAAACAAAATTGGAGTAAAAATTATCAATACAAAATTTAACAAATTTGATCCTTTTTTAAATATAAATACTAAAGATGATTTAATCGAGGCAAAAAAAATTTTAAAAAAATTTTAAAAATGATTCAATACAAAAAAGCAAAAAAAATATTACAAAATTCTAAAATTAATATTAGTATACAAAAGTTAAGCACTGAAAAATCTTTAAATAGAGTTTCAGCTGAAAATGTATTTTCAAATGTAAATTTACCAGCAGAAAACAATACTGCATTAGATGGATATGCTATAAATTATAAAGATACTTTTTACTTAAACAAAAAAAAAAGAAAACTTTTTAAAATAATTAAAACTATTTCTGCCGGCAGTAATCCTAAAATAAAAAATATACGAAAATTTCAAACAGTTGAAGTTATGACAGGATCCTTAATTCCTAAGCCTTTAAATACAGTTGTTCCGATTGAAAAAATTAAATTTTACCCTAATAATAAAAAAAGAAACTATATTTTAATTAGTGAAAAGATACTTAAGTATAAAAATATTAGGTTTAAAGGTTCAGATTTTCAAAAAAAAGAATTAATCATCTCTAAAGGGGAATTAATCAAACCCGCTCATATTCTTGCTTTTAAAAGTTTAGGTATAAAAAAAATAAAGGTAATGTCTAAACCTAATATATTATTTTTTTCTACTGGGAACGAAATTTCAAATAGAAATAAAATAGAAAATTGGCAAGTAAGAAGTTCAAATAGTTATTATATAAAATCTTTATCAAAAAGTTTTTTATTTAATTTTATTGATGGTGGTATTTTAAGAGATAATAATCAAAAATTTTTTGAAAAAAGGTTAAGAAAAATTTTAACTTCAAAAGTTGATATAATTATAACCTCAGGCGCTGTTTCAGCAGGAAAGTTTGATTTCGTGCCGATTGTCATAAATAAATTTAGTTTAGAAGGTTTTTTTAAGGGAGTTGCTATTAGACCTGGTAAACCAATCTTATTTGCAAAATTTAAAAATAAATCAAAATCTTTTTTTGGGTTACCAGGTAACCCAATTTCTTCAGCGGCGTGTTTTAGATTTTTCGTATACCCATATATTTCAAGTTTACTAAATATGAAAAAGGAGATCCCTTTTAAGGCGATACTAAAAAAAAAATTTAAAAAAAACAAAAATTTCACTAGATTCTTAAAAGCAAGAGTAAACTCAACTAAAAATGGAAACTTGCAAGTTGAAATTTTAGGTGGGCAAGAGTCTTTTAGAATTAAGTCATTTATTAAATCAAATGCTTGGGCTCATTTAAATTCTGGTAAATCTTATTTTAAAAAGGGCCAATTAATTGAATGCTTTAGCCCAATTTTTCCAAACAAAAATATCTTTTATTAAATAATTTAAAACAATCATTTTTATTGTGGAATACATTTTTAGGTATTAAAGATTGGTAATGTTTGTAATTAAAAATGAAAAAATTGCAATTCCAATTGTACTATTTGCAGGTCTTCTTTGGTCTTTGGGTCCTTTATTAGTACGTTACATGGATCAACCAAACCAAGTTCCTTGGCAATATTTGTTTACAAGAGGAGTTGTGATTTTTATTCTTTTAAATATTTATTTATTTTTTGAAGAGGGCAAAAATTTTTATAAAAATTACCTTAAAGCAGGCCTGTCAGGTCTGATAGGAGGAAGTGGACTAGGACTAGCAATGATTACCTTTATTTATTCAATAATAAATACAAGCACTGCTATTACTTTACTTTGTTTAGCGGCAATGCCATTTATGACAGCTTTATTGGGTTTTTTGTTTCTTAAAGAGAAGATTTCAATAAATGTTTGGATTGCAATAATCGTTGCAGTAATTGGAATAATAATCATCGCATTAGGAAATACAAATATAGGCTCACTAATGGGATTAGTTTTTGGTTTAGTATCAGCAATGGGTTTTTCTATATTTTCAGTAAGTTTGAGGTGGAGAAAAGAAACACCTAAATTTACTACAGTTTCTATAGCAGGGCTAATATGTGTGATTGTTTCAACTATAATGATAGTTGAAAGTCAACAAAGCTTTTTATCCTCGGGTTATAATCATGGACTATTTTCAATGCATGGAACTATTGTTTGTTTAGGTTTAATTTTGTATTCAATAGGCTCTAAAGCAATTCCAGCTGCAGAATTAACCTTACTATCTTTGACCGAGATTATTGGTGGAATTTTTTGGGTATGGCTTCCAATACTTGGAATTAATGAAATACCATCAAATAATACTATTATTGGAGGTTTTTTAATTTTTATGTCGATAATTTATTATAGCTTAACAATAAAAACTAACAGGAGATTTATAGCTCTAAATTAGTTATATAAGTTTTATGAATAAAACAATTGTAAATAGTTGGAACGAATGGGATCCGTTAAAGCATGTGATAGTAGGAAGAGCTGATAATTGTTGTATTCCAGCACCTGAGCCTGCGGTTGATGTAAAAATTCCTGCCGACTCTGATATGAAAGGTACACATGGGAGAAGAACTCAAGAAACTATTGATAGAGGGAACGAACTTTTAGATAAGTTTGTTAAAACACTTGAGGGAAGAGGGGTGAAAGTAGATAGACCTACACCTTTAAAATTTGATACCGAAATTGGGACACCAGATTGGAAAGTTGAAAACATGTTTGGATGCATGCCTTCTAGAGATGTTATAATAACAGTTGGGAATGAAATGTTAGAAGCAACTATGAGTTTTAGATCAAGGTGGTTTGAATATCTTGCTTATAGACCTTTAATTCAAAAATATTTTATGGAAGATCCAAATATGAAACATGAATCTGCACCAAAGCCACGACTAACTAATAAAGATTATCACAAAAATTATCTTTCTGATACAGTAACTAATGAACAGAGATTAGAATGGGCAGAAAAAAAATTTTTTGTAACGACAGAGGAAGAACCTTTATTCGATGCAGCTGATATTTTAAGATTTGGAAAAGATTTAATTGTTCAACATGGATTTACAACAAATCTAAAAGGCATTGATTGGCTAAGAAGACATTTTCCTAACCACCGGGTACATACTGTTAACTTCCCGGGTGACCCTTATCCTATTCATATTGATGCTACTTTTACACCAATTAGACCAGGTCTTATTTTAAATAATCCTCAAAGAAAACTTCCCAAAGAACAGAGAAAAATTTTTGAGAAAAATGGATGGGAAATTGTATATGCCGCTCAACCTGCACACAATACCCCGCCACCTTTATGTTATTCATCTGTTTGGCTCTCAATGAATGTACTGGTTTTGGATCCAAAAACAGTATGTGTAGAAAAAACAGAAATTTACCAAGCAGAGCAATTAGATAAACTAGGAATGGAGGTCTTACCTATAGACCTTAGGGATGTATATGCTTTTGGGGGTGGCCTTCACTGCAGTACTACCGACGTATATAGAGAAGGTAAATGCGAAGACTATTTTCCAAAACAATAATTAGCTAGGGTTTTTTTTTAAAAATTCTATATAACTTACAACTTCATCAAACTTATTATCCTCAATATCTTTATAACTTGCATTAAATTTGTTTTTTATACAAATAGCAACGTGAGCATAGGAATTTCTACCTTTGGGATGATTAGGATGATCAGGAAGTTTATTTTTTAAAAAATCACCAGCTTCTTGAATTTTACCCCAAATTTCAGCAGACTTTTTTTTGTTCATTAAATTTAGGGAGAAAATTAATTTAATTCGTCCTTTTTCCTTTGTTCTTGAATTAATTCCTCTTTAAAATTTTGCATTTCTTTATCTTTAAGTTTTTGTATTTCTAAATCTTTTAATCTTATTTCTTCATCTTTTAGTCTTTCTTTATTTTCTTTTCTTCTTTTTTCTTCATCAAATTTTAATTCCCATTCTTTTAATTTCTGTGCTTCTTGTTCTTTAAGTATTAGTTCTTCGTATCTTAATTTTTGTTCCTCTAATTTTTTTCGTCTTCTCTCTTTTAGTTCTTTATTTTGTTGTTCTTCTTCTCTAACTTTTATATCAATATCTTTTCTTGCTTGCTCCTGTTCTTTTAAACTCAATTCTCTACTTTTTTTTCTTTGATCTTGAGATATTAATCTAAGTTCCTCATCTTTTTTATTTAACCTCTCGTTTTCCATTTTTATTTTCTCTTCTTTTATTTTTAGATCTTTATCTCTTAATTTAAATTCTTCTTCTTTAATTTTAAATTTTTCCTGATCTTTTCTAATTTGTTCCTCTCTTAATTTAAGTTCTTTTTTTTCTTCTCTTATTTTATGTGACTCTTCTAATTTTTTAAGTTTAATTTCCTCTATTTTTTTTAAATGCTGTCTTTTTTTGTAAGATTCATATGCTGACCCAATCGACTCTGAGGTTATACTTGCTAGTTTACTTAACCCACCAAGTTTTTTACTTCCTCTTTTTAATTTTTTTTTTCTTTTCATTTTTTTAAAAAACCTATTTCAGCAAAATTTTATAATTTTAACAAGTGAAGATTAAAGTATTATGATAATACCAAGTTCAACCTTGGGTAGATTAAATTAAGTCTAAATATCACTAATTGCAATTACTTTTTAAATATCATCCTCATTTAATGGATATTTTTTTTTGAAATCCACTCCTTTTCTTTCAAGCATTTTTTTTACTTTTTCACTATACGGTTCTTCAATATGTTCAGTTGTTGGGTTTAATTCCATACCAACTGGAGTTATAGTTTGAGGCATTGGGACGAATTGAGAGTCTGGATTTTCTTTTGTAGGTCTTATTTTCATTCTATAAATGCCAAAAAATCCAATTAGCGAGTGAAAAATAATTAAAAAAACAAAAAAACCATTTGTTCCAACAAAGTCCATAAATAATGAACATAAAAATGGACCACTAATTGCACCTAATCCGAATGAAAACTGCAAACCTGCACCCGCAGCAACAAATTTTTCTTTTGAAATATAATCATTTGTATGGGCTAAAATTAACGAAAACATTGGTAAGCTGCAAAATGCAAATAATGTTAAAAAGATATAAAACCAAAACTTACTCCCTAGGCTACCAGGTAGGTGCATAGTAGATGATGAAAATATTGCAAATAGTGCGAATAAAGCAGCACCAAAAGTTGAATAAACAATTACTAGTCTTCGATCATATTTATCTGATAAATTTCCAATAGGATATTGTGAAACTGCTCCTGATATTGCAAGAAGAAATGTTACTAAAGAAATTTCAAAAATAGAAAAATTCATCGATGCCGCATATACAGCTAAAAGAGTAAATAATGCAGATTGTGTAAAACCATAAAATACAGAACCTACCATTCCTAAAGGAGATGCTTCATATAATTCTTTTAAAGACATAGATTTTAATTTTTTAAAATTTGGAGGTTTTCTTTTTGTTAATAATATTGGTATTAAAGCAGATGACATAATTACTGAAATTAATATAAAAGGTTCAAAATTTTCTGGTTTACT
>CACHVT010000004.1 GCA_902583345.1 uncultured Pelagibacteraceae bacterium | reverse complement strand
AAAAGTTTTGGTGCTTTTATACCATTATTAATTAAAATTTTGTTTACGGCATCATAAATTAACAAATTTTTTCTCTTATCTTTTTTTGCATAAACAATTATTGATGTTTTATTTCTGTTCTTTTTTCTAAAAAAACTCCTAAAAGAGGCGTCACCCTTTACTTTTTTTAAAAGTATTTTATTTAAACTCATTTATTTTCAAAATTCTTCTGTCAGTTTCTGACTTATATTTAAATAAAAGCTCAAATCTTTTTCTTGGTTTTTTTTTAATCATTTCTGGCCATTCTACCAGAGTCAAAATATTACTACAATTTTCAAATAGACCAATATTTTTTATTTCATCTTTATTCGCTATTCTAAAAAGATCATAATGCTGAATTATTAAATCTTTTAATTTGTATTCATGCAATAAATTAAAGGTTGGGCTTGGTATTTCTGTTAATTTTACTTTATAACTTTTTTGAAGATTGTTTATTAAGTAATTAATAAAAGTTGTTTTACCAACACCAATCTCTCCAAAAAAAAATAATACATCACCTTTTTTAATTTTTTTAGAAATGTTTTTTGCTATTTTAGCTGTAGCGCTTTCTTTTGAAATGTCAAATTTGCTACTTTTAGTAGCGATAGGCATCTGGTTTGTAAGGCCCATCAGGCGTTACACTAATATAGTCAGCCTGATCTTTGGACATTTTTGTTAATTTTGCTCCAACTTTTTCCAAATGCAGTCTAGCCACTTTTTCATCTAAATGTTTTGGCAAAACATAAACTTTCTTTTCATATTTCTCTGAATTGTTCCAAAGTTCTATTTGAGCAGTTACTTGATTTGTGAATGATGCACTCATAACAAAACTTGGATGTCCAGTTGCACAACCTAAATTAACCAATCTTCCTTCGGCTAACAAAATAATTCTTTTTTTACTTGGCAAAGTAATTTCGTGAACCTGTGGTTTGATCTCATCCCACTTGTAATTTTTTAAAGCCTCAACTTGTATCTCATTATCAAAGTGTCCAATATTGCAAAGTATCGCCCTATCTTTCATCTCTCTCATATGGTCAGCGGTTACAATATCTTTATTTCCTGTAGCTGTAACAATTATATCCGCCTCTTTAATCATCTCATCCATTAGTACTACTTCATAACCTTCCATTGCAGCTTGTAGTGCACAAATCGGATCAGTTTCTGTCACCATTACCCTTGCTCCACTTTGTCTTAGCGAAGCAGCACTTCCTTTTCCAACATCTCCGAAACCAGCAACAATTGCTACTTTACCAGACATCATTACATCCGTAGCTCTTTTAATCCCATCTACTAAACTTTCTCTACATCCATATAAATTATCAAACTTAGATTTTGTAACTGAGTCATTTACATTTATAGCTGGAACGAGCAATGTTCCTTGGGCTTCCATTTTCTTTAATGCCAACACTCCTGTTGTAGTTTCTTCTGAAAGTCCTTTAATGCCCTTTAATAAATCCTTATAGTCTTTGTGCATTAGCGCAGTTAAATCACCACCATCATCAAGTATCATATTTGGTTTCCAATCTTTTTTTCCTTCGATTGTTTGTTTTACACACCACCAATATTCTTCTTCTGTTTCACCTTTCCAAGCAAATACGGGAATACCAACTTTTGCAATAGCAGCAGCTGCGTGATCCTGTGTTGAGAAAATATTACACGAAGACCATCTTACTTCTGCTCCCAAATCTACTAGAGTTTCAATAAGGACTGCAGTTTGTATAGTCATGTGAAGACAGCCTAATATTCTTGCACCTTTAAGAGGGTGTTTCCCTTTATATTCTTTTCTTAATGCCATTAATCCTGGCATCTCAGTTTCTGCCAGTGAAATCTCTTTTCTTCCGAATTCTGCTTGGGATATATCTTTTACTTTGTAATCAGCCATTGGTCGGTCTTCTAGCAATTTAAAGTAAAAGAATCAACTTTTAGATTAAGTTTTTTGGAAAAGTAATTTCGACATTTGCCCCTTTTTGATTGGGATTATTTGACGCTCTGATTGTGCCACCATGGAGATCTACAAGATTTTTTACGATATTTAGACCAAGTCCTGAATGTTCACCAAATTTTTCTGGTCTATTACTATAAAATCTCTTAAAAATCTTTTCAGTATCTTTTTCTCTAAATCCTTCACCTTCATCTATTATTTTTAAATTTATATTTTCATGAGGATCCTTATTTAGCTGAACTAATATTTTTTTATTATCAGGGCTAAAAGAAATAGAGTTATCAAGTAAATTTGCTATAATTTGTTCTATTCTATTTTCGATCCCAGAAATCTTATATTCATTTGAACTATTTTTTTCAATAAACTCAATTTTAATACCTCTTTTTGTTTCATAAATACTATTAAAATCATCCACTACAGACTTAACAATTAATTTAAGATCAATAGTATTCATTTTTTCTTTACTTAATGCCACCTCGTCTTTTAATATTTGAGAATAATCAGTAATTAATCTTTCTATCCTCAAGATGTCATGATCAAGAATATTAAGTAACTTAAATCTTTCAGATTTATTATTTGTGTCATTTAAAATCTCGGTTGCACTTTTTAATGAAGCTAGTGGATTTCGAATTTCATGAACTAAATCTGTAGAAAAATTTTCAGCATTTTGTATTCTTTTTTGTAAATT
This sequence comes from uncultured Pelagibacteraceae bacterium, assembly GCA_902583345.1. GTDB lineage: Bacteria > Pseudomonadota > Alphaproteobacteria > Pelagibacterales > Pelagibacteraceae > Pelagibacter. Next base: position 79,822 of record CACHVT010000004.1, on the reverse strand, counting down.
ATTTGTCATCTCATCTAATGACTTAGATAATGCACCAAGTTCATCATTTCTATTTTTTAATATATTTATATTTGTTTTCTTTTTACTTTTGTCTTTTATAATTTTTGTATAATCAACCAAATTTTTGATGGGTTTTAAAAAATATCTATTAAGTATTATAGAAAAAATCAAAATTACAATTGCAACTATAATTGCAGTTCTGATTATAAAAGTTTTTCTTTCATCTATTGCATTTTTAATATCATTGGCATTTTCGGTTATTGTAATAAATCCAATATTTTCTCCATTTATATTAATATTTTTAATTGTTGTTAATAAAAACTGGTTATAGTTTTCTTGGACTAAGGTATAAGGCATTCCAAACTCTTTAGAATTAGAATAATTTATAAGAATATCTTTTAAGGAAAGTTTGCTTTTTTTTTCTATTTTTTTTGTAGTTTCTTTTTTTTTTAAATTTTTTTCATCTATTTGTTCAAGTTCAATAGCATCTAATCTTTGTGAAAATGATCTAGGATCTAAATCAAGTGTATCTGTATCTCCAATTAAATTATATTTAATATCAAAAAAAACAACTCTATCTAGATTTTGAAATAAAAACCTTGTAGAAAACAAAAATTTTCTAATATCATCGTTATAAAACTTTATCTTTAATCTATCTAAATGATTTATTGTATTATTAATAATCTGGATGTGGTTGACAGTTTTTTTTTTAATTAAACTAGGTTGGACATTGTTAATATAAATTAATGTGAAGGTTCCAATAATTAAAAAAAAAATTAAATTTACAAATAAAAACTTTTTTAAAATTGATAAATTTTTAATTAAAGCATTGATCATTAACTAACATTCCACCTATATCCACTCCCATATCTGGTTTCAATAGCAGAAAAATTTTCATCAATTTTTTTAAATTTTTTTCTAATTCTTTTTACATGGCTATCTATAGTTCTATCTTCAATATCTGTGTCTTCTCTGTATGCTATATCCATCAATTGTGATCTTTCTTTAATAATACCTGGTCTTTTCGCAAGTTCTTGTACTATTAAAAATTCCGTGGTTGTTAATTTGTCAGGTAATTGTTTTCCTGCCCATTCGCACTCCAATTGAGAAGGGTCCAATTTTAATTTCCCATGGGAAATAATATTTTTGTTATCTTCAAGACTACTGATATTTTTTTTTCTTAACTGAACTCTTATTCTTTCAATAAGAACTTTAATGGAAAATCCTCCTGACTTTTTGATAAAGTCATCTGCCCCAAGTTTAAGACCTAATAATTCATCGACTTCTTCATCTTTTGAGGTTAAAAAAATAACTGGTAAAGAACTTTTTTTTCTCAATTTTTTTAAAAGTTCTTCTCCGTCCATTTTTGGCATTTTAATGTCAACTACCGCTAAATCTGGCGGAGTTCTTGTAAGTCCAATTAGTGCACTTTCTCCATCAAGATAAGTTTGAACATTATAACCTTCTTTTTCAAGAGCTATACTTATACTAGTAAGAATATTCCTATCATCATCTATAAGAGCTACAGTTTGTTTCATAAGACCCATATAAAAATACTAAATTGTTTTAATTTGGGCAATACTTGTTTATTAATGAAGTATACCCCAATTATCTCCTTTATTTATATCTACAGTTAAAGGAGTAGTAAAAGAATGCAAATCACTATCTTTTACACTAATCATTTCTTCGTGAATTGTTTCACATAAATTTTTGACTTCATCATTTGGAACTTCAAAAATTAATTCATCATGTATTTGTAATAACATCCTTATTTTATTAGCTTTAATTTTTTTGTTTAACCTAATCATTGCCAATCTCATAATTTCTGCAGCAGATCCCTGTATTGGAGCATTTATAGCAGCTCTCTCCTGAAAATTTCTTACATTATAATTTTTATCATTAATACCAGAAATGTAAGATCTTCTTCCAAAAATATTATTTACATATCCTGATTTTCTGCAAAATTTTATTGTTTTATTCATATATTCTTTAATTTCAGGAAATTTTAAAAAATAAGAATTTAAAAAACTTTCAGCTTCGTTGTTTGAAACCATAATTTGTTTTGCTAAACCATATTGAGAAATACCATATATAATTCCAAAATTAATTGCTTTTGCTTTTCTTCTAGTATCTTTATCGACATCTTTAATATTAATATTAAATACTTGGCTTGCAGTTAAAGTATGAATATCTTCATTATTTTTAAAAGCTTTTTTTAATTCCTTAACATCTGCTAGGTCAGCTAGAATTCTCATCTCTATTTGGTTGTAATCCGCAGAAATAAGAGTGTATCCTTTTTCGGCTATAAAAGCTTTTCTAATTTCTTTACCGTCTTCAGATTTTATAGGAATATTTTGTAAGTTTGGATCACTTGAAGCTAATCTTCCTGTTGTTGTTGCTGCTAGTAAAAAGGAAGTATGTACTCTCTTAGTTCTAGGGTTAACATGTTCCGTCAAAGAATCTGTATATGTATTTTTTAATTTTGAAACCTGTCTCCAATCAAGTATTAATTTAGGAAATTTATGTCCTCTAAAAGATAAATCTTCAAGTACACCTGCACTAGTGGCAAAACTACCTTTTTTTGTTCTTTTTAAAACTGCGATTTTTAAATCATTATATATAATTTCCCCAAGTTGTTTTGGTGATCCAATATTAAATTTTTTATTTGCTATTTTATAAATATCGTTTTCTAATTTTTTAATTTTTTTATCAAATCTTTTTGATAATTTTTCCAAAAAAATACTATCTACTTTAATTCCATTAATCTCCATTTTTGCTAAAATTTTAATTAGCGGTTTTTCAAATAATTCATAAATATTCATTAATTTTTCTAATTTCAAATTTTTTTGAAAAATTTTATACAGTCTAAATGTTATATCGGCATCTTCAGCTGCATAGTGCATTGCTTTGTTTATTTCCACCTCGCTAAAATTAATTTCCTTTTTTCCAGACCCAACTAAGTCTTTAAAAGCGATTGTTTTGTGATTTAAATGAATTTCTGAAAGAGTATCCATATTATGCCTATTTTTACCAGCATAAAGGACATATGACATTAACATCGTGTCTTCCATGGAATTCATTTCGATGCCTTGGTATTTAAAAATAATAAAATCAAATTTTATATTTTGACCAATTTTTTTTATACTTTTGTCTTCTAAGATTGGTTTTATTTTTTTTATAATTTTTTCTTTATTTAAGCATTTCCCGTTTTTATGACCTATAGGTACGTAACATGCTTTACCAATTTTTGTACTTAAAGAAATACCAACTAAGTTTGCCAAGTGTGGATTTAAAGAGGTAGTTTCGGTATCTATTGCAATTTCTCCATTTTCCTCGGCTTCTTTTAACCATTTATCAATATCATCTTCGGTTTTAATTAAACTATAATTTTTTGAACTTATAGATATTTCATTTTCAGATACTTCATGATTTTTATTTTTTTTTGAAATATCAGGTTCTCCATGTGAAGATATTACAGAACTTAGAAGGCGATTAAATTCCATTTCCCTTAGAAATTTATAGAGCTTATCTTTATCAATTACTTTAAATCTGAATTCTTCAATTTTATTTTTTACTGGAACCTTTTTTTCAAGTGTAACTAACTTTTTACTTATTAAAGCCTTATCTTTATTAACAATAATTGTTTCTCTTCTTTTATTTTGTTTGATTTCGTGAGCTTTGTCTAATAATTTTTCTAGACTTCCATAATGATTAATTAGCTCAGCAGCCGTCTTAACCCCAATGCCTGGAACACCAGGTACATTATCACTGCTGTCACCAGCTAGAGACTGAACATCAATCACCTTGCTTGCATAAACACCAAACTTATTCAGGATGTCTTTCTCGCTGATAAACTTATTTTTCATCGGATCGTATATACGAACATCTTTTTTATAGAGCTGCATAAGATCTTTATCTGACGAGACAATAGTGACTTTTGCTCCGATCTTTAAAATTTGTTCAGTATAAGTTGCTATAAGGTCATCAGCCTCATAATTAATTAATTCAACACATGGTAAGTTAAAAGCTATTACAGATTTTCTTATATACTCAAATTGAGGAACCAAATCTTCTGGTGCGTCAGATCTGTTTGCTTTATAATCTGAGTATATTTCATTTCTAAAATTTTTTCTGGCTGAATCAAATATAACCGCAAAGTGAGTGGGTTTTTGTAAATTATCCTTAGAATTAGAATCTTCTATTAATTTAAATAACATGTTACAAAAACCGCTGACTGCACCAACTGGGAGTCCATCGCTCTTCCTTGTTAACGGAGGTAGAGCATAATATGCTCTAAAAATATAGCCTGACCCATCTATCAAATAAAAATGATCACTTTTTTTTATTTTATCCATTTATATAATGTTATCTTAAATGTAACGAATGTTGTATGAGTATAAATTGTGATGAACAAAAAAACTGTACTTTCGATTAAAAATTTAAATAAAATATATTCTAAAAATTCAAGTAAAAGTCCAGATAGTGTTCAGGCTTTAAAAGATTTAAACTTAGACGTGAAAGAAGGCGAGATTTTTGGTTTGTTAGGACCAAATGGCGCTGGAAAAACTACTTTTATAAATATTTTAGGAGGGACAGTTATCAAAACTTCTGGAGAGGTAAATGTTTGGGGTTTCAATTTAGATAAAAATCCAAGACAAGTTAGAGCATCGATTGGAATAGTTCCTCAAGAGGTAAATTTAGATCCTTTTTTTAGTCCTAGAAAACTTCTAGAACTTCAAGCTGGAATGTATGGGGTTAAAAAGCAAGATAGAATTACTGATACTGTCCTTAAGCTTGTATCTTTAGAAAATGAGGCAAATAGTTATGCTAGAAGTTTATCTGGAGGGATGAAAAGAAGGTTACTAATGGCTAAAGCATTGGTTCACCAACCTCCAATATTATTTTTAGATGAACCTACTGCTGGAGTAGATGTTAATCTTAGAAAAAATCTTTGGGATAATGTTAAATTACTTAATAAGCTGGGTGTTTCTATAATCTTAACTACTCATTATATTGAAGAAGCTGAACAAATGTGTGATAGAATTGGAATTCTAAACAAGGGTACTTTAGTAGCTCTAGATAGTACTAAAAATCTTTTAAATAGAATTCAAACAAAAAAAGTAACGTTTAAGATTAATTCTCCAATAGACATAAAAAACGATTCTTTAAAATCATTAAAAGTATTATATAGTAATGCAAATGAAATTTGCATATCCTATGAGAAAAAATCTTTAACAATTAGTGAAATTATTGAAGTATTTAACAAAGCTAATGTTAAAATAGTAGATATTTCAAGTGATGATGGAGATTTAGAAGATGTATTTATAAATATAACAAAAAACTAGATTAATAATTTTTTAAATAGTAAAATAAATTAATGGAAAATATTAAAACAGAATCAAACCAAAAAATTATAAAATATTTATTAATAATTTTTTTAGGCTCTCTACTTCTTGCAATATCTGCTAAAATAAAAATTCCTTTTTACCCTGTGCCAATGACAATGCAAACATTTGTAGTTATTTTAATAGGTGTTACCTTTGGATGGAAAATTGGGATAACTACAATTTCTTTATACTTGTTTGAGGGTTTAGTTGGTTTACCAGTATTTGCTGGAACTCCGGAAAAAGGAATCGGATTAACTTATTTTATGGGTCCAACAATGGGTTACTTAATAGGTTTTATGTCAGCAACTTTTATTGCTGGATATTTAAATTTAAAAACAAATATTTTAATCATATTTTTAAAGTTAGTTTTATCGGTTTCATCGATTTATATTATTGGAATTTTATGGTTAGGAACGCTAATAGGCTGGGACAAACCTATCCTAGAACTTGGATTAAAACCATTTTTGTTTGCTGAATTGTTCAAGATTTCTCTACTAACTATATTAACAAAAAAACTTCTTACTTTTAGAAAATTTATCTAGGTGATCTTTTAGACAATATTCTTTGAAGAGTTCTACGATGCATCTTTAGCCGTCTTGCAGTTTCAGATACATTCCTATTACACAATTCAAAAACTCTATGAATATGTTCCCATTTAACTCTATCTGCAGACATTGGGTTTTCTGGAGGTTGAGGTTTTGTATTTGGATCAGCCAAAAGTGCTTTTTCTACATCATCCGCATCAGCAGGTTTCGCTAAATAATCAATTGCTCCCTCTTTAATTGCTGCAACTGCTGTGGGAATATTGCCATATCCGGTAAGCATGACGATTCTGCTATTTATTTTTAAATTTTGTATTTCTTTGACAACTTCTAGCCCGTTGCCATCTCCTAGTCTTAAATCTACAACCGCAAAAGCTGGTTTATTTGTTCTAACTGCATCTAAGGCAATTTTTACACTTTCTGCTTGAGATACTAAAAATCCCTTTTTTTCCATTGCTCTTGAAAGTCTTTCTCTAAAAGGATTATCGTCATCAACTACTAGCAAGGATTTATCGTTAAATTTGCTCAGTTTTTCTGTATTATTAGCTGTGTCAACCATGATATTTATATGGTTGTTAATTTCTAAAATTCAATACTTATTATTTTATTACTTTACTTTGAGGTTGTTTTGGCTTAATTGGTCGCGGATATAAAGTTTTTTAGTGATTCTAAAATTCTTTTTTTTGTTAAATTTTTTTGGGGGCATATGAAATGCAAAAATTTAAAAGTGTTGACGAGCTTGTAAGTCAACTTAAACCTGTTGAACCTATTTATTGTATCAGAAAAAAATCGATACAAATCGCCTCAAAAACTTTCCAAAATAAGTTTTCTGGAAGAATTCTTTATGCAGTCAAAACTAATCCTCAACCTGAAGTTTTAAAAACTATTTTACAGAGTGGTATTAAAAATTTTGATGTTGCTTCAATAAAAGAAATTGAGGATATTAAAAAAATTAGCGGTACAGCAAGATGTTATTTTATGCATACTATAAAGAGTAGAGAAAGTATAAGAGAGGCCTATTTTAAATTTAATGTTAAAACATTTGCCTTAGATACAAAAGAAGAATTAATTAAAATATTAGAATCGACTAATAATGCAAAGGATCTTCAATTATTTATTAGAGTTTCAGTATCTAACGAACATGCAGAAATAGATTTATCGAAAAAATTTGGAGCTTTAAACTATGAAGCGCTTGGTTTGTTTAGACTAACTAAACAATATGCAAAAAAAATTGGTTTAAGTTTTCATGTTGGATCTCAATGTATGCATCCAATATCATATACAAAAGGAATTGCAGAAATTGGCAATATTATAAAAAAAACAAAAATTATTCCTGACTATATAAATATTGGCGGAGGTTTTCCTACTATTTATCCTGACCTAGTGCCTCAGTCATTAGATAGCTACTTTGAAGAAATTAAAAAGAGCCTAGAAAATTTGAGATTAGAAAAACTTCCAGAGATAATCTGTGAACCAGGTAGGGCAATTGTAGCCGAGAGCGGGTCAACAATAGTAAGAGTAAATTTAAGAAAGAAACAAAAACTTTATATCAATGATGGAACTTATGGAACTCTTTTTGATGCAGGAGTCCCAAATATAGTTTACCCTGCACGTTTAATTACAAATGGAAGAATTATATCTAAAAAATTAACATCCTTCGATTTTTATGGACCTACCTGCGATAGCATGGACTACATGAAAGGACCTTTTATACTTCCTAACAACATTAAAGAAAATGATTATATAGAACTAGGCCAGCTTGGAGCATATGGTTTAACTTTTAGAACTCAATTTAATGGTTTTTATTCTGATAAAATTTTTGAGGTTGACGACAAGCCAATAATGAGCATGTACGATAAAGAGGCCAATAAAGCATTTCTTGTGGCTTAATGTCTAAAAAAAAAAATATCGGTCATAACAGTAAAAAAGATTTTCTAAAAAAACCTGTTGAACATATAGATATAACATCATTTGATTCAAGAAAAATTATTTCCTCAATGGCAAAAATGTCATTTGTTTCAAGAGAAGTAGCAAATGCTTCAAATATTTATAATGAAATGTTAAAAGATAAAAATTGCACTATTTTTTTATCACTCGCCGGATCTACATCTGCTGCGGGCTGTATGAATATTTATAAGGATTTAGTCAAATACAACATGGTTGATGCTATAGTTGCTACTGGGGCATCTATTGTTGATATGGATTTTTTTGAAGCCCTGGGATTTAAACATTACCAAGGCTCTCAGTTCCAAGATGACACAGAATTAAGAAAAAATTACATAGATAGAATTTATGACACTTATATAGATGAGGATGACCTGCAGATGTGTGACAAAAAAATATGTGAAATTGCAGATAGTTTAGATCCAAAAAGTTATACTTCGAGAGAATTCATTAGAGAAATGGGTAAGTTTTTAAAAAAAAACTCTAAAAAAAAGGAATCTTTGATTGAAATAGCATATGATAATAATGTTCCTATATTTTGCCCTGCATTTACAGACTCGAGTGCGGGTTTTGGCCTAGTTATGCACCAAGAAAAAAATCCTAAAAAACATTTAACCATTGACGCAATTAGAGAGTTCAGAGAATTAACTGAAATAAAAATAAAATCTAAAGGCTCTGGTTTATTTATGATTGGTGGTGGAGTGCCTAAAAATTTTATTCAAGACACAGTGATATGTGCTGAACTTTTAGGTAAAGAGGTGGATATGCACAAATATGCAATTCAAATTACTGTAGCGGACTCTAGAGATGGTGCCTGTAGCAGTTCTACATTAAAAGAAGCAAGTTCTTGGGGAAAAGTTGATGTATTAAAAGAACAAATGATTTTTGCTGAAGCTACAAGTGTTTTACCACTAATTGCAAGTGATGCATATCACAAAGGTTATTGGAAAAATAGAATAAGAAAAAATTTTTCAAAAATATTTATATAAAGTATGAGTAAAAAAACCAAAATTGGTTTAGTTCAATTAAAAATATCGAACAATATTAACAAAAATATTGAAAACTCAATTAAAAAAATTAAATTAGCCGCAAAAAAAAAAGCAAATATTATTTGTTTGCCGGAACTTTTTTTAACAAATTATTTTTGCCAGTCTGAAAATCATTCAAATTTTAAGCTAGCGGAAAAAATTCCAGGTTCTACTAGTAAAATATTTTGTGATCTTGCGAGAGAACTTTCGGTTATTATAATGATTTCATTGTTTGAAAAAAAGACACCAGGTTTCTACCATAATACAAGTATTTTAATAAATGAAAAAGGTAAAATAATTTCCAAATATAGAAAAATGCATATACCTGATGATCCAGGTTATTATGAAAAGTTTTATTTTACTCCAGGAGACTTAGGTTTTAAAAGTTCCAAAACAAAATACGGTAATATTGGATCACTAATATGTTGGGATCAATGGTTTCCTGAAGCAGCAAGGTTAACAGTTTTAAAAGGTGCAGAAATTTTGTTCTATCCTACTGCTATAGGGTGGCACCCAAAAGAAAAAAAGAAATTTGGCAAAGCGCAATTAGACTCATGGATCACGATTCAAAAAGCTCATGCAATATCAAACGGTGTATTTGTAGCTGCAGTTAATAGAGTTGGCATTGAAAAAAAAGGAAATAGAAAAATACAATTTTGGGGAAATTCATTCGTTATAGATCCCAGCGGAAATATCATTTCAAAACTTGGTTATAAAAAAGAGGGTATTTTAATTTGTGAAGTTAATTTAAATTCAGTAGAAAAAACTAGACAACATTGGCCCTTTTTAAGAGATAGAAGAATAGACGCATATAAGGGTATTATTAAAAATCCTAAAGATGAATAAATCTTTATCTGAACAAGGTTTTAGAATGCCTGCAGAGTGGGAAAAGCAAAGGTCTGTATGGATTATTTGGCCATATAATAAAAATGATTGGCCTGGATTATTCAAATTTATACCTAAAACAGTTTCAGAAATTGTATCAATTGTTTCTAAAACACAGACAGTAAACCTTATTATTAAAACTAAAAAAGATATAAAATTAATAAGGAAAGAATTGAAACAAGGTAATTATAAAAAAAATAATGTAAAATTTCACGTAATAGCTAGTGATAGAATTTGGATAAGGGATTCTGGACCTATTTTCTTAAGAAATACAAAAAATAAAAAAAAAATTTTTTTAAATTTTAAGTTTAATGGATGGGCCAAATATAAAAATTATAAAAAAGATGATAAAATAAATACTTTTATCTCAAATTTCACAAAAATAAAAAAAATTGATCCAAAAATTAAAATTAAAAATAAAATTAAGAGAATAGTTTTAGAGGGTGGTTCTATTGATGTAAATGGAAAAGGCTCAATTTTATTAACAAAAGAATGTTTACTTAGTAAAGTTCAAGAAAGGAATCCTGGCATTAAAAAAAAACAATATGAAGATTTATTATACAAATATTTAAATGTAAGCAATTTTATTTGGCTAAACAAAGGTATAATAGGAGACGATACTCATGGACATATAGATGATATATCAAGATTTATATCGAAAAATACTATTTTGACAGCTGTAGAGGTTAATAAAAAAAGTCCAAATTATAAAATTTTAAATGATAATTTAAAAATCCTTAAAAATTCGAAAAATGAAATTGGTAAAAAATTTAATATTATTAAAGTTCCAATGCCAAAACCAATTTATATAAAAAAAATAATAGTACCTGCATCTTATATGAATTTTTTCATTGCAAATAAAATAGTCTTACTTCCAATATTTAATGATAAGAATGATTCAAGAGTAATTTCAATTTTTAAAAGAAATTTTAAAAAAAGAAAAATAGTAACAATTAATTGTGAAAAATTAATTTGGGGTTTTGGAGCAATACACTGCATGACTCAGCAAGAGCCTAGTTAGCTAAATAGGCTTAAGTGTACTCAAAAGGAGTCTAAAAGGAATTAACATAATTAGAGCAACAAAAATTTTTACAGTTAAATCGCCTAAGGAAAGAGTTAACCATGGTATTCCAGTTGCGTAAAAAGCGATAGAAAAAAATAAAAAAGTATCTACTGTTGATCCAATTAAAGATGATGTTAATGGTGCAATAAACCATTTTCTTTTTCTATACTTATCAAATATTTGTACATCTAACAATTGAGCAATAATAAATGCTATTCCAGAACCAGCTGCAATTCTAATAGAAATTAAGTCAGCAAAATTTGTTGAAAATATTAGTGTAAATATAATTCCTATAAAAAATCCAAAGTAAACAATTTTTCTTGCTATCAATTTTCCATAAGACCTATTTGCTAAATCTGTTATTAAAAAAGCGATAGGATAACTAAATGCTCCATAAGTTAAAATATCTTGTAAATTATAATATTTTATTGGGAATTGAACTAAATAGTTTGATGCTAAAACTACAACTCCCATAAAAAATGAGAGTAAAATAAAAGGCTTATTCATTATGCAGATTTCGCGATGAGACTTCTTTTAATTTTTTTCAATCTTGGCGAAAGATTTTTGTTCTTTGCACTTTTAAGAAAAAGGTCAAATGTACCTTTTTTATCTACAGATCTTACTCCCGCGTTAGAAACTCTTAGTTTTAAGCTTCTTTTTAAAATTTCACTTTTAAAACTTACTTTTTTCAAATTTGGAAGGAATCTTCTTTTTGTTTTGTTATTTGCATGACTGACCTTATGACCCTTTAAGGGGTTTTTGCCTGTTAATTCACATTTTTTCGTCATAATAATAATAAAAGACTATATAGGCTGGGATTATAATAACGTCAAGTTTATTTAATCAACTTTGTTTTTACCAATTATTTGTCTGAAATTTTTAACCTTCTTTTCAATTAATATTTGTTTAAGCTCTCTCTTTATTTTTGAAATAATACTTGGGCCCTGATAAACCATTCCAGTATAGAGTTGCAGATAATTAGAGCCTGCTAAGAATTTTTCATATGCACTTTTTCCTGAGTCAATACCTCCAACTCCAATTATATCAATTTTACCATTTAGAACATTATAGAATTTATTAATAAGTGAATTTGACTTATTCTCTAAGGGTTTTCCGGACAAACCTCCTTTTTGATGTCTAGAATTGCTAAACAATTTATCTCTGTGACGGTCAGTTGAGTTAGATATTATTATCGCATTTATCTTAAATTCAATTAACATTTTGGAAATATTTTCTATTTGAGCGTCTTCTATGTCGGGAGAAATTTTTACTACAATAGGTATTTTTGAATTTAATTTTTCTTTTTGATTTATTAGTGTTGTCATTAATTTATCTAACTTATCTTCATCATGAAAGTCTCTAAGTTTTTCAGTATTTGGTGAAGAGATATTAATTGTTAAATAGTCTGCTATATCGTAAAAAGTTTTTAATCCTATAACATAATCATTCAGTCTATCTTTGCTATTTTTGTTAGGTCCTAGATTTATTCCTAGTAAACCTTTTGGTTTATTTAAACGAATTCTAGAACTAATGTTCTCTGCTCCTAAATTATTGAATCCTAACCTATTTATTAATGCTTGATCTTCAACTAATCTGAAAACCCTTGGTTTCGGATTTCCGTATTGTTTTAAAGGTGTTACAGTCCCAACTTCAACAAAACCAAAACCTAAACTAAACATAGAATTGTATATTTCTGCATTTTTATCAAAACCTGCTGCTAAACCAATTGGATTATTTATTTTTTTTCCGAATAATTCAGTTTCAAACATCGGATTTTTTTTGTCTTCAGCAAAGATGCTTGGTGCAATATTTAATTTAAGAGATTTGATAGCAAAATCATGAGCTGTTTCAGGGTCTATTTTAAAAATTAAATTTCTAATTTTAGAGTACATTATTTTAACTTATCTTTAATAAGCTGCTTTGTTTCCTTTACACCAAAGAATTTTATAAAAAATCCTAACCTTGGTCCATTCTCATCTCCAAAAACCACTTCATAAATAAGCTTGAACCATTCTCTTAACTTTTCCTCATATCCATTTTCTTTGCCTGTAGAATAAATTAAAGTTTGGATATCTTCTGGAGACATATCATCATTACATTTATCAAGTGTTGAAATTAAGGCTTGTAAAGATTTTTTTTCATTTTCTTTAGGTTTCTTATATTTTTTTTTTAATTTAATAACTTCATTAAAATACTTAATTGCATAATCGATTAAATTATCAAACACGGGAAACTTGTTTTCTATAATATTTTTTTTATTTTTTTTAACAAATTTCCATAGAAGTTCTTTTGAATCAGCATTGCTTGCTTCAACTAAATTTAAAAGCATCGAAAAAGTCATGATCAAATCTTCTTTAGGAATTTTGCCACTATGAACATGCCAGGCTGGATTTAATAAAATTTGTAATTCATTTTGAGATTTGCTTTTTTGGATAAAATCTAAATATTCATCAACTGCTTTAGGTACAATTTCTTTATATAATTTTTTTGCTCTTTTTGGATTTTGGTACATAAACAAAGATAGACTCTCAGGAGATGCATATTCCAACCACTGCTCAATTGTAATTCCATTTCCTTTTGATTTAGATATCTTTTCCCCTTTTTCATCAAGAAACAATTCATAGGCAAAACCTGATGGATTATTTTTTCCAAGTAATTTTATTATTTTTGAGGATAAAATTGCACTTTCAATAAGATCTTTTCCATACATTTCAAAATCTACATCAAGTGCATACCATCTCATTGCCCAATCTACTTTCCATTGGAGCTTACACTTGCCATCTAAAATACTCACCTCAAGTTTTTTACCATTATTATCAAATAAGATTTTAGATTTTTCCTTAAAAATTTCTAAAACAGGTATCTCTAAAACAATTCCACTTTCTGGGCATATTGGTAAAAATGGGCTGTAAGTTTTTTGGCGCTCTTTACCCAAAGTCGGTAAAATAATATTCATTATTTCTTGATAATTTTCTAAAATTTTCTGAAGGCTCGAGTTAAAAAAACCTGACGTATATAAGTTAGTAGAACTTTTAAAATTATATTTAAATTTAAATCTATCTAAAAATTTTTTCAACATCTCATTGTTATGATCTCCAAAACTCTTATACTTTTTAAAAGGGTCTGGAATTGATGTTAAAGGTTTATGTAAATTTTGGTTCAATAAATTTTTATCTGGTACATTGTCTGGTACTTTTCTTAGTCCGTCCATATCATCTGAAAAGGTAATTATTTCTTTTGGAATATCCGTAAGATAATTTAGAGCATTAACAACCATACTTGTTCTTACAATCTCTCCAAAAGTTCCAATGTGTGGAAGTCCGCTTGGACCATATCCAGTCTGCAAAATAATTTTGTTTTTTTTTTCTATAGTTTTTTTTCTTTCACGTAAAATTTTTTTTGCCTCAACAAAAGGCCAAGCATTTGTCTTATCTAAATTATTTTTCTCAATCACAATTTTCTACAATATATCTTATTTTTTGGCGTATTTATTTATTCTTATAGAGTTGAAATTTATTTACCATAAAATAATGTTCTTTAAAAATGCCTAATTATAAAACTGTTTTTTTCACATTAGGAGTGCTTCAAATTATTCTTGGAATTTCTATGATAATTCCAATTATTTTTCAGATAGTATTTAATGAATTGGACTCTTCTTTTATTGGAGCGGGTATAATTACTGTGGTATTTGGTATTTTATTCTTTTTATCAAATATGGATCATCAAAAAAAATTAAACTTGCAACAAGCTTTTTTGTTAACTGCTTTATCTTGGCTTAGTATAGCAATTTTTGGTTCTCTACCATTTATTTTTTCTTCATTAGAACTTAGTATCACTGATGCTTTTTTTGAGAGCATGTCAGGAATTACAACGACTGGCTCTACAATTATAACAAATTTAAATGAAAGTCCTAAAGGTATACTTATATGGAGAGCAATTTTACAATGGCTAGGTGGCATTGGTATCATTGTAATGGCAATAACTTTAATGCCCATAATGAATGTAGGTGGTATGCAGCTATTTAAAATTTCGAGCAACGATGGATCTGAAAAAATATTACCTAAATCAAAAGAAATATCATTAAGACTAATTATAATTTATTTAATTTTAACTTTTTTATGCGCATCCTTTTACAAATTTTTTGGAATGAATTTTTTTGATAGTCTAACACATTCAATGACTACAATTGCTACAGGTGGTTTTTCAAACTATAATGAGTCAATAGGATATTTTAATAATGCTCGCATTGAAATAACTGCAATAATATTTATTATATTGGGTAGCATACCTTTCATATCTTATATTAAACTCTTAAGCGGTAATAAAAAAATTTTCATCCAAGACACACAAATAAGAACTTTTTTAAAAATAATTTTAGTTTCAATACTTATAATTTCAATTTATCTAATTTTT
The DNA here is from genome assembly GCA_902583345.1 of uncultured Pelagibacteraceae bacterium. GTDB lineage: Bacteria > Pseudomonadota > Alphaproteobacteria > Pelagibacterales > Pelagibacteraceae > Pelagibacter. The sequence goes on along the minus strand of CACHVT010000004.1, from coordinate 64,560 downwards.
GCATATGAAACAATTTCATTTAAGATCTTTAGGCAAATTTCTTTCAATGTAGTTTCTATTTTAACAGGCACAGGTTATGTAACTCACCAGTTCGATAGTTGGGGAAGTTTTCCTCTCATTTTTTTTCTTATATTAATGTTCATAGGTGGTTGTGCTGGATCAACAGCATGTGGAATAAAAATATTTAGAATTCAAATTTTATATATTTTTTTAAAAAATCAATTAAAAAAAATAATTTACCCTAGGGGAGTTTTTGTAATTAAATACGATAATAATAATTTAGATGATAAATTTATGTCATCTATAATATCGTTTATTTATTTATATATAACGATTTTTTTTATTATTACTGCCTTTTTATCTATAAGTGGTTTAGATTTTATTACCTCGATTTCTGCTGCTGCAACTTCTATTTCAAATGTAGGACCTGGCTTGGGTAATATTATTGGTCCTAATGGAAATTTTTCGTTATTGCCAGACGTTTCAAAATGGATATTAAGTATAGCGATGATTTTGGGTAGATTAGAATTGTTTGCAATACTAGTTTTATTCCTACCTTCTTTTTGGAGAACTTAAATTGAAAAATAAACAATTATCTGTATTTCTTGAAAAAAAAGTTTTTAAACTTTTATTTCTTGGATTTTCATCGGGTCTTCCCATTCTTTTAGTATTTTCAACATTATCTGTTTGGCTGCATAAAGCAGGTATTGATAGGAGTACAGTAACATTATTTAGTTGGGCGGGATTTGCTTATGCCTTTAAATATTTATGGTCACCAATTGTTGATAATTTTAAAATTTCATATTTTCAAAAATTTGGACACCGTAGAAGTTGGCTCCTTTTTTCACAAATAATGATATTCCTAAGTTTGTTAGCAACTGCATTAACAGACCCAGCAAAAAATATTTATTTAACCGCTGTCACTATTACTTTTTTAGCAATTTTCAGTGCAACACAGGACATAGTAATCGACGCGTATAGAATAGAAAGTGCACCACAAAGTTATCAAGGTCCTTTGTCTTCGATGTATATCGCTGGTTATAGATTAGCAATGTTGGTTGGTGGTGCAGGAAGTTTATGGATTGCGTCTTATCTTGGTGTTGAAACTTATAAACAATCTGTCTGGATGATAGTTTATATTTCTATGGGAGCATTGATGTTCGTTGGAATTTTAACAACATTGTTATCAAGTGAACCAAAAGTGAAAAGAAACAATACATCTAAAAGTAAACAACATACAAGATTTTTACTAGTTATATTATTTTCAATAATAAGCTTTATATTTTTTTATTCTTTTTTAGAAAACCCCTTCAGTTCTGAAGACATTTTTAAAAAATTTTTATTTGCAGCTGTCAGAATTTGTTTATGCTTTTTATTACTAACTTTTATAATACTATTTTTTATAAAGATAAAATTTTTGTCAAAAGATAATTTTGAGAAAATATATTTAAATCCAATAATTAATTTTATTCAAAGATATGGTAAATTTGCTATTTCAATATTAATTTTAATAGGTTTATACCGTATTGCAGATGTTGTTATGGGCGTTGTAGCAAACATATTTTACCTTGAAAAAGGTTTTAATGTAAAAGAAATTGCAACGTATTCTAAATTTTTTGGGGTATTTGCAACAATACTTGGTGGTTTAGTGGGTGGGTTTTTTGCATTAAGGTTTGGGACAATGAAAGCACTTTTTTTAGGAGCATTGATTGCAGCTTCAAGCAATTTATTATTTGCATGGCTTGCTGTATCAGAAGCTAATATTTCTTTTTTGATTGCGGTAATTACTGCTGATAATATATCTAGTGGATTTGCCGGTGCTGCTTTTGTGGTTTACTTATCGGGCTTGACCTCTATCAAATTCACTGCAACCCAATATGCACTTTTTAGCTCTTTAATGCTATTTATACCTAAATTTATAGCAGGTTATTCTGGTAGCTGGGTAGATGTTATTGGTTATGCAAATTTCTTTTGTGTAACTGCTTTACTTGGTTTGCCTGTTTTACTATTAATTATTTGGCTAGCAAAAGTAGCACCAATAAAAAATTGAAAATGATAAATACAAATATAATTTTAAATGTTTATAAAAGAAAATCTTTAGCATCGCCTTTGTCAACCCAGCTTCTTTATGGAGATAAATTTAAGATTATTAAAAAATATGGAAAATTTACAAAAATAAAGACAGAATATGATAATTATATTGGTTACATTAAAACTAAAAAGTTTATAAAAGATTTAAAAATAACCCATAAAATTTCAAAATTGTCTGCTAATTTATATTCTAAACCTAATAAAAAATTTATACTCAGTAAAAAAATAAGTTTTTGCTCATTAATAGAAGTTAAAAATAAAAAAAAAAATTTTCTTAATTTTGATAAATATTGGATTAGTAAAAAAGATGTTTATCCTATAAAAAAAAAAGATTTATTGTTTTCAAAAATAAAAATGTTTAAAAATATTAAGTATAAATGGGGTGGGAACAGCTTCAAAGGTATAGATTGTTCTGCTCTTGTTCAAATATTCTATAAATTTAACAATAGGTTTTGTCCAAGAGATACCAAAGATCAAATTAAATATTTTAAAAGAAACGTTAAATTAAGCAAAATAAAAAAAAATAATCTCATATTTTGGAAAGGACATGTAGCAATTTGTCTTTCTAAAAATAATTTAATTCATGCGTATGGACCTAAAAAAAAAGTTATTATTATGAATACAATTAAAACAATTAAAGAAATAGAAAAAAAATCAAACTTAAAGGTAAAATCTATAAAAAATGAATCAAATTGAATTTAAAAAAAAGGAAATACAGAAAATAATAAACTTACTCAATGCGAAAAAATTTCAAGAGGTAATTTCAAAAACTAAATCTCTGATCAAAAAGTTTCCAAATGAGTATATTTTTTATAATGCTTTAGGAATGGCTTTAATGAACACTAGCCAATTTGAGGAATCACTTAATATACTTGATAGTGCAATTAAGCTGGGCGAAAATAATATACATGTGCTAAACAATCTTGGTTTAGTTCATGGATATTTAGCAAATTATCAAAAAGCAAATGAATATTTTGATAGAGCCTTAAAAATAAAACCTAATTTTCTTAATGCACTAATTAACTTAGCAAATCTAAAAGAAAAGCTAAATTTAAATAATGATGCTGTTGAAATTTTAAAGATAGCCTTGAAATATTATCCTGAAGATTATTTTTTACATTATACAATTGGAACAATATACCAATTTTTGGGAGATTTTAAAAATAGTCATAAACACTATAAAAAATCATTAAGTATAAATCCTGAATATACAGAAATATATAGATTGATGAGTATGACAAAAAAATTTCAAAAAAATGATGAAGATTTAGAGATAATTAAAAATAAACTTAATGATAAGAATCTCTCAGAAATAAAAAAAATGCATTTACATTTTGCTTTAGGAAAAGCCTTTGATGATACAAAAGATTTTAAGAATTCTTTTTTAAATTTTAAAGAAGGAAATGATATAAAAAATAAATTATTAAAATTCAGTTTTAAGTTAGATGAAAATATACTTAAAAATTTAAAGAATAATTTTGAAGAAAAAACTAATAGTTTATCTTTGAAGATAAATTCAGAAAAAAAGATAATTTTTATAATTGGAATGCCGAGATCCGGTACCTCTTTGATCGAACAAGTTTTATCAGCACACGAAGAAGTAGCTGGAGCTGGAGAGCTTACTTTTTTAACAGATGCTATTTATAAAGAATTTTTTATAAATCCTGGTAACTGTGATTTTAGTTTGATTTCGTTTGAAAAACTCAAGAAAGTTCAGAAATTTTATATTGATAAAGTAAATCAGTTAAACTATTCAGAAAAGTATATAGTTGATAAGGCTCCATTAAATTTTAAATGGGCCGGATTTATTAAAAAAATTTTTCCTAACGCATACGTTATAAATTGTAACCGAGATCCAATGGATATATGTTGGTCAAACTACAAACAATACTATTCCTCTTCAAATTTAGGATTTGCATATAGTTTAAAAAACCTAGGTGAATTTTATAATTTATATGAAGAATATATGGTTTTTTGGCAAAAAGTTTCGGGTGAAAAAAATTTACTCAATATTAAGTATGAAACTTTGACAGAAAATTTTGAGGATGGTGTTAAAAAATTACTAAGTTTCTGTGACTTAAAGTGGAGTTCGAGGTGTATTGAATTTTATAAAAGCAAAAATTCTGTATCTACAGCTAGCTTAGCACAAGTAAGACAGCCAATTTATAAAACATCAGTTGCATCCTGGAAAAATTATTATGACTATCTTGGAGATTTAGAAAACTCTATTAAAAAATAATTATCTTCCAAAATCTGGTTTATTTATATCTTGTTTTAATTGTATAATTTTTTTTCTAACTTTTTTTGTATTAACTAATTTTTCAATGATTTGCTTGTTTTTTTTTTGATTAATATCAGTTTTAAATGAATTAAGATTTTTAATAAATAAATTAATAGCTGAAATCATATTCTTTTTATTATTAAAAAAAATATCTCTCCACATAATTTCGTTACTTGCTGCTATACGTGAAAAATCTCTCAATCCTCCTGCGCTAAATTTAATTAAATTGTATTTTTTTTGTTTTTCAAAATCTGTAGCTGTTTTCACTAAATTATAAGCAATTAAGTGTGGTAAGTGGCTAGTAATTGAAAAAATTATATCATGCTGCTTAGAATTCATGAAAATTACTTTTGATCCAATTTTTTCCCAGAATTTTCTGAGTTTAGACAATCTAGATTTATCAACTTTATTCTCTTTAATTAAAATACACCATTTATTTTTAAAAAGATCTTTATTACCAAACTTTGGTCCACTTACCTCAGATCCAGTTATTGGGTGAGAAGGTATCCACGTAGTATTTTTTTTTAATATTTTTTTTACATTTTTATAACTTTGTTCTTTAGTTGATCCAACGTCAGTAACTATTGTTTTAGTAGTAATAAATTGATTTATTTTCAAAATCACATTCGAGTATTGACTCATTGGTGTACAAAAAATTATTAGGTCAAAATTATTAGAAATGTTTTTTAAGTTACTTATTATTTTACACTTTAATTTTAATTTTTTTAATACTGATATATTTTTTTTAGATTTTTCTAAAACGAAAATATTTTTAAATAATCTTTTTTGACTAATAGACCTTAAGATAGAAGACCCAATCAAACCACATCCAACTATAAGAATATTTTTCATCTTGATCTAAATATTTTTTTAAAATTTTTTATCACTTTATTATTAGCATCGGTATTTCCAATTGTTAACCTTAAAGCATTTTTAATCTTATAGGCTTGCATACCCCTTAGAATTATACCGTTATTTTCTAAATTGTTTTTAATATATGAAGCTGAAAATTTACATTTATTAAAATTTAATAATAAAAAATTAGCTGATACCTCATTTGTTTTTATTGAATAAGACTCAAATATTTTTTTTAGTTTTTTTGCCCAAAACAAATTATGCGCTACAGACTTTTTAATAAAATTATTATCTTTTAATGCTGCAGTAGCAGCTACTTCAGCCTTAGTATTAACATTAAACGGAGGTTTAATTTTATACATTGCATCAATTATATTTTTAGGTCCATACCCCCACCCAATTCTTAGTGATGCAAGACCATAAATTTTTGAGAAAGTTCTTAGAATTAAGACATTGCTTTTGTTTTTAAATAATTTTAACCCTGACTCGTAATTTTTATTTCTCATATACTCCACATACGCATCGTCAACTACAAGTAAAATATTTTTTCTAAGTTTCTTCCTTAACTCAATTAGTTCTTTTTTTTCTAAAAATGTCCCTGTTGGATTATTGGGATTAGCTAGAAAAACTATTTTTGTTTTTTTTGATATTTTTTTTAAAATTTCATTGACCGAAATTCTAAAATTTTTTTCATTAGCATAAATAATTTTTGCTCCAGCTATTTTTGCATAAATTCTGTACATTAAAAAACTATATTGTGGGACTACAACTTCATCTTTTGGTTTTAAAAATAAAGTACAAATAATTTGAATTATCTCATCTGATCCAGACCCACAAATAATATTTTCAAATTTACATTTAAATTTTTTAGAAATACTTATTCTTAAACTTTTCGACTTACTATCAGGATAGCTAGAAATTTTTATTTTTTTATTAATTTCTTTTTTAACTAAATTACTTACACCCAAAGCAGATTCATTCGCCGATAACTTGGTTATATTTTTAAGTCGATATAACTTCGATTTACCAGGTTTATAGGTTTCTATTTCTATTTTTTTAAATTTTAATAAAGACATTATAATTTTTTATATAACTATCCTTATAAATAAATTAATCAAGAATTATAGATAAATGATTTTTTTGACAAAAAATTTGACATATTGAAAGTGATCTTGTAAAAAAAATATGCGCTGATTTATCTGAATTGCGAGCGCTTAAAAAAAACCGCTAAATAAGTTTTTTTCTCACAATTCGTCTATCGGCTCAATTATATGAATAATAAAGAAAATATAAAAAAAATTATTATAAAAAAACCTCTTAAGTTAGATTGTGGAGAAACAATTGTTGACTACCCTTTGGCTTATGAAACTTATGGAATACTGAATGAAAAAAAAGATAATGCAGTTTTAGCATTCCACGCTTTAACAGGAGATCAATTTGCTTCTGGCATAAATCCAATAACTAAAAAACAAGGATGGTGGTCCTATTTGGTTGGTCCATCAAAGGCAATAGATACAAATAAATTTTTTGTAATTTGTGCTAATGTTATTGGAGGTTGCATGGGTTCCTTTGGTCCAGGAAATATTAATCCAAAAACAAACAAAGAGTTTGGAACAGATTTTCCAGTCATAACAATTAATGACATGGTTAATGCTCAACATAACTTATTAGATTTTTTTAAAATAGATAAACTACATAGCGTAATCGGTGGTTCAATGGGTGGAATGCAAGTACTTCAATTTGTTGCTAATTTTCCTAACAAAACTAAAACTGCAATTCCTATAGCTTGCACTGCAAGTCACTCTGCACAAAATATTGCCTTCAATGAACTTGGTAGACAATCAATTATGGCTGATGCAAATTGGAAAAATGGTAATTACTCATATTTAAATTCTACGCCAGACAAAGGTCTAGCAGTTGCAAGAATGGCTGCACATATCACTTATCTTTCAAAAAAAGGTTTGCAAGAAAAATTTGGTAGGAAGCTTCAAGAAAAAGATGATTTAAATTTTAGTTTTGATGCAGACTTTCAAATTGAGAGCTATTTAAGATATCAAGGATCAATTTTTGTTGATAGATTTGATGCAAACAGTTACCTATATATAACGAGAGCAATGGACTATTTTGATCTTGTAAAACAATATGATGGAAATTTATCAAAGGCCTTTGAAAAATCTAGAACGAAATTTTTTATTATTTCTTTCACTTCCGATTGGTTATATCCAACTGCAGAGAATAAAGAAATCGTAATTGCCCTAAATGTAGCGGGTGTTGAAGTAGGTTTTATAGAAATAATAAGTGATAAAGGACATGATTCTTTTCTTTTAGATGTGCCAGAATTTTTAAAAACTGTAAAAAACTTTTTAGAGGCTAATTATTAATAAATATGAAGAAAGAATTTCAAATAATTTCAGAATTAATAGAAAATAATACCAGAGTTCTTGATGTAGGATGTGGAGATGGAATATTAATGAAATACTTAAAAGATCAAAAAAATGTTGATACCCGTGGCTTAGAAATTTCAAAAAATAAAGTACAAATATGTGTGTCAAAGGGACTTACAGTGATAGAAGGAAATGCTGAAGAGGATTTAAAACAGTTTCCAAAATCTTCATTCAATTACGCTATTTTAAGTCAAACTTTACAAGCATTTTATAATCCAGAAAAGGTTATAGATAATCTTTTGAATGTTGCAGATAAAGCAATTATAACAATCCCGAATTTTGGTTTTTGGAAAGTAAGACTAGACCTTTTAGTTAAAGGAACAATGCCTATAACTAAAAATCTTCCAGATGAATGGTACAATACTCCAAATTTACATATGTGCACAATCAAAGACTTTTTCAATTTCTGCTCAAAAAAAAAAATAAAGTTGTATAAATCATTGGCTTTGCATGGGGAAAGAACATTTGAAATTAATAATTATAATTTAAATTGGAAAAATTTATCATCTGAATTAGGAATTTTTTTGATAGAAAAGTAAAATGGAAGTAAAAATTATACCATGTCTTGAAGATAATTATGCATATCTTTTAATAGATAATACAAATAACACTGCCTGTATAATTGATCCAAGCGAAGCTTCACCAATAATTAATTATTTAGAAAAAAATAAAATTAAATTAAGTTTTATATTAAATACTCATCATCATTATGATCATGTAGGTGGCAATAAAAAGTTAAAAGAAATATATGGTGCAAAAATAATTGGATATATAGATGATAAAAAAAGAATTCCAGAAATAGATTTTGCTGTCAAAAACAATCAAATTTGGAAAGAAAAAAATTTTGAAGCAAAGGTTATACATATACCTGGACATACGAGTGGTCATATTTGTTTTTATTTCTTTAATGAAAAAAAAATATTTACTGGCGATACGTTATTTTCTTTAGGATGCGGAAGAATTTTTGAAGGTACTTATACACAAATGTTTGAATCTTTAAATTTCTTTAAAAGCTTACCTCATGATACAAATATTTATTGTGGACATGAGTATACTCTTAAAAATTCTGAATTTTGTTTAAAGTACGATCCAAATAATCAAAACCTTAAAAAAAAAATTGAAAAAATTAAAGAAAAATTAAATAGAAATTTACCAACTCTACCAACAACAATAAAAGACGAAATTGAGTGTAACATTTTTTTAAGATCGGAAAACTTAGAAAATTTTTCAAAATTAAGAGATTTAAAGGATAATTTTTAATTTATTAAACTTGACTAAAAGAAGTCTCAGACTATATTGCTCACTATAAAATTTTAGATATACAATGTCTTACGCAGTTATACAAACCGGTGGTAAACAATATAAAGTAAAAGCTGGAGAGATTCTTAAAGTTGAAAAACTCCACGAAGTTAAACCTTCATCAACAGTTAATTTTGATGAAGTCTTAGCATACGGAGATGATAGTAAAATTGAAATTGGAACACCTTTAATTAGTGGTGCTAAAGTTGAGGCTAATTTAATAAAAAACTCAAAAAATAGAACCGTTCTTATCTTCAAAAAAAGAAGAAGAAAAAATTCAAGAAGTAAAAATGGACATAGACAACAATATTCTCTGATTAGAATAAATAAAATTTTTTCAAAAGATGGAAAATTATTATCTGAGGCTGAAAAATTGAAAAAAATTAATGAAAAAAAAGAAATTAAAAAATCTACTACGGAAAAAAAATAAAAGGTAATTTATGGCAACTAAAAAAGCTGGTGGATCATCAAGAAATGGACGTGACAGTGCAGGAAGAAGACTTGGTGTTAAAAAATATGGTGGTCAGTATGTTTTGCCAGGTAATATTATTGTTAGACAAAGAGGTACAAAGATTTTTCCTGGAGAGCATGTAAAAATGGGTAAAGATCATTCAATATTTTCGTTGGTTAAAGGAAAAGTAGAGTTTAAAAAAACTAAATCAGATAGAACTTTTGTTTCTGTAAAACCCAATTAATCAGTACAACCAAATTAACAAGAGTTGTATTATGAAATTTCTAGATCAAGTCAAAATTTATATTAAAGCAGGGGATGGTGGAGATGGCTCTCCAAGCTTTAGAAGAGAAAAATTTATCGAATTTGGCGGTCCAGATGGTGGTGATGGAGGAAATGGAGGGTCCGTTATTTTAAAATCAGAGAGAAATCTTAATACTTTAATTGATTATAGATATCAACAACACCATAAGGCAGGAAGAGGAACTGATGGTGCTGGAAAAAAAAGGACCGGGCGAGGTGGAGAAGATTTGATATTAAAAGTTCCGCTAGGAACTCAAGTATTTGAGGAGGATAATAAAACTTTAATTTATGATTTTAAAAAACAGAATGATAAATTTGTAGTAGCAAGTGGAGGAAAAGGAGGACTTGGAAATGTAAGATTTAAAAGTTCTACAAACAGAGCTCCAAGAAAATTCACAAAAGGTAAAAAAGGAGAAGAGTTTATAATTTGGTTACAGCTTAAAACAATTGCAGATATTGGAATTATTGGTCTTCCCAACGCTGGAAAATCAAGTTTATTGTCAGCAATAACTGGCGCAACACCTAAGATAGCAAATTATAAGTTTACTACTTTAAATCCAAATTTAGGAGTTGCTATGTATGATGATAAAGAAATAGTTATCGCTGATATACCTGGATTAATTGAAGGTGCACATAAAGGCGTTGGTTTAGGTATTAAATTTTTGAAACACATAGAAAGATGTAAGACATTATTACATTTGATAGATATTACTGAAAAAAATTTAGAAAATTCTTACAACCAAGTAAAAAATGAACTTAAAAATTATAGCAAAGATCTTTTAAAAAAAAGAGAAATTATAGTCTTAAATAAAGTTGATTTAATTGAAAAAAAAAAAATTAAAGACATTGTAAAAAAATTTACCAAAAATAAAAAATCAGAAACTGCAACTTTATCTACTTTAAATAAAAAATCGGTCTCAAATATTAAGGCAATACTATTAAATTATGTATCTTAAAAACTCAAAAAAAATTGTAATAAAAATTGGATCTTCATTGCTTATAGACGAAAAAAAGAATATTAGAAATAAGTGGTTATTTGAGTTTTCTAAAGACATTAAAAATTTATTAAAGCAAAATAAAAAAGTTATTATTGTAACATCTGGAGCTATAGCAATGGGATGTAAAAAATTAAATCTAAGTAAAAAAAACCTTAAATTAGAAAAAAGTCAAGCAGTTGCATCAATTGGTCAAATTGAACTGATGAACTTATTTAATAAAACTTTCAATAAAAATAAAATCAATATTTCTCAAGTCCTCTTGACTTTAGATGATACTGAGCAGAGAAGAAGGGCATTAAATGCAAAAAGAACATTTGATAACTTGTTTGATTTAGGTTTCGTTCCAATTGTTAATGAAAATGATACAACAGCAACAACAGAAATTAAGTATGGAGATAATGATAGGCTTGCCTCAAGAGTTGCACAAATATCAAGTGCTGATATATTGATACTACTGTCAGATGTCGATGGGCTTTATACTAAAAATCCAAAAATAAATAAAAATGCTGAGTTAATAAAAGAAATTAAAAATATAGATAAAAATATTGAAAATATATCTACTAAAAGTACAGGTGAGCATGGAACTGGGGGAATGAAAACAAAAATAGATGCAGCAAAAGTTTGTCAATTATCAGGTTGTACTATGGCTATAGCAAATGGATTATCACTTAGACCAATTCAAAAAATAATAAAGGAAAATAACTGTACTTGGTTTTTGCCGAAAATTTCTAAATTAGATGCAAGAAAAAAATGGATAATAAGCTCGATTTCCCCTAAAGGTGAGTTAGTAATTGATGATGGTGCGAAGTCAGCATTAAAAAAAGGGAAAAGTTTGTTAGCAGCAGGAATTAGAAAGGTTATTGGAAAATTTAATAAAGGTGATCATATTAAAATTATTGATAAAAACTACAAAGAATGCGCAAGGGGTCTTAGTTCATTTTCATCATTTGAAATTATTAAAATAATGGGACACCACTCTAATGAAATAGAGAATTTACTGGGATATATTTCTAAATCCGAAGTGGTCCATAAAGATGATATGGTAGAATTATAAAATGAAATCAAATATTATATTGATTGCGAAGAAAGCAAAAAAAGCCATTCAAAAAAAAGTTAATTATACTACAAAAAATAATGTTCTTAAAAGTTTTATATTTTTAATCGAAAAAGAAAAAAAAAAAATTTTACTAGAAAATAGTAAAGATATTAAATTTGCCTATAAAAAAAAAATCAAATCAAATTTAATTGAAAGACTGGTGCTAGATTCAAAAAAAATAAAATCTATAAAAAAATCAGTGAAAGATATTATAAAATTAGAAGACCCAATTAATAAAGTTCTAGAAAGATGGAAAAGACCAAATGGATTGTTAATAAGAAAAATTTCAACTCCTATAGGTATAATTGGTGTTATTTATGAAAGCAGGCCAAATGTTACTTCGGATGTTTCAAGCTTATGTTTTAAATCTGGAAATGCAGTTATTTTGAGGGGAGGCTCTGAAGCTATAAATACTAATAGAATGCTATCTTCGCTTTTTAGAAAGGCCTTAAAAATTAACAAAGTAGATCCAAACTTTGTTCAATTTATAAACGATCGAAATAGAAAAATAGTAGATTTTATGTTGTCTAAGATGATAAATAAAATTGATGTTATTATTCCAAGAGGTGGCAAAAACTTAATTAAAAAAGTTCAAAGTGTCTCTAAAATACCAATAATTGGTCACTTGGAGGGCATTTGTCATACTTATGTTGATAAAGATGCAAATTTGAAAATGGCAAATAAAATTGTTCATAATGCTAAATTAAGAAATACAAGTATATGTGGAGCAACTGAAACTATTCTATTTCATAAAAAAATTGTTAAAAAGTTTTGTAATGAAATTTTAAAAAGTTTACATAATAATGGTTGTAAAATAATAGGAGATAGCTTTTTAAGAAAATTTTATAAAGGAAAAATTTATGTTGCTAAAGAAAGAGATTGGTCAACCGAATATTTGTCTGCTACTGTTTCGGTTAAATGTGTTGATAGTTGTGAGGAAGCTATAAAACATATCAATAAATATGGTACAAGTCATACAGAGTCTATCATCACAAGTAATAAAAAAACTGCATTAAAATTTATGAGAGATGTTAACAGCTCTATTGTTATGCATAATACCTCAACTCAGTTTGCTGATGGAGGTGAATTTGGCTTTGGAGGTGAGGTAGGAATTTCAACAAATAATCTTCCGCCAAGAGGTCCGGTTGGTTTAAATCAACTAATCTCTTATAAATATGAGGTTCTTGGAAAAGGCAACATTAGGAAATAAAATTGGCGATAAAAAAAATTGGAATATTAGGTGGTAGTTTCGATCCTGCTCACATAGGGCATCTTGCAATATCTATTCAAGCAAAAAAAAAATTCAAATTAAGAAATATTATTTGGGCTATTACAAAACAAAATCCTTTTAAAAAAAGGTGTAGCAAAAATTTAGAAGAAAGAATTAGACAATCAAAAAAAATATCAAAATCCAAAAAGTTTATAAGAGTTAGATATTATGAAGATAAAATTAAATCTAATAAAACTATTAATTTGCTAAATTATATTAAAAAAAAAAATAATGTTAATATCTATTTTATAATAGGATCGGATATTCTAATAAATTTTCATAGATGGCATAAGTGGAAATTGATTTCTCAAAAATGTAATATTTTAGTTTTTGATAGACATGGTTTCAAAACTAAATCTTTAAAATCAACGGCTTTTAAACACCTAAAACAAAAGAATTTGGAATTTGTTAAGTTTAAGAAAGTTAATATTTCATCTTCTAAATTAAGAAAAATTTGATAAGATTTTAATATTTAATGGATAAAATCACGAATCTAAAAGAAATTATTTTAAAAACTTTAGATAATAATAAAGCTTTAGATATTATTAGCATTGACCTTGCTAATAAAAGTTCAATGGCTGACTATATGATAATAGCAAGTGGAACTTCATCAAGGCATATTCAAGCTTTATCTGAACAAGTTTTAGAAAAATTTAGAAAAAGTGGAATTAAGAATTGTAAAATTGAAGGCTCTGATAGTCATGAATGGAAATTAATAGATGGTATAGATTTAATAGTTCATATTTTTAATCCAGAAAAAAGAAAATTCTATGAACTAGAAAAAATGTGGTCTCAGCTAATACCTAAGGAAAAAGTCACAATATGAAAAAATATATAAAAATTATACTATTTATATTTTTTATTTTTATCAAAGATAGCTATGCAGCAAATAATGCCCAAATATATAAAAAAATTGACCTGTTCAGCGAGGTTTTAAATAAAATTAATAATGAATATGTAGAGGAGATTGACCAAAGTGAAGTAATGGATGCAGCAATCGATGGTGTATTACAATCTCTAGATCCATATTCATCTTATATGTCCCCTGAAATGTTATTAAATATGCAAACAGAGACAAGTGGAGAGTTTGGTGGATTAGGAATTGAGGTTAGTATGGAGGCTGGTGTAGTAAAAGTAATTTCACCTATTGATGATACGCCTGCTTCAAAAGCTGGGGTAAAAGCAGGAGACTATATTGTGAAGATTAATGATATTCAGGTTCAAGGAAAATCATTATCAGAGGCTGTTGAATTGATGAGAGGGCCGGTTGGAAGCGATATAAAAATAACAGTAAGAAGAAAAGATGTTAAGAAAGCGTTGATTTTTGAAATTACTAGAGAAGTTATTAAAATTCAATCTGTCAAATCTGAAATACTTGATAATGAGATTGGTTATGTAAGATTGAATGCTTTTAATGAAAATAGTAGTGATCAAATTAAAAATAAACTTAAAGAAATAAAAAAAAATGAAGCCATAAAAAGTTATATTTTAGATTTAAGAAATAATCCTGGTGGATTGCTCTCACAAGCTATAAAAATTTCAGATTTCTTTCTTGATGAAGGAGAAATAGTATCCACCAAAAGTAGAAATAAGTACGAAAATAAAAAGTTTTTTGCAAAGAAGGGTGACTTAATTGATGGAAAAACATTAATCGTTTTAATTAACTATGGGTCTGCGTCTGCATCAGAAATAGTAGCTGGAGCCCTAAAGGATCACAAAAGAGCTATAGTGCTTGGAGAGCAAAGTTATGGAAAAGGATCTGTCCAGTCAATTATTCCACTAAAGAACAAAGGAGCTATAAGATTAACTATTTCCAAATACTATCTTCCATCGGGCAAGTCTATTTCAGAAGTTGGTATAGTGCCAGATATTGAGGTAGTTGAAAATGATGAAGATTTCAAAATAAATACTGAGAGTGATAATCAGCTGAAATTTGCATTAAAACTTCTTAATGGATAAAAAACAAGAAAATTTTAAAAAACTTCCTTATAGAAATGGAGTTGGCATTGTTGTTTTAAATAACGAGAATAAAATTTTTGTAGCAAAGAGAATTGATAATCCTAAGAATTTTTGGCAGATGCCTCAGGGAGGAGTTGATGATGGTGAAGATCTTTTAAATGCTGCATACAGAGAATTAAAAGAGGAAACTAGTATATTTAATGTTAAATTGATAAAGGAAATTCAAGATTGGACTCAATACGATCTACCATCAAAACTCATAGGCATTATTTGGAAAGGACGATATAAAGGACAAAAACAAAAGTGGTTTATTTTTAGGTTTTTAGGAAAAGATAATGAAATCAATATAAAAACTAAAAATCCTGAATTTTTGGATTGGAAGTGGATTGAAATAGGACAAATTACAGAAATAGTAGTTGATTTTAAAAAAGAAGTTTATGAGAAAGTCGAGAAAGAAATAAAAAAAATTATTAATTAATAGATTTTAAAACTTCAATTTTTTGGTCTGCAAGATACTTTTGCTGATCACTAATTTCTTTATCCTGGGAATTTTTCTCAGCTTCTTTTAAGATTGTATCAATTCTATCCTTTTTCATATCATTAATATTAGAAATTGAGCTGGTAAGGATGGTTAAATTATTATCTTTAAATTCAACAATTCCGTCTTCTACAAAAAACTTTTCCTCTACTCCTTTAGAAAATATTTTGATTAATCCG
Organism: uncultured Pelagibacteraceae bacterium; assembly: GCA_902583345.1. Lineage (GTDB taxonomy): Bacteria > Pseudomonadota > Alphaproteobacteria > Pelagibacterales > Pelagibacteraceae > Pelagibacter. The sequence goes on along the minus strand of CACHVT010000004.1, from coordinate 48,796 downwards.
GGCTTTAAGAAAGATATAAGGGAAATATGATCTTTTAAGATGCCCATTTCACCTTCATAAGCAGGAATAACAGCCTCTGTCACATCATCTTTTAAAAGAAAAGACTTTTCAGGGTTAACTATTTCTAATTTAAACTGATTGCTCATTAAGCCGCTGCTTCTTTTGCCATTTTTTCAGCTTTCTCTATAGCCTCTTCTATTGTACCAACCATATAGAAAGCTGATTCAGGTAAGTGGTCATACTCACCCTTACAGATTGCATCAAAACCTTTTATTGTTGACTCTAAATCAACAAGTTTTCCTGGTGATCCAGTGAACACCTCTGCTACAAAAAATGGCTGAGATAAAAATCTTTGAATTTTTCTAGCTCTCGCTACAGTTAGCTTGTCCTCTTCTGATAATTCATCCATGCCTAATATTGCTATGATGTCTTGTAAAGATTTATAAGTTTGAAGTACTTTTTGAACTTCTCTTGCAACTCTATAATGTTCATCGCCAACGATTCTAGGATCTAAAATTCTTGAAGTTGAATCTAACGGGTCAACAGCTGGATAAATTCCAATCTCAGCAATTTGTCTAGATAATACTGTCGTTGCATCTAAATGTGAAAAAGATGTTGCTGGGGCTGGGTCAGTTAAATCATCGGCTGGCACATAAATTGCTTGAACAGAAGTAATTGAACCCTTGTTTGTGGTAGTAATTCTCTCTTGAAGATTTCCCATATCTGTAGCTAATGTTGGTTGATATCCCACTGCAGAAGGTATTCGTCCTAATAATGCGGAAACTTCTGATCCAGCTTGCGTAAATCTGAAAATGTTATCAACGAAAAAAAGTACGTCTTGACCTTCTTGATCTCTGAAATATTCTGCAACCGTTAAACCTGATAAAGCAACTCTTGCTCTTGCACCCGGTGGTTCATTCATTTGGCCGTAAACCAGTGCAGCTTTTGAACCTGTGCCTTCAGGTTTTATAACACCTGACTCTATCATCTCATGATAAAGATCATTGCCCTCTCTAGTTCTTTCTCCTACTCCTGCAAAAACTGAAAAACCTCCATGAGCTTTTGCTACGTTATTAATTAACTCCATAATAAGAACTGTCTTACCTACACCTGCACCACCAAACAAACCAATTTTTCCACCCTTCGCATATGGCGCTAGCAAGTCTACGACTTTAATACCAGTAACTAAAATTTCTGTTTCTGTCGATTGATCATTAAATTCTGGTGCAGCCCTATGAATTGGCCAATTTTCTTTCGTTTCAACTTTTCCTTTTTCATCGATTGGTTCACCTATAACATTTATAATTCTTCCTAAAGTTTCTGGGCCCACTGGAACCTTGATTGGAGCTCCAGTATCTATTACCTCGTCACCTCTTTTCAAACCTTCTGTTGCATCCATAGCAATAGTTCTTACGCTTGACTCCCCTAAATGCTGGGCAACTTCTAATACTAATCTGTTACCACTATTATCACATTCCAATGCAGTTAATATTTCAGGTAGTTCTCCTTCAAATTTAACATCTACTACTGCACCAATAATTTGTGTGATTTGTCCTTTTCTCATAATTATAAACTTTCCGCTCCCGATATAATTTCTATTAATTCTTTTGTTATAGCTGCTTGACGGCTTCTATTATATTGAATAGTGAGCTTATCAACCATTTCTCCTGCATTTCTAGTTGCATTATCCATTGCAGTCATCCTTGAGCCTTGTTCGCTTGCTGAGTTTTCTAGCATAGCCTTAAAAATCTGGGTAGATATATTTTTGGGTAACAAATTACTCAAGATTTCGTCCTCCTCTGGTTCAAACTCATAGTTATCCTCTGATGAAGAGCTTTTTGTCTCTGATGCTTTCAAAGGAATTATTTGCTGATCTAAAGGTATTTGAGTAATAACATTTTTAAATTGGTTATAAAAAATCGTACATACATCAAATTCTTTTTTTTCAAACTTATCAATAATTATTATTCCTACTTTATTGGCATCAAAATAGTTAACATTTTTGGACTCCTTAAAAGAAATTCTTTCAATAATATTATCCTTATATACTCTTTTTAATTGATCATAGCCTTTTGATCCAACAGTAATAATTTTTAAAGTTTTACCTTCATCAATTATTTTTTGGAAAAATGTTTTAGCTTTTTTTATTATATTTGTATTAAATCCTCCACACAGTCCTCTATCAGAAGTCATTACAACACATAAATGTACTTTATCTTCACCTGATCCTACAAGTAATTTAGGAGAATTGTCTTTATCAGTAATACTATTTGAGAGATTTACTATAATATTATTCATCTTATCTGAATAAGGTCTACCTCTCTCTGCACTTTCTTGAGCTCTTCTTAGTTTTGATGCAGCTACCATTTTCATTGCTTTGGTAATTTTTTGGGTAGATTTAACACTTGTTATCCTTTTTTTTAAATCATCTAAACTTGCCATTTGTCTAAGAATTAAAGTTTTTTTTAAGTTCAGTTATAATTTCGGATAGGGATTTTTCCGCATTTTCCTCAAGTTTTCCTGAGCTTGTTATTGAATCTAAAATTTCTTGCTTTTCAGATTTACATTTTTCGATAATTTTTTTTTCAAAAGTTGAGATATTTTTTTGATCAATGTCATCCAAATATCCTTTCACACCACAAAAAACAGAAATTACTTGTTCTGCTACCGTCATAGGTGAGTACTGTTGTTGCTTCAGAAGCTCGGTTAATTTTGAACCTCTATTTAAAAGTTTTTGAGTAGATGCATCAAGATCAGATCCGAATTGGGCAAATGCAGCCATTTCTCTGTATTGTGCGAGTTCTAGTTTCATAGATCCAGAAACTTTTTTCATAGCCTTTGTTTGAGCAGAGGATCCAACTCTTGAAACTGACAATCCTACGTTTATTGCTGGTCTGATACCTTGATTAAATAATTCTGTTTCCAAAAATATTTGACCATCTGTAATTGAAATAACATTTGTGGGTATAAAAGCAGAAACATCCCCACCTTGTGTCTCAATAATTGGAAGAGCAGTTAAAGATCCTCCACCATGTTCATCACTCAATTTAGCAGCTCTCTCAAGAAGTCTACTATGCAAATAAAATACATCGCCTGGATATGCTTCTCTTCCAGGAGGTCTTCTTAATAAAAGAGACATTTGTCTATAAGCTACTGCTTGCTTAGAAAGATCATCGTAAATAATTAAAGCATGCATACCATTGTCTCTGAAATATTCTCCCATCGTACACCCGGTATAAGGAGCCAAAAACTGAAGTGGAGCTGCATCAGAAGCGGTTGCAGCAACAATAGTTGTGTATTCCATCGCTCCGGCCTCTTCTAAGGTTTTTTCAATTTGTCTGACTGTCGATCTTTTCTGACCAATCGCTACATAAACACAATACAATTTTTGCTTCTCATCATTAGATTCGTTTATTTTTTTTTGATTTATAATTGCATCTATTGCAACTGCTGTTTTTCCAGTTTGTCTATCACCAATAATTAATTCTCTTTGTCCTCTTCCAATTGGAACAAGGCTATCAATAGATTTTAATCCAGTTTGCATAGGTTCACTCACTGATTTCCTTGGGATTATTCCTGGAGCTTTTACTTCGACTCTGCTTCTTTTAACTCCTTTATCTAATACTCCCTTACCATCTATTGGGTTTCCCAAACCGTCTACTACCCTTCCTAACAATTCTTTTCCAACAGGAGTATCAACAATTGCTCCTGTTCTTTTTACAGTATCACCTTCTTTTATAGCTTTATCGTCACCAAAGATAACGACACCAACGTTTTCACTTTCTAAGTTTAATGCCATGCCCTTGGACCCATCAGCAAATTCTACCATCTCCCCAGCTTGAACATTATCAAGTCCATAGATTCTAGCAATTCCATCACCTACTGATAGAACTTGGCCAACCTCTGTAATTTCAGCCTTGTTTCCAAAATTTTTTATTTGCTCTTTTAAAATCTTAGTTACTTCTGAAGGATTTATTTCCATTTAAGCCTCAATCATTCTATTTTCTATTTTTTGTAATTTATTTTTAATTGAAGTATCAATCATTGTGCTTCCAACTTGAACTACCAAACCACCTATCAAACTAGGGTCATATTTATAGTTTAATTTTATTTGAGAGCTGAAATTTTTTTCCAATTCTTTCTTTATATCATTTATTTCACTTTCAGAAAGTTCTTTTGCAGATGATAACTCTGCCTTTACCTCACCTCTTTTTTTTGAACAAGTTTCAATGAAATCACTCAATATTTTTTCAACGAAAAAAAATCTTCTCTTCGAAATTAAAAAACCTAAAAATTTAGTCATCAGATCGTTTAACTTAAACTGCTCAGCCATTTTCAAGATAATAAAGTGTAAATCTTTTTTTTTAATAGTTGGATTTTTTATTAATAATTTGAGTTCTTCATTATTAGTTATAAGACTTGTAAAAAAATTTGAATTTTTTTCTATTTCTTCTAATTTTCCATCTTCATTTGCTAGTTCATAAAGTGCTAGTGAATATCTATGTACGGATGTATCAGAAAAAGTTTTGTTTTTACTCACTTTATACCTTATTAATATTTGAAGTTTTTCAAAATTTTGAAGTTAACTAGCATATGAAATTATGCTGTTCAAGCAGCAGATTGTCAAAATTTCTTATTTTTTAACAACTAATTAAAGCTTATTGGATCAACATCAACTGACAGTTTCATTCCAGGGGAAAAATCAAATTTTTTAAGTGTCGAACTAAGGGACTCTTGAATTTTTACTGATTTTTTAGTTCTTATTAAAAACCTATTTCTAAATTTTTTTCTTATCTTATAGATTGGTGCATTAATTGGTCCTAAAATTTTACCACTTATATTATTTACTAAATGTTGTTTTAACCTATGAGACTCTAAATCTAATTTTTTTTCATCTTTTGAGGTCAAAATTAAAGAAATAAATCTTTCAAACGGTGGAAGATTATTTTTTTTTCTTATTTTTAATTCGTTTTCCAAAAAAATAAATGGATCCGAATTAGTTATTTTAGAAATAATATCAGAGCTCAAATTGTATGTTTGAAAATAAACTATGGCAGGATTTCCAGTTCTACCTGCTCTACCAGATAACTGATGATATAGTTGAAGATTTTTTTCTGCACCTCTCAAGTCATGTCCTGATGATGTCAAGTCTACATCTAAAACTACAATACAGTTTAGATTTGGAAAATGGTAGCCTTTAGATATTAACTGAGTTCCAATTAAGATTTGAACCTCATTATTTGTAATTTTTTGTAAGTCGGATAACGATGATTTTTTATTCATTGTATCGCTTGAAAATATTAATGAATTATATTTTGGAAAAAAAATTTTAATTTCCTCAGATATTCGTTCTACACCCGGCCCACTAAAAGTAAACTTACAATTTCCACTTATATTCCTTTCACAACTTCTTTTTAAAGCTGTTTTGAAACCACAGTAATGACACAAAAGATTTTTTTTATTTTTATGGTAAACTAAATTTATTGAACAATGTGGACATGAATAAACTTTTAAACAATTTTTACAAAAAACATATGGTGAAAAACCTCTTCGATTAATAAAAAAAAGCACCTGGTCTCCATTTTGTAAATGACTATTTACCTTTTCAATAGTTTTTAGTGAAATCCAAGATTGAGATTTAAGATTGTATTTGTTTAGGTCAATTATTTCATGTTTTGGCAGTTGTGCATTTTTATACCTGCTTATAATTCTGGAATAAGTATATTTTTTTTTTATCATATTTTCATATGTTTCTAATGAAGGAACTGCTGTTATAAGATTAATAGGAATATTTTCAAAAGATGCTCTCGAAATAGCCATATCGCGTGCATTATAAATTACACCTTCGTCTTGTTTGTAAGATTGATCATGTTCTTCATCTACTATTATGATTCCTAATTTTTTAAAAGGTAAAAATAATGCGGATCGTGCACCTATAACTACTTTAATGTTACCTTTTGACAATCCATTCCAAATAATTTTCTTCTTCTTTTTAGAAATTCCAGAATGCCAAATTGCTGGTGTAAAACCAAAAAACTCAACAAATTTTTTTTCAAATTCAGATGTCAATCCTATCTCAGGCAATAAAATTAATCCTTGAAAATCTTTGTCTAGCCTATCTTGAATGGAATTAAAATAAACAATGGTTTTTCCTGACCCCGTTGTTCCTTGTAACACATGTACTCTAAATCGATTATTTTTAACTTTTAATTCAATAAAACTTTTTTTTTGTTCTTCAGAAAGCTTGAAATTGCTAATTTTTTTATAAAATTTATATATTTGAAATTCTTTTTCAGGCAGATTTTCTACTGCTTCGTTACTAATCAAATGTAATTTTAATGCCATACCTTTTGGGATTAAATTATATTCAGAAAACCAATTTAAAAATTTAATTGTGTTTGTGTTTAAAGGCTCAGTTTTGAGTTTTCTTATAACGTTTTTGGTATGAAAATTTTTCTTATTATTGGTTTGGAAATGATCCCAAACCACTCCTGTTAGTTTAGTTTTACCAAAAGGAACAACAACATAATCACCAGTTTTTAGTCTAATGTCTGACTTGTATGTAAAAGGATGATTAAAAATATTTGGTAAAAGAATCGGAACTTTCATTTAGATATATTATGAAAATTTATTAAGAGTGTATTGCTCTTTTATCCACTGATAAAGCAGCTTCTTTTATAGCTTCTGAAAAAGTGGGATGAGCATGGCAGGTTCTTGCAATATCTTCTGAGCTGGCTCCAAATTCCATGGCAATCCCTATTTCTGCAATCATCTCTCCCGCATGTGGCCCTATCATATGGACACCCAATATTTTATCAGTTTTTTCGTCAGCTAATATTTTTACAAAACCCTCTGGTTCATCAATAGCCTTAGCTCTTGAATTAGCTAGAAAGGGAAATTTTCCTACTTTATACTTTTTATTAGATTGTTTTAATTGTTCCTCTGTTTTACCAATTGATGCCACTTCAGGTGAAGTATAAATTACCCCTGGGATTACATCATAATTTACATGTCCAGATTGACCCGCAATTAATTCTGCAACAGCAATACCCTCTTCCTCAGCTTTATGAGCTAACATTGGACCAGATATTACATCACCTATTGCATAAATATTTTTTACGTTTGTTTCAAAGTTATTTTTTGTTTTAATTCGTTTTTTATTATCTAAATTAATATTTATTTTTTCTAGGTTTAGTTTTTTCGTATTTGGTTTTCTTCCAACTGAAATTAATACTGCATCACAATCAAAATCAATTTTTTTTCCGTCTATGTCCTTTACAAGGACCTTGGCTCCATTATTGGTTTTTTTAATACTTTCCAACTTTGTTTGTAAATGAAATTTCATTCCTTGCTTCTTTAGAATTTTCATGAATTCTTTTGAAATTTCTCTATCCATTCCTGGTGTTATATGATCAAGGAATTCTACTACATGAACTTCAGTTCCAAATCTCATCCAAACTGATCCCATTTCTAAGCCTATGTAACCTGCACCAACTATTATCATTTTTTTTGGTATTTTTTTAAGAGATAATGCACCTGTCGAGGATAAAATTATCTCTTCATCAAATTCAATTCCTGGTAATGATAAAGGCTCTGAACCAGTGCTAATAATTACTTTATCTGCTTCAATTATAGTTTCCTTTTTTTTATCTTTAACTAAAATTTTTTTTTCAGTTTGAAAACTAGCAATTCCTTTAAAATATGAAACCTTATTTTTTTTAAATAAAAATTCTATACCTTTGGTTAATGTCTCTACAGCTCTATTTTTATTTTGCATTATTTTATCTAAATTTAATTTAACTTGGCCTACTTCTATTCCAAGATTAGAAAATTTTTTTGCTTTATTAAAGTTTTCTGACAAATTAAGTAAGCTTTTTGAAGGTATGCAACCTATATTTAAACAGGTTCCACCTAGTTTTCCCCCCGCATCAATACATGCCGTTTTTATCCCCAATTGAGATAATCTTATGGCGCAAACGTATCCTCCGGGACCTCCACCAATAACAATAGCTTGAAATTTTTCTGACATTTAAATATTTAAAAATAACCTTCTTGGGTCTTCTAAGTTCTCTTTTATCATTCTTAAAAATGATACAGAGTCTTTTCCATCTATAATCCTATGGTCATAGGATAATGCCAAATACATAAGTGGTCTAATTTTAATTTCCCCGTCAACTACAAACGGTCTATCTACAATGTTGTGCATACCTAATACTCCAGACTGTGGTAAGTTAAGTATAGGAGTCGACAACATGGAACCATAAACACCACCATTGCTAATAGTAAATGTGCCTCCCTGAAGATCTTCAATTGTTAGTTTTCCATCTTTAGCTTTTTCAGAAAGGTTTTTAATATTTTTTTCAATATCAGCAAATGATAATTCATCAGCATTTCTTAAAACTGGAACGACAAGTCCCTTTTCTGTCCCAACTGCAAAACTAATATTATAATAATTTTTGTATACTATTTCATCACCTTCAATTTCCGCGTTAACAGCAGGAAAATTTTTTAGCGCAACAACACAAGCTTTCACAAAGAAAGACATAAATCCCAATTTGATTTTATATCTATTCTGAAAATCATCCTGGTTTTCTTTTCTCATTTCTACGATATTGGTCATATCTACTTCATTAAAAGTAGTAAGCAAGGCTGCATTTTCTTGTGCTTGTTTTAATCTTTTGGCAATTGTTTGTCTTAATCTTGTCATCTTAATTCTTTCCTCATGACCATATTTAATTTTTCTTTCGGCGGGTCCAGGATTAACTCCCATTAAGTTAATTAAATCTCCTTTAAGCACTCTTCCATCTTTTCCTGATCCTTTAACTTTTTCTATATCTATTTTTTTTTCAGCGACAATTTTTCGAACTGCTGGAGAAAGATTTTGCCTATCTTCTGCTTTTTCTTCAACCTCATTAGTTAAAACTAATGATTCATCTTCTAATACTAGTGGCTCATCTTCTGAAGATTCTTCATCTGGATTTGCAAATTTTTCTTCTTTTAAAATTTTAATTTGTTCCTGTTCTCTTTTTTTTTCAAGATCTATATTTACAACATTATTTTCATTTTTTTTTTCCTCTTCCTCTTTTAAATCAGTAGAGATCTGACCTTTTGAGTTAAAGTTTACATGTCCTAATGTAGAACCAACCTCAACTGTATCACCTTCACTAGCACTTATTTTTCCTAATACACCATTAACTGGTGAAGGAACTTCAAGATTAACTTTATCAGTCTCTAACTCAACAATTGGTTCATCTACTTCTACAGTATCACCAGTGTTTTTTAACCATTTAGCAACTGTCGCTTCAGTTATACTTTCGCCTAATGCTGGTACTACAATTTTTTCACTCATATTTATTCAAAAACTTTATCTATTATTTCTTTCTGCTGCGCTATATGTCTTTTAGCGTAACCAGTAGCTGGAGATGCAGCAGGATTTCTACCAATATACATGATTTCATTATTTTTAGCTCCTATATGATTTAATGTCCATTGAATATAATCTCGCACTAAAAGCCATGGTCCCATATTTTTAGGTTCTTCTTGACACCAGTAAAATTTTGCGTTTTTAGCATATCTTTCAATTTCTTTAACTAACGGTTTCACCGGAAAAGGATATAACTGCTCTATTCTAAACATTATCACATCATCTTTTTTCTTTTTTTCCCTAGCTTCCAATAGGTCAAAGTATATTTTTCCAGAGCATAAAATTACCTTTTTAATTTCTTTATTCTTTTTTAGTTCTATAAAATTAGTTTCTTTAGGATCTATTGCATGATCCCATAAAACTCTATGAAATGAATTTTTTTTACTAAAATCGTCTAATTTTGAGGTACACATTTTATTTCTCAGTAAAGATTTTGGAGTCATTATAACTAGTGGTTTCCTAAAATCTCTATGTATTTGACGTCTTAAAGCATGAAAATAATTTGCAGGAGTTGTACAATTCATTACCTGTAAATTATCTTGTGCACATAACTGGAGAAATCTTTCTAACCTTGCTGATGAATGCTCTGGTCCTTGACCTTCATATCCATGGGGCAACAACATTACAATTCCACTAGCCCTAGACCATTTTCTTTCTCCAGATGAAATAAATTGGTCTATAATTACTTGAGCTCCATTTGCGAAATCTCCAAACTGAGCCTCCCAAATAGTTAAGGTGCTCGGTTCAACCAAGCTATAACCATATTCAAAACCTAAGACAGCAAGCTCTGATAAAAAACTATCGACAACCTCAAAATTTTTTTGAGTAGTTGATATATTATTTAAAGGAATATATCGTGAATTATCCATTTGATTTCTTAAAACTGAGTGTCTCTGGCTAAATGTTCCTCTTCCGGTATCTTGTCCAACAAGTCTTACGGGAAAACCCTCTTCAAGCAATGTTCCAAATGCTAATGCTTCAGCCGTTGACCAATCTATTCCTTTTTTATTTATAACAGACTGTTTTCTTTGATCTAAAATCTTAGAAATAGTTTTATGTACGCTGATAGTTGAAGGAATAGTGTTAATTTTTTCTGAAATTTTTTCAATCTTTGATAAATCTACTCCACTTTTTCCTCTTTTATCCTTACCTTTTTCTGGTTTATATCTAGACCACGTTCCCTCATACCATTCTATTTTTGGCTTATAGTCTTTTGCTGTTTTGTATTGTTCATCAAGTAAATTTTTAAAATCATTTTTCATTTTATCAAATTCGTCAATATTGATAGTTTTTTCCTTGATTAATCTATTTCCATAAACATTCAATGTAGTAGGGTGTTGTCTAATTTTTTTGTACATTAATGGTTGAGTGAATGAAGGCTCGTCTCCTTCATTGTGACCAAATCTTCTATAACAAATCATATCTAAAACTACGTCTTTATTAAATTTTTGTCTAAACTCGATAGCAATTTTTGCGCAATGAGTAACTGCTTCAGGATCATCACCATTGCAATGCAAAATTGGAGCATCTACTACTTTTCCTAGGTCTGAGGGATATGGACTAGATCTTGCAAATCTTGGACTTGTAGTAAAACCTATCTGGTTATTTACAATGATGTGAATCGTGCCGCCAGTATTATGACCTGGCAAACCAGACATTGCAAAACATTCAGCAACAACTCCTTGTCCTGCGAAAGCTGCATCACCATGAATTAATATAGGTATTACCTTTTTTCTATTTAAATCTTTATGGAAAAATTGTTTAGCTCTAGTCTGTCCAAGCACAACAGGATCTACAGCTTCTAAATGTGAGGGATTATCAGTCAAACTTACATGAACTGAATTACCATCAAACTCTCTATTTGACGAAGCTCCTAAGTGATATTTAACATCACCAGCTGAGTCTTCTAGATTAGAAATCTCTCCTGCAAACTCATTGAAAATTCTTTTATAAGATTTTTGTAATACATTTGCTAAGACATTTAACCTACCTCTATGTGGCATACCAATTTTAATTTCTTTAACTCCAAGCTGGCCTCCTCTTTTGATTATTTGTTCCATTGCAGGAATTAAGGACTCAGCTCCATCTAATCCAAATCTTTTTGTTCCAACGTATTTTTTTGCTAAAAATTTTTCAAAACCCTCAGCCTGGATAATTTTGTTTAGTATTGCTTTTTTACCAGTATCAGTAAACTTAATTTGATTTTCTCCTTTTTCCATTCTATTTCTAAACCAAACTTTTTCAGTCGGATCAGATATATGCATATATTCAACACCAATTGTAGAGCAATAAATTTTTTTTAAATTAGTAATTATTTCATTAACTGTTGAATAATCTTTTTCCATATAAGAATAAAGGAAAATTTTCTTATCATAATCTTCTTTATTAAACCCATGGTCTGACGGATGTAATTCATGAAGGTATTTTCTTTCCATCATACCAAGTGGATCCAGTTCTGCAATCAAGTGGCCTCTAATTCTATAAGCTCTTATTAAAGCTATTGCTCTAATCGAGTTTGCTTTATCTTTTTCAATTTCTGCATCATTATAAAAGTTTTTATTTTCGCTTATTTTTTTTTCTAAATTTATTTTTTTTCTATTTCTCTTCCAGCTCGGTCCTTCTATTTCTTTTAGGATTAAATCGAAATCCTCTCCCAAAGTTTCAAAATATCTTTTCCAGCTTTCAGGAAGATTTGGATCTTTTTCAATAAATTTCCGATACATATCTTCAATAAAAGCACTATTAGATTTGCTTAAAAATGAAGTTTGTTCAAACTCTATATTTTTTGAAACGGACATTAATTTATATTGTATTATATTATCTGAAATAAGTTTTTCAATTAGACAATTTTTTTAATAACGTTTTGCCTATTTCTGCAGGTGATTTTGCGATTGTAATTCCACATTCCTTCATCTTATTTATTTTGTCTTGAGCTGTTCCTTTACCTCCTGAGATAATGGCTCCAGCATGACCCATTCTTCTTCCTGGTGGGGCAGTAATTCCTGCAATAAAACCAACTATTGGTTTTTTAACTTTATGTTTTTTAAGAAATTCAGAAGCTTCTTCCTCTGATGTTCCACCTATTTCTCCGATCATCAAAATTGATTTAGTTTCATCATCCTTTAAAAATAAATCTAAACAATCAATAAAACTTGTTCCGTTTATTGGATCTCCACCGATTCCAATACACGATGATTGACCTAACCCATTTTCTGTAGTCTGAGCAACCGCTTCATAAGTTAAAGTACCAGATCTTGATACAATTCCAACGTTACCTTTCTTATGAATAATACCAGGCATAATTCCAATTTTACATTCGCCAGGAGTAATTATTCCTGGGCAATTAGGTCCTATTAATCTACTTTTTGAATTCATTAATTTAAACTTAACTCTAAGCATATCTTGAACTGGTATTCCTTCAGTAACGCAAACTATGATTTCTATAGAAGATTCAATTGCTTCAATTATAGCTGAGGCTGCAAATTTAGCTGGAACATAAATCATGCTTGCATTAGCACCAGTTTCTTTTTTTGCTTCTTCAACGGTATTAAAAACGGGCCGATCAAGATGTATTTGTCCTCCTTTTTTTGGGGTAACACCACCTACCAAATTTGTTCCATATTTAATTGCTTGTTCAGAATGGAATGTGCCATGAGATCCTGTAAAACCTTGGCAAATTACTTTTGTATTTTTATCAACTAATATTGACATTTTACTTTATAGCTCCCACTATTTTTTTTGCTGCATCATCTAAATTTTCAGCCGAAATTAATTTTAATCCAGAACTATCTAATATTTTTTTTCCTTCTTTAAAATTTGTTCCTGCTAATCTGACTACTAAAGGAACATTAATATCCATATCTTTTGCTGCATTTACTACTCCTTGCGCAAGGACATCACATCTCATAATTCCTCCAAATATATTAATTAAAATTCCCTTTACATTTTTATCTGAGAGAATTAATTTTAGTGCCTCAGTAACTTTTTCTTTAGAGGCTCCACCTCCAACATCTAAAAAGTTAGCAGGTTCTTCTCCGTAAAGTTTAATAATATCCATTGTAGCCATAGCTAAACCAGCACCATTAACCATACATCCTATGCTTCCATCTAATTTAATATAAGATAAATCATGTTTTCTTGCTTCTATTTCAATTGGATCTTCTTCGCTTAAGTCTCTAAGTTGAGCTATGTCAGGATGCTTAAACAAAGCATTATCATCAAAATTGACTTTAGCATCTAAACAAATGATGTTTCCCTCTTTAGTCAAAATTAAAGGGTTAATCTCAACCATGCTGGCATCTGTACTTATAAACATTTTGTAAATTGCTTTAATTAAATTTTTTCCTTGAACTTTTATTTTTTCTTCTAAACAAAATATATTTATTATTTTTTCACAATCTTGGTCTGAAACTTCTTCAGAATAATTAATTTTTGTTGTAATAATTTTTTCTGGATTTTTTTTTGCAACATCTTCTATATCTATCCCACCTTGATCGCTTGAAATAAATGCAACTTTTGAACTTGCCCTATCAACTAAACAAGATAAATAAAATTCTTTTTTTATATTAGAAGATTCTTCTACATATAATCTTTTAACAATTTTGCCTTCTGGTCCAGTTTGATGAGTAATAATTTTCTTACCCATCATTTCTTTAGAAGCTTCAGTTAATTCTGTTATACTATTAAGTATTTTTACACCTCCTGCTTTACCCCTCCCGCCTGCATGAATTTGTGCTTTAAGAATATACTTTTTAGTATTTAACGATTTTGATTTTTCAATTAACTCTTCTACCGTTAGACCAAAGACCCCATTTGGTACAGTTACTCCATATTTCTTTAAGATTTCTTTAGCTTGGTATTCGTGAATATTCATTATTTAGAGAGATCTGGATCTATTTTTGATGCAGCTTCCCATAATTTTTTAACAGCTTCAATTGAGTTAATAAACTCTTTTTTTTCTTTATCATCTAATTTTACTTCCTCAATTTTTTCAACTCCTAAATTGCCAATTATAACCGGCACTCCCGCAAAAATGTTTTTTATTCCATACTCCCCTTTAAGGTATGCTGCACAAGGTAGTAATTTTTTTTCATCTTTTAAATAAGCTTCGGCCATTTGTACTCCTGAAGCCGCTGGAGCATAAAATGCTGAGCCTTTCTCTAAATATTTAACAATTTCTGCTCCTCCATCTCTAGTTCTTTGATTAATTTCTTCTAACCTTTGTGATGATAATTTTCCCTCTTTAACTAAATCCATCAATGGTTTTCCTGAAATTTTTGTAAATCTAGGTAACGGAACCATTGTATCTCCATGTCCGCCCATAACCATTGTATCAATTTCTTTTACTGGGACGCCGAGTTCTAAAGATAAAAACAATTTAAATCTTGAACTATCTAAAATTCCTGCCATTCCAACTACTTTATTGGTTGGTAAATTTGAATACTTTTGAAAAGCCATAACCATTACATCTAAAGGATTTGTAATACATATCACAAAAGCATTTGGAGCATTCTCTTTTATCCCTTTAGCAACTTGTTTTATAATTTTTAAATTTATACCTAATAAATCATCTCTGCTCATCCCTGGTTTCCTTGGAACACCAGCGGTAATTATTATTACATCTGAATCATTTATTTTTTCATATTTATCAGTGCCTGATAATCTAACATTGAAACCGTCGACCGATGACGACTGTGCAATATCTAAAGCTTTACCTTTAGCAATCCCGCTTGCAACATCAAAAAGTATAACTTCATCAACTAATTCTTTTAAACCAATTAAATGAGCCAAAGTTCCTCCAATTTGACCCGCACCAATTAAAGAAATTTTTTTTTTCATGATTGAATTAATCTTTTATTAATAACTAATAATTATTCAATATAAAAACTTTTTTGTAAATAATCAAAAATCCTAAAAATATTTTAATTTTTACTAGCATAAACGTCATAATACTTTGTATTTGTTGATGTTTTAGAAAAAAATTTATAGCCATTTGATTTAAGCAAAACCTCGATATCATTATAATTAACCCATCTTTCATTTACTTCAAAGTATATTTCGGAAATATCTTTTGCCATTTGAGTTTTAAAAAGCTCTTTAACGACATTCATTTCAAATCCTTCAACATCAATCTTAACTATAAGCTCTACTTTATCTTTATTACTAATCAAACTGTCAAGTTCGATGTAAGAAATTGCTTCTACTAACTCAATATTATTATTAGCATCTTTAGTCAAATCATTTCCTGAACACATTGATGCAGCGCCAGAATGATTAGCCTTAATTGAGATTTCACATTGTCCACTTTTGTTTGAAATAGCCTTATTGAATAAATGACATTTGGTTGAAAGATCATTAATAATAACATTCTTTTTAAGTAAAGAAAAAGTTCTCCCAACTGGTTCGAAAGAAAAACAAGCGATACAATTTTTATTCATTCCTGCACAAAGGGTATACAAACCCTGATTTGCTCCTATATCTAGAAAGATAAATGGCTGATTTTTATCAGTAATATGTTTCCAATAATCATCGCCGTAAAAACCAGTCATATAGAACCTAAAAGTAGCATCATCATAATTTGAATTAAGCTTAACACCATAATAAGTATTGACAATTTGCTTTTTAAAAAATTTTAAAATTATAAATTTAATTAACCAAAAACGAATTAATAAACGTCTTTTAATTCCTCCAAAAGAATCCTCTTGATAAATTCGGAATATTTTTTTAAACATCTTTTTAATTTTCTTCAGTTAGTTTTGAACAGATAGCCATATCTTCAGATATATATGAACCTTTGAAGTAAGATTTGTTTTTTTCCCAATTTTTTTTGCCATCAACTATATAATTACTGAAAAAATCTTTTCTATCTTTCTCTGCCTCCTTTTGTGCCGTCTCAAGCTTTTTACTTTCATCAATAACCATTAATTCTACAGATTTAAATAATAAATTGTTTGAAATTTCTATAAAATTTTTTGAAGATATCGAATCAGACCTAAGGACTATTCCAGATGCATACGCATAAATTGCACTACATCTTTTCAACAAATAAATTTGAGTTGAGCTATTCTCTACATTTTTTTCATCTAAATATTTTTTTAAAGAAATATTAAGTTCTGCTTTAGCAAAATTTGTTAGACTCAGCATACCCATGATAACTATAAAAAAATTTATTTTTTTCATGATATTGAATATCTGTTTTATGGGCCATAAGCTGCTTTAGGCAACCAAGTTACTATTTCGGGAAAATTAAATACAATAGCAACTGCTACGACTTGAAGAATTACAAATGGAATTATTCCCTTGTAAATATTTGTTATTGTTATCCCTTGTGGCGCAACACCTTTCATATAAAATAAAGCAAATCCGACTGGTGGGGTTATAAAAGAAGTTTGCAAAACAACTGCAAACATTACTATAAACCAAACTAAGTCCACTCCGAGATCAACCATAACTGGTGCTAAAAACGGTAAGATAATTAAAGTAATTTCTATCCAATCTAAAAAGAATCCCAATAAAAACGCAACTACGAGAACAACTATTACAACTCCATTTGTGCCAAATGGTAAAGCTTTAAGGGCTCCTTCTATTAGTTCATCGCCGCCCAAACCTCTTAAAATTAATGCAAACATAGTTGCACCTACAAAAAGTGCAAAAATATATGCAGTTGTATGAGTAGTTTTTCTTATTACATGCTTTAAATCTGAAAAGGACAACCTTCCTCTAAGTATAGCTAATAGGGAAGCGCCTAAAGCTCCAACTCCTGATGCTTCAGTTGGAGTTGCTATACCCATGAATATACTGCCTAAAACTGCAACAATTAATAAAGCAGGTGGAATTATAGATTTCAAGACTCTTAAAATTATTTTTAAATCTACTGGTTCAGCATCTTTTGGAAGAGGTGCAGCTTTTGGATTCATATAGGCGTAAACAACAATAAAAATTGTATACAATAAACCTAATAAAAGTCCTGGAAAAACTGCTCCCATAAATAAATCACCAACAGATATTCTTACTTGGTCTCCCATTATTACAAGCATGATGCTAGGTGGTATCAAAATACCTAATGTTCCAGTAGCACAAACTACTCCACATGCTAAATTTGGATTGTATTTATTTTTTAGCATGAGAGGTACGCCCAAAATTGTTAACAATACTACTGCAGCACCAATAATTCCTGTTGAGGCTGCAAGCAAAACTCCTATAAATACAATTGATATTGCAAGTCCGCCTCTTGTTTTGCCAAATAACTTCGACAAGTCAGTCATTAAATCCTCTGCTATACCAGATTTATCCATCATTATGCCCATAAAAATAAACATCGGTAATGCAACAAGAACCCAATTTGCCATAACTCCATAAAGCCTATAAACAACCATTGAAGCAAATCCAAAGTCAACACCATAAAAAGTGTCAAATAAACTATCAGAAAGCATTGAAATAAATATAAAAAGAACTCCTAAACCGCCCATAGTCCAAGCAACTGGAAATCCGTAAAAAATTAGTGTTATAAAACTAAAAAAGAGAGCAATTGCTAAAAAATATTCTGTAACTAATGAAATCATTTTTTGTACTCTAGCCCAAATCGAATCGTTGCAATGATTCTTGTTATTCTTGATATTCCAGAGATAAGTAATAAGAAAAAACTAATGACTAAGAAACCTTTAACAAACCATCTAGCAGGCAGACCATTTGCAGATGTTGATCTTTCACTCGTAGTCCATGATAGTTCAAAAAAAGGGACCGCATAATAAAGAACAAGAATTACAAATGGTAAAAATAATATTAGAATCCCAAATAATTCAAACCATAATTTTTTTCTATAACTTAGCCGCTCACTTAAAACATCTACTCTTACATGTGAATCAACTATATATGTAGAAGAAAGACCTACTAGCCACCCAATACAATAAAGATGCCATTGTAATTCTTCTAACTCAATCATTCCATTTTTAAAAACATATCTTAAAACTACGTTTAAAATTATAACAGCTACAAGTATCACCCACAGCCAATTAAAAACCTCGCCAATACGTAGTACAAAATTATCTATGGCCTTTGTAATAGGCAAATGTCTAAGTTGAAGTTTTTTATCAAGTGAACTTCCAACTTTAGCAAAATCATTAGACATAAATTTCTTTCTTTAAAAATAAAAGCAGCCGGTGAAACCGGCCGCTTTTATTATTATAATCAAATTTTCAGTATTAAATACTAAAAGTTTCTTGGTAAATATCCCCATTTTTGCCAAACATCATACTCTTTCATGAATGCTTGTTGAGATTCCCATACTCTTTTAAAGTCAGCATCTTTTGCAGATTCTTCTTTCATAACTCTTGCGCTTACTTTTTGAAGTTCTCTCAATACACTATCAGGCAATCTAGCAGCTGTTACGCCTTTACCAGGAAAACTTTGAATTTGCTTACCTTGTAAATATTCACCAGTTGTTATTGCTCTCATAGCCGCTGCTGTACAAGCCATTTCGAATAAAGCTTGGTCAGCTGCTCCCATTTTTTTCCATAAATCTAAATTGATCATGAAATGGGTAGATGTTGATACTTGGTGCCAACCTGGAAACAGGTTAAACTTGGTTATTTTATGAAAACCTAAAACCTCATCAATTGCAGGCATAGAATATTCAGTTGCGTCTAGAGTTCCTTTTTCTAGAGCTGCAAAAATTTCTCCTCCTGCCATCAAAGTTGCAGACGCACCTATTTCATTTAAAACCATTCCTCCTAAACCAGAGAAACGAATTTTTAAACCTTTAAGATCTGCTAAGCTAGTTATAGGATTTCTATACCAACCAGCTGTTTCAGGTCCAATTGTACTACACAATAAAACTTGTATATTTTGTTTATTGTAAATTTCATTAGCTAGTTTTGCGCCTTCTCCTTCAAACCACCAAGCTGCATATTCCCAAGGTTCCATTCCAAATGGTACAGCTGCAAATAGTACTGCTGCTGGAATTCTTCCTTGGTCATAGGCCATGTAGTTGTAAGCTGCTGGTAAATCACCTTTGCTTATTGAAGGTGAAATTTCTAAAGGTGGAAGAATTTTTCCAGGCTCATAAACCTTTAATTTGATTCTACCATCAGTCGCTCTATCTAGTGTATCTGATAAACGTGCAACAGGATCTCCTAGAGCAGGCCAACCAGTATTAAAAGTAGATTGTACTTTCCATCTAATCTTTTCTGCTGCACTTACTTGCTGAAATGAAAAAGAAATCATCAAAGCAAAAACAGCAAAAAGACTAACAGATGTTTTCATTAGTTTTTTCATTATTTCCCTCTCTTTATTATTTTAAGAGTTGTTAGTTAATAAATAGAAGAACATCCCAACTCTAACTTAAAATGCTCTCCATGCTTCTCCATAAAGATTAATCATTTCTTTTACAGATGGCACTCTTGGATTAAGGCCAGGTGCGCCAGATATTTCAGCATCTGTTGCCATATTTTCTAACTGGTCCTCAAAATTTTTCTGATCTATTCCAAAATTTTTCATAGATGGTACTTCAAAATCCTTATTAATTTTATAGAGTCCTTGTAACAGCTTTTTACACGCAATTTCATCATCATCGTCTACTGAAGCAAATCTTCCTGCTCTGCTACAATCAGCATAACGACTTTTAGCATGATCTACTGAAAATTCTGTAATAGTAGGTAATAACATTGCATTACTTAAACCATGTGGAACTTTAAAATTACTTCCTAACGGTCTACTCATTCCATGAACAAGACATATTGATGCATTTGAAAAAGCTAATCCTCCCAAGGTAGCTGCTAGCATCAAACCTTCCCTTGCTTTTATATCTTTAGGATTTTTATCGACTGCATATATATTTTCAGTAACAAGTCTTATTGTATCAAGAGCCATTCTGTCTGAAAATAAAGTTGCCTTTTTACTTACATATGCTTCTATTCCATGTGTTAAGGTATCAATCGCACTATCAATTGTTAATCTTCTAGGCTTAGATAAAGTTAATTCGTAATCTATTATTGAAACTATCGGTACAAAACCTTCACCTCTACATGAAATTTTTTCAAGATTATTAGTTTTTGTATCTATAATAACTGAATGGTGAGTAACTTCTGAACCCGTTCCTGCTGTTGTAGGTATAGCAATAATTGGTAGACCTTTTTTATCAAAAGTCCCAGGTGGTTTATAATCTTGAATATCTTTACTATACTGAGAAAGAACAGCGATGGCTTTAGCTGTATCTATTGGGCTACCACCCCCAAAACCTATAACAGCGTCATTTTTATTTTTTTGTAAAACTTCAACACCATTTAAAACAACTTTGTCGGTAGGATCTGGAATTGTATCCTCAAACACATTGGATTTTAAACCCGCCTTATTTAAAACGTCTTGTAATTTTTTAACATATCCAAAATGAACCATCTGTTTATCGGTAACAATTAACAATGATTTTATAGATCCTAATATTTTGATTATTTCTGGGAGCTGATTTAGACTTCCTTTGCCAATTTGCAAGTATCTAGGCACACAAACTCTAACGTTGTCTCTCATTTTTTTGAGATCCTCTCCTTAGCTCGATAAAAAAATATCTTCTAATTTAAGTACATGTAAAAATCAGAGTCAACAGTAGATTTGTAAAAAATCGCATGCTATAATTTTAAAAAATTATTAAAATTTAAGGTCTTTTATGGAAGTAATAAGCCATTTTATCGATGGGAAAAAATTTACAAAAAGTGATTCAAGAAAAAGTAAAGTATTTAATCCTGCGACAGGTGAGCAAATAGCTGAAGTCGAATTAGGAAGTAAAGAAGTTATAGATTTAGCAGTCGAAAGTTCCGCTAAAGCTTTTTTAAAATGGTCTAAAACTACTCCTATTACTAGAGCAAGAATTTTTACAAAATATAAAGAATTATTAGTAAAAAATATGGATGAGTTAGCTGAACTAGTTTCCAAACAGCATGGCAAAACTATTCCAGATGCAAAAGGATCTATTCAAAGAGGAATTGAAGTTGTTGAATATGTAACAGGTATAACATCATCTCTGAAAGGTGAACATTCATCTAATGTTGGCACAAATGTTGACTCTCATACCTTGCGTCAACCTCTTGGTGTTTGTGCAGGAATTACTCCTTTTAATTTTCCAGCTATGGTTCCAATGTGGATGTACCCAGTGGCTTTAGCTTGTGGGAATACTTTTATATTAAAACCATCAGAAAAAGATCCTAGCTGTCCAGTTAGACTCGCAGAATTGGCTTTAGAAGCAGGATTTCCAGCTGGAGTTTTGAATTTAGTAAATGGAGATAAAGAAGCAGTAGACGCATTATTAGAACATAAAAATGTTCAAGCTATTAGCTTTGTAGGCTCAACGCCCATAGCAGAATATGTATACCATAATGGTACAAAAAATAATAAAAGAGTACAGGCATTGGGCGGAGCAAAAAATCATATGGTGATAATGCCAGATGCTGATGTTGACAAAACAACAGATGCAATAATTGGTTCAGCTTTTGGATCTGCGGGCGAAAGATGTATGGCAATTTCAGTAGCTGTTTGTGTTGGTAAAAACACAAATGAAAAGATTAAAAATAATTTACTAGAAAAAACATCTAAGTTAAATGTGGGGCCTTATACAGATGAAAAATCAGATTTTGGTCCTCTAAGTAGTAAACCTCATTATGAAAAAGTTTTAGGTTACATTGATAGCGGAGAAAAGGAGGGTGCAAAGTTACTTTCGGATGGAAGAAATTTTAAAAAACAAGGTTATGAAAACGGATATTTTGTTGGACCAACAATATTTGATGATGTTAAGCCAGAGATGAAAATATACAAAGAAGAAATTTTTGGACCAGTATTAAGTATGATGACAACAAATACATATGAAGAGGCTCTAAATCTAGTCAATGAACACGAGCTAGGAAATGGTGCTGCAGTTTTTACAAAAAGTGGAAATATTGCAAAACATTTCACAGAAAACGCAAAAATTGGTATGATTGGTGTTAACGTTCCTATACCTGTTCCTGTTGCCTACCATAGCTTTGGTGGATGGAAAAGATCTTTATTTGGAGATCATTCAATCCATGGTCCGGATGGAGTAAGGTTTTATACAAAACTTAAGACTGCTACAGTAACTTGGGTAGAAGATAATGCTGGTCCTGAGTTTACCATACCTGTTTTATCTTAAATTTAAAATTAAGATGTAACTAACATCTTTTTTATCTCAGCAATTGCTTTGGCTGGATTTAGTCCCTTTGGACATGCATTAGTACAATTCATGATAGTGTGACATCTATAAAGTTTCAATTCATCGGCTACTTTTTTTAATCTTTCTTCTCTTTCTTCATCTCGGCTATCCACTATCCATCTATACGCTTGCAGTAAAACAGCTGGACCCAGGTATTTATCACCATTCCACCAATAGCTTGGGCAGGCAGTTGAACAACAGGCACACATAATACACTCATAAAGTCCATCCAACTTAGATCTATCTTTTATAGTTTGTATATTTTCTTTGCCGTCATCTTTTTTAGAATTTTTTAACCATGGTTCAACAGACGAGTATTGCCTATATAATGTGCTTAAATCTCCTATTAAGTCTTTTTGAACTTTTAAATGGGGTAATGGATATATATTTATGTCTCCCTTAATTTCTTTATGGGGCTTTGTACAAGCTAATCCGTTTTTTCCATCCATGTTCATTGCGCATGACCCACAAACACCGTGAGCACAAGATCTTCTATAAGAAATTGATGGATCAATTTCATTTTTGATTTTGTTTAACAAATCCAAAACTTTCGAGGGACAATTATCCATATCAACCTCATAAGTATCTATTCTAGGATTTTCTCCCGTTGAAGGGTCCCATCGATAAATATTTACCTTTCTAATATTTTTTGAACCAGTCTTGTCCTTATAAAATTTACCTTTTTGAACTTTTGAGCCTTGAGGTAAATTTATTTGGACCATTAATATACTCTTTCTTGTGGTGGAAAATATTGTACATCGTTTGATAGAGTTGATCTGTGAACATCTCTGTAAGAAATTTTAGTTTTGCTACCTTTACACCAAGATAATGTATGTTTCATATAGTTTTTATCATCCCTTTTAGGATGATCTTCGCGTGCATGAGCTCCTCTGCTTTCTTTTCTTTCATATGCAGAGTCCAGTGTAACTATTGCTTGTCTTATTAAATTATCAAACTCCAAAGTTTCAACTAAATCAGTATTAAAAATTAAAGATTTATCTTTTACTGAAATTGAATCCATTCCCTCGAATGGTTTTCTTATTTCTTCCACACCTTCTTTTAAAGTTTCTTCAGTTCTAAATACTGCACATTTAGACTGCATTGTTTTTTGCATAGACAATCTTAGATCGGCAGTTCTATTAGTTCCATTTCCATTTCTTAATTTATCAAATCTATCTAAGCATTTTTCAGTTTCAGAAACCGAAATTTGCTCATGAGGAGTTCCCGGTTTTATTAGTTCTGCAGCTCTTTTTGCTGCTGCTCTTCCAAAAACTACTAAATCTATTAATGAATTTGATCCAAGTCTGTTAGCTCCATGAACTGAGACACACGCAGCTTCACCTATTGCCATAAGTCCTGGTACAATTTTTTCTGAACCATTTACGGTTAAAACTTCAGCTTTATAATTTGTCGGTATACCACCCATATTATAATGAACTGTCGGAACTACAGGTATTGGTTCTTTTGTAACATCAACATCGGCAAACAACCTTGAAGATTCTGAAATTCCCGGAAGTCTTTTCTCAATTACCTCTGGATCTAAATGATCTAAATGAAGATGCACATGATCTTTTTCTTTTCCAACTCCTCTTCCTTCATTAATTTCAACAGCTATTGATCTGCTTACAACATCTCTAGAGGCAAGATCCTTAGCTTTTGGAGCATACCTTTCCATAAATCTCTCACCTTTAGAGTTGAGCAAGTATCCTCCTTCACCTCGAACTCCTTCTGAAATTAAAGTTCCATGTCCATAGATTCCTGTTGGATGAAATTGTATAAACTCCATATCTTGCAGCGGTAATCCAGCTCTTAATACCATAGCATTGCCATCACCGGTACAAGTGTGAGCAGATGTAGATGAGTAATAAGTTTTTCCGTATCCTCCAGTTGCAATAATTGTTATATGAGATCTAAATCTATGAATAGTTCCATCGTTTAAATTCCAAGCTATTAAACCTTTACATTCACCATCTTGCATAAGTAAATCTAAAGCAAAGTATTCAATAAAAAATTCTGTATTATGCTTTAATGCTTGTCCATACATAGTGTGTAAAATTGCATGACCAGTTCTATCTGCAGCTGCACAAGTTCTTTGCACAGTTTCATTCCCATAGTTTTTTGTCATTCCGCCAAAAGGTCTTTGATAAATTTTTCCATCTTCAGTTCGACTAAATGGAACTCCATATTTCTCAAGCTCTAATACTGCTCTAGGAGCCTCTTTACATAGATATTCAATACAATCTTGATCTCCCAACCAGTCAGCTCCTTTAACGGTATCATACATATGCCATCTCCAATCATCTTCTCCCATGTTTCCTAATGCTGCAGAGATTCCTCCTTGCGCAGCAGAAGTATGGCTTCTTGTGGGAAATACTTTTGATATACATGCTGTTTTCAACCCAGCTTCGCTTAAACCAACGGCTGCTCGTAAACCTGCCCCGCCAGCTCCTAAAACAACAACGTCATATTCGTGTTCTATAATTTTATATGTGCTCATAAAGTTAATTTAGTCAATATTAGTAGAGTTGATATAGGTATTATTATAGCAAATAAAAAGAGCAATTTGTTTGCGACATTTTTTAAGCTTTCGCTCTCAATATAGTCCTCAAAAACCTCACTAATACTAAGTGCTGAGTAAAAGTAAGCAAAAATAATAAATAATGAAAATAAAAACTTTGTCGGTTGGTTTGTAAAAAAAAATAACACTTCAGTATAATTTTTGTCGTATAGTGATACTAAATTTAACAAAAACCACAACATTAATGGAACAAGCACAACTGAACTAATTTTTAAAAATATCCATTTTTTAGTTGCACTAATCATTAAAGTAAATTTCTTCCTAAAATAAAAATTATTACAGTTAAAACCACAGATCCAAAAATAACAATTAAACCGGTTATATTTGAGGTTTTTAATTCAAATCCAAATCCTAAATCCCAAAATATGTGTCTTACCTCGCTTAATATCTGAAACAAAAAGGACCAAACTGTACCTAAAATAAAAAATTTACCAAAATAACTTTCAAAAAAATTTTGAATAAATTCATAGCTTGAATTTCCTAAAAGCAAAAAAGCTACCCAAAAACAAACTAGGCTTATAATAATTATATTTATTATGCCTGTTATTCTATGACAAATTGAAATTAAAGACGATATATGCCAATTGTAAATTTGTATATGTGGTGACAAAGGATTTTTATCAGTCATGTAACTTCTGTTTAATTAAACTTTCTGCAATTTCAACTGCATTTAAGGCAGCACCTTTAAGTAAATTATCACAAACAATCCATAAGTTTATTGTATTCACTTGAGAAGAATCGTCTCTTATTCTAGAAATAAAAGTTTCATACTTATTTTCTGCTTCCACAGGAGTGATATACCCTCCATCTTTTTGCTCATCAATAACTCTACATCCTGGAGATCTAGATAAAACATTTTTGATCTCACTTAGATCATATTTTTTATGAAATTCAACATTTACACTAATTGAGTGTGAAACTAAAACAGGAATTCTGACACACGTAGATGTAATATTAATTTTATTATCCAAAATTTTTTTTACCTCATCATGATTTTTTTGTTCTTCCTTAGTAGATCCATTTTCTAAAAAACTATCAATATGTGGAATGGCATTAAATGCTATTTGTTTCGTAAAATTTTGTGATACAATTTTTTTACCTTCAAAATATTCTTTTGTTTGTGATAAAAGTTCATCCATGCCTGCCTTGCCTATGCCTGAGACAGATTGATAAGTTGATGCAACAATTCTTTTTATATTGTAAAGATCATGTAAAGGTTTCAAAGCTACAACCATAGGTATTACTGAACAATTTGCATTTGCAATTATATTTTTTTTCTTAAAATGAGATAACTCTTTGGAATTTACCTCTGGCACAATCAAAGGAATTTCTGGATCTTTTCTAAAAAATTTTGAATTATCTATAACAATTGTTTTTTTTGCTGCAATAGGAGCCCATTTTTCAGCAACAGTACTTCCCGCAGCAAAAAATGCTATTTTTGATTTTGAAAAATCAAATTTTTCTAAGTCAATAACAGTGTATTCTTTATCTTTAAAATTAATTTTTTGTCCTGAGCTTTTAGAAGAAGCAATTAAATATAATTTAGAAACCGGAAAATTTTTATTTTCCAAGACTTTTAAAATTTTTCTTCCTACATTTCCTGTTGCACCGACTATTGCTATATCCATGGTGATTTAGTTATACTAAATGAAGGGTAAATCGCAAACTGTTCCTACATGTATTTTTTCATCAATTTCTATTTTAAATTGATCATTCGTATCCCAATAAGGTTTATTAATCATTGCGATCCCGATTACTTTTTTAAAAGTAGGAGAATAAGCTGCTGATCTTACATAGCCAACAATATTATTACTATCATCAAATAATGTTTTTTCACAATACATGTCAATTTTATCATGATCAATTTTTACACCCATTAGCTTTCTTTTGATGCCTTCTTGTTTTATGTTTTTTAATTTTTCTTTTCCTAAAAAATCAATTTTAGTTTCTAAATTTATATACTTATCAAAATTTGCCTCAAAAGGATTATCTCTATTATCAAAATCGTTTCCATAAGATAACAGTGCTGATTCAATTCTTTCAATTAAGTTTGGACATCCAGGTCTAACATTAAATTCTTTTCCAGCTTCAAAAAGATAATCATATAAATCTTGACCTGCTAAATCATTTTCAACATAAACTTCAAAGCCCCCTTGTTTCGACCAACCTGATCTAGCTATAAAATATTTATAACCCTTAAAATCGAAATAGTTAAAATTAAAAAATTTCAATTTTTTAATCTCTTCACCAAATAATTTTGCCATTAAATTATCAGCAAAAGGTCCTTGAACCGCTAAAATATTTACATTAGGTTCTTTTATTTCTACATCAAGTTTGCTTCCAGCTGCTATACCTTTTGCAAAAAAAATAACATCAGAGTCTGCAATTGAAATCCACCATTTATCCTCTGCTAATTTATTTATAATAGGATCATTTACTAAAAGACCTTTATGATCAACTAAAGGAGCATAATAACATCTTCCAATTTTAGATTTTGACAAATCTCGACAAGTCATTAGTTGAACTAATTTGGCTGAATCCTTTCCAGTAATTTCAACTTGTCGTTCTGCTGCTACATCCCAAACTTGTACAAATTCTTTTAAATGATGGTAATCAAATTCTAAAGATTTAAATGATGATGGTAATAACATATGATTATAAACTGTATAACTGCTCACACCCTGAGCTTCTATTCTATCAGTATAAGGTGTACTTCTTAATCTTCTTGATTTTACAATTGGAAAGTTTTTCATTAATTATTATTTGATTAAAAAATCTTTTACTAATTTTCTCATTTCAAAAGCTTTTTCAAAAATTATCATATGTCCACAATCTGAGATTATTTTTGTTTCACAATTTTTTATCTGCTCTGACATTTTGATTCCTACTTTAACTGGCACCATTTTATCCACATCTCCAAAGATACACAAAGTTGAACAATTTATTTTTTTAATTGCATTTTCGCCATCCTTATAGTTATTACACGCATTTAAGTCTACTGCTAATACTTCGCGGATTGCTCTAGCAGAATTTACTATTTTTTTTACAGGGTTACCTCCGATAAATGCTTTGGATCCTTCATAGCCCCATTTCATCATTAACAAAACTGCTTTTTCATCTCCAGCCTCTGCTAAATCTATTAGGTCTTTATTTACAGGCATTTTATTTGAACCAGCAACTAAAACCAACTTATCAATCAGGTTGGGGTATCTAGAAGCAAAATCAATTCCCACTAAACTTCCTTGAGAATGTCCTACAACGATAATTTTTGGAATATTAAGAATACCAATTAAAGATTTTATCCAATCAGATATTTCTTCAATTGATTTTAATGAAGGTCCTTCCGAGTCACCATGACCTGGAAGATCAACTGACAAAACATTAAAACCATTAGCTGTATAAAATTGTTCATGAAGAGACCAAACTATGTGCGTTAGCCCACTACCATGCATCAATAATATTGATGGTTTTTTTGTATCAATATTCATGCCGCTTGTTGACACGAATACGTCTTTATTATCGACGTTTAGATTCAGTTTAACTCCTTGGCCTTTTTTCTTAATTCAAATTTTTGGATTTTTCCTGTTGATGTTTTTGGCAATTCACAAAATTCAACTTTCTTAGGAACTTTAAAACTAGCAAGAGTTTCTTTACAAAATGCTATTAACTCTTTTTCAGTAACAGGCTTGTCTTTAACCATTTCTATAAATGCGCAGGGTACTTCACCCCATTTTTCATCGGGTTTTGCTACTACTGCTGCAATAGATACTGAAGGATGTTTTGCTAAAGTATTTTCTATCTCGATTGATGATATATTTTCACCTCCAGAAATAATTATATCTTTAGATCTATCTTGTATTTTAACGTATCCATCTGGATGCATTACAGCTAAATCTCCAGTATGAAACCAACCACCTTTCATAGCCTTATCAGTAGCTTCTTTATCTTTAAAGTAGCCTTTCATAACTACATTTCCTCTAATCATTATTTCACCTATCGTTTTACCATCTCTTGGGACTTCCTCCATAGTTTCTGGATTCATGATCGTAACACCCTCGGTATTAGGATATCTTACTCCTTGCCTTGCTTTTATTTCGTTCTGTTTTTCTTCCTCCAATTCATTCCAAGATTCATTCCATGCACATTGTGTTACATGTCCATAAGTTTCTGTTAAACCATAAACATGCATAACTTCAAAACCTAAACTTTTCATTTTTTTAAAAATGATACTCGGAGGCGGAGCACCAGCAGTTAACACATAAACTTTTTGTTTTAATTTTTTTCGATCACTTTCGGGAGCCCCTGTAATCATATTTAATACTATTGGAGCACCACCGAAGTGAGTAACATTGTATTTTTCAATTAGTTCAAAGATTTTTTTTATATCAATATTTCTTAGGCAAATAGTCCTGCCATTTAACATTGGAATTGTCCAGGGATAGCACCAACCATTACAATGAAACATAGGAACAATTGTTAAAAAATTTAATCTATTTGGCATATTCCAAGCTGTTGCGCTACCGGTTGACATCAAATATGAACCTCTATGATGATATACAACTCCTTTTGGGTTGCCAGTTGTGCCTGAAGTGTAACTTAAAGAAATGGCTTGCCATTCATCTTCTGGCATCCTCCAATTATAACTTTCATCACCTGTTTTTAGAAATTCTTCATATTCTAAGTCTCCTATTTTCTCTAATTTTGATTGATCTGCATATTTATCAATTATATCAATTATAGTAATTTTTTTTTTTAAAGTACCTAAAGCTTTTTTTACTTCTACATGAAGCTGTCTATCAACAACTAATACCTTCGCATCACTATGTTCTAGGATATATGCAATTGTTTTTGCATCTAATCTAATATTAATTGTGTTAAGTACGCCTCCAGTCATGGGAACGGAGTAGTGGGCTTCAAAAATTTCTGGAGTATTGAAGGCAAGAAAAGAAACTGTATCTCCCTTTTTAATCCCAATTTTTTCTAAAGCACTAGCAAATTTTATACATCTTTTATAAACATCGTGCCAAGTATACTTTCGATCCTCATATACTATTGCCTCATAGTTAGGATAAATATCTTTCGCTCTTTGTAAGAATGATAAGGGAGTTAATGGAACAAAATTTGCATTATTTTTATTTAAATTTGTATCGTAATGGCTCATATTTTAATTAAATTTATAGTCCATAATGTATTTGCTCCCTGTAATTGCAGATATATAATGGCTTTCCACTCTTGGTAATACTCTATTAAAGTAGAAATTTGCTGTCTGTATTTTATCCTCATAAAAATCTTTATTATTTGAATAATCCTTGTAGCTAACCTCCAGAACTTTTAACCAAGAATAACCGATCGCAACATATCCTAGTACTCTTAAGTAATCATTTGATGCTGCATTTGCATCATCTTTTGAATTTTGAATCTTTTCTTTCATCCAATCTGTAAATAAATTTAATTTTTCAATATAAGTTTTTAACTTTTCTGCGAAAGGCTTAAGTTTCTCATTATTTAAATCTAAATCACTTTTCATCATTTCAATATATTTAGCAATTATATCTCCATTTTTATTTACTAATTTTCTAAATACTAGATCAATTGCTTGAACTGAGTTGGTTCCCTCATAAATCGGTGTAATTCTATTGTCTCGATATAGTTGTTCTATTCCCTGATCTTTTGTATAGCCGTATCCACCATATATTTGCATTGCATCACTTGTAATCTCCATTCCCAAGTCAGAGAACAAAGATTTTACAACTGGAGTCATCAATGAAACCATATCAGAAGCTTCTTGTTTAATTTTTTGATCATTATGGTTTAAGCTGACCTCTGTTTGTTGTGACAACCAAAAACATAAAGCTCTCTCACCTTCAATTATTGATTTCATATTCAGTAAAGATTTTCTTATGTCCGCGTGTTCGATTATTAAATCTGCATTTCCATTTTGTGATTTATTATTATTACTTTTACCTTGCTTTCTCTCTTGAGCGTAGCTTAATGAATTTTGATACGCAATTTCGGATATTCCTAAACCTTGAATTCCTACTACAATTCTTTCCAAGTTCATCATAGTAAACATTTGACTCAATCCTTTGTTCTTAGGACCAATCATAAATCCAGTCGCTTCATCAAAATTTAAGACACATGTTGCTGAACCTTTAATGCCCATTTTCGTTTCTATTGATCCTGTAGATATTCCATTTCTTGCGCCAACAGTTCCATCCCCTTTTACAATAAATTTTGGAACCAGAAATAAACTTATTCCTTTCGTGCCTTTGGGTGAATCCGATGCTCTTGCAATTACCAAATGTATAATATTTTCTGTCAAATCATGATCACCAGAAGTAATAAATATTTTTTGACCTGTAATTTTAAATGTTCCGTCTGGTTGCTCTACAGCTTTAGTTTTAAGCAATCCTAAATCGGTTCCACATACTGGTTCGGTTAAACACATAGTACCGCTCCACTTGCCTTCAACCATATTTGGAAGATACTTATTTTTAATTTCATCTGTAGCATGATGGTGAATGCAATTATAAGCACCAAGTGTTAGCTCTGTATAAAGTTTAAAAGCTAAGCTAGCCGATGATAACATCTCATCAAAAAAAGCACTTACGGTTCTTGGCATTCCTTGTCCTCCATATTTTGGATCACAAGATAACGATGTCCAACCATCTTCAATAAATTTTTTATAAGCTTCTTTGTATCCTGGTGGTGTTCTAACAATTCCATTTTCTAATACGGTAGGGTTTTCATCTCCTGCTTTGGCAAGTGGTAAAATTAAATTTTGATTAATTTTTGCAGCTTCTTCTAAAATATTTTTTACAAGATCTGTTGTAACTTCTTTATATTTATCGATCTCATTATAATTTTTATTATCTCTAAGCTTTTCGTATAAAAAAAGCATGTCTTCTAATGGTGCATTATAAATTGGCATAATATTATTCTAATTAAAAATTAAATTATTTCAATTTTGAAATAATCGCATCTCCCATTTGAGCAGTAGATACGTCCTTTGTTCCCTCTGCTAATATATCTTTTGTCCTTAATCCATCATTAAGTACATCTTGAACTGCATTCTCTAAATTATCAGCTTCCTTATCCAAATCTAAAGAATATCTTAAAGCCATTGCAAAACTTAAAATTGTTGCTACTGGATTTGCTAATCCTTTACCAGCTATATCAGGAGCGGAGCCATGTATTGGTTCATACATTGCTCTCATTTTCCCGTCTTTATTTTTTGCTCCAAGTGATGCAGATGGCAAAAGTCCTAAGGAACCTGTTAACATTGAAGCTTGATCAGACAGCATATCTCCAAAAAGATTATCAGTTACAATAACATCAAATTGTTTTGGATTTCTTAATAATTGCATAGAACAGTTATCAGCAAGCATATGATTTAATTCTACTTCCTTATATTCTTCATCATGCAAAGTCTGCACCTCTTCTCTCCAAAGTTGTCCTGCTTCCATTACATTCGATTTTTCACACGATGTAACTTTATTAGATCGTTTTTTCGCTAAGTCAAATGCAACTCTTGCAACTCTTATAATCTCACTACTAGTATAAGTATGAGTGTTAATCCCTTTTCTTTCACCGTTGTCTATAGGTTTAATTCCTCTTGGTTCTCCAAAATATATTCCCCCTGTTAGCTCTCTTACAATCATTATATCTAATCCAGAAACAATTTCAGGTTTTAGAGTTGAAGCATCTACTAATTGTTTAAAGCATATTGCGGGTCTTAAATTTGCAAATAACTTTAATTCTTTTCTTAATTTGAGTAATGCTCTTTCAGGTTTTTTTGAAAATTCAAGTCCGTCCCATTTTGGTCCACCTACAGCACCTAACATTACAACTTCGCTTTCAAGAGCTTTATAAAAAACTTCATCTGTTATAGGAGTTCCATGTTTGTCATAAGATACACCTCCTGCTAAGTCTTCATCAATTTCAAAATCTAAAGATTTTTTTGAATTAAGCCATTTGATAACTTTTTTAACTTCATTTATAACCTCAGGTCCAATACCATCACCAGGTAAAAGTAAAATTTTATCTTGTCAGATTTTTCTAAAGATAATGCAATGTCATCTAGACCTTCTAGCAAACATTTTTTTTTAAATGTATCAATATCAAATGAAATTTCATTGTTTCCGTATATGATTTTTTGATCAGATAGATTAACTGAAATCTCCTCTTTTCTTTTTGAATATTCTGATATTTCTTTAATTATTTCCTCATTTAAAACTATCGGTAAAATTCCATTCTTAAAGCAATTGTTATAAAAAATATCAGCATAGCTAGAGCTGATAATACAAGTAATTCCAAAATCTAATAAGGCCCAAGGTGCATGTTCTCTTGAAGATCCACACCCAAAATTTTTGCCTGTAATTAATATCTTTGAATTATTAAAAGGTTTTTTATTTAAAATAAAGTCTGGAATTTCTTTTCCACTATCATCATATCTCAATTCAAAAAATAAATTTTTTCCTAAACCGGTTCTTTTAATTGTTTTCAAAAACTGTTTTGGTATTATCATATCTGTATCTATATTTACAATTGGCAAGTACGATGGAATACTTTTTAAAAAAAAAAACTTTTGCATTTAATTTTGATACTTTCTAACATCATCTAAATTGCCAGATATCGCTGCAGCAGCAGCCATTCCTGGGCTTACCAAATGTGTTCTACCGCCTCTACCCTGTCTTCCTTCAAAATTTCTATTAGAGGTAGATGCACACCTTTCTTCAGGCTTTAGTTTATCTGCATTCATTGCTAAACACATTGAACAGCCAGGCTCTCTCCATTCAAAGCCTGAATCTATAAAAATTTTATCTAAACCCTCCTGCTCAGCTTGCTGCTTAACTAAACCAGATCCTGGAACTACCATGGCATGAACATGAGGCGCTTTTTTCTTATTCTTTAATATTTTTGCAGCTTCTCTTAAATCCTCAATTCTTCCATTTGTACAACTACCAATAAAAACTTTATCAATCTTAATATCTTTTGCTAATGTATCAGGCCTCAAACCCATATATTTTAAAGATCTTTCAATTGAACTTTTCTTATCGAGATCCTTTTCTGTATTTGGATTTGGGATCTTACCTTCAATTGTAATAACATCCTGCGGAGAAGTGCCCCAAGTAACCATTGGGATTATTTCTTCTGCAGCCAAACTTACCTCTTTATCAAAATTGGCGCTATCATCTGAATTTAAGTTACTCCATACATCCACTGCCTTGTCCCAAGTTTCACCTTTTGGTGACATAGGTCTGCCTTTTAAATAATTAAATATTTTTTCATCTGGTTCTATTAATCCAGCTCGGGCTCCACCCTCAATCGTCATATTACAAATAGTCATTCTTTGCTCTACGCTTAAAGAGCTAATCAAATCTCCTGCATATTCTATTACACAACCTGTTCCACCAGCTGTTCCTATTTTTCCAATTATTTGCAAAATAACATCTTTTGATGTTACTCCTAATGGAAGTTTGCCATTAACATTTATCCTAAAATTTTTTGCTTTTTTTTGGACCAACGTTTGTGTTGCAAGGACATGTTCCACTTCTGAGGTTCCAATTCCAAAAGCTAGTGAACCAAATGCTCCGTGAGTAGCAGTATGACTATCTCCACAAACTATAACTGTTCCTGGCTGTGTAAATCCTTGTTCTGGACCTGTTACATGTACTATACCTTGTCTCTTATCACCCATACCAAAAAGTTTAATTCCAAATTCTTTGCAGTTTGCCTCTAAAGTTTCTACTTGTATCTTTGACTCTTGGTCTGATATTCCTTTTGATCTATCAGTTGTCGGAACGTTATGATCTGCAACTGCTAACGTTAAAGATGGATGTCTTACTTTTCTGCTTGAATTTCTTAGACCTTCAAAAGCTTGTGGACTAGTTACTTCATGTATTAAATGTCGATCTACAAATAATAATGCGGTACCATCATCCTGTTCATGTACTAAATGATCATTCCAAATTTTATCGTAAAGTGTATGCGGCATTGAAAAAAATTTATTTTTTTTCTTTTAAACTTTCTTCTTTATTCTCTGAAGTTTCCTTTTTAATTTTTTCTTGCTCATTATCTTTTATATCATTTTTTACTTCGGTCTGCTGTAAATTTTCTTCATTTACTTTTTCAGTTTTAACATCAATTTCTATTCCTATATTCTTTCTTATTTTCTCAGCAATTCTAGCTGATTTTCCAGTTCTATCTCTTAAATAATATAATTTTGCTCTTCTTACTTCACCTGATCTAATGACTTTTATTGAGTCAACTATTGGGCTATATAAAGCAAAAGTTCTTTCAACCCCTTCTCCAAATGAAATTTTTCTTACTGTAAAAGAGGAGTTAATGTTTCTACTTTTCTTTGCAATACATACTCCTTCAAAATATTGAATTCTATCTCTTTTACCTTCGGTTATTCTTACTCCAACCTTTATAATGTCCCCAGGAAAAAAATCTGGTAATTTTTTCTCAGATTGAATTTTCTTTACGTTTGAATTGTTAATATCTTCAATAGTCTTCATTTTAATATTTATCAATTTAATCCTTTTTATATTTTTGCCACAAATCTGGTCTACGGACGCGTGTTATAGCCTCAGATTGAGATAAACGCCAGTCTTTAATTTTAGCATGATCACCAGATAATAAGACATCTGGGACAGATTTATCCTCCCAAACTTGTGGTTTTGTGTACTGTGGATATTCTAATAATCCATTTTCAAAACTTTCATCCTTTTTGGATGAGTCATTTCCTATAACACCTGGTAAAAGTCTTAAGATAGCATCAATTACTACAAAAACTGCAGACTCTCCTCCAGATAAAACAAAATCTCCAATACTTATTTCTTCAATATTTCTCGTTGACAAAATTCTCTCATCAACACCCTCAAAGTGCCCACAAATTAAACTTATTGATTTTTCTTTCGAAAATTCTCTTGCAAGCTTTTGATCAAATTTTTTTCCTTTTGGAGATAAATAAAAAATTCTACCTCCTTTCTTAAAATTATCATCTATAGACTTTGCTAAAGTGTCCGGCTTTAAAAGCATTCCTGCACCTCCACCAAATGGTGTATCATCAACTTTTTTGTGTTTATCTTCAGCAGAGTCTTTAATATTTACAATTTCTAAGTTCCATATTTTTTTTTTTAGAGCTTTTCCATAAAGTCCTTTTGTTAAAGGACCAGGAAATAATTCTGGATATAAAGTAAATACTTGTGCCTGCCACATAAATTATTTTTTTTCTTCCTTAGGAGCTTCTGCCTTTTTAACTTCTTCCTTAGGAGCTTCTGCCTTTTTAACTTCTTCTTTAGGAGCTTCTACTTTTGCCTCTTCTTTAGGAGCTTCTGCTTTTGCCTCTTCTTTAGGGGCTTCTGCCTTTTTAACTTCTTCCTTAGGTGCTTCTACTTTTGCTTCTTCTTTAGTTGCTTTATCATCTTTTTTCTTTCTATCTTTTTTTGGAATTGCTTTTTGAGGATTGTTTCCTTTAGCTGGCATTGGCATTAATTGATTTTCTCCAAGAATTCTAGCAACTCTCATAGTTGGTTGCGCTCCTTGTCCTAACCAATATTTAATTCTATCCGTCTCTAAACCAACTCTTTCTTTTTTATCTTTTGGTAATAATGGATTAAAAAATCCAAGTCTTTCTATAAATCTACCATCTCTTGAAAATCTACTATCTGCAACAACTATTTTGTATACTGGTCTTTTTTTTGTTCCTCCCATTGATAATCTTAACTTTAACATTTTTTTCCTTTCATTATTTTAATTGATTAAAAAGCTCTGGTGGTATTCCTTTGTCAGTCATACCTTTCAGATTTCCTTTTGACATCTTTTTCATCATTTCAGACATCATTTTAAATTGCTTAAGCAATTTATTGATAGTGGCTGTATCTGTTCCAGAGCCATTAGCAATTCTTTTCTTTCTAGATCCATTAATGATTTTTGGATCTTCTCTTTCTTTTTTAGTCATAGATAATATTATTGCCTCATTTTGAGTTATAATTTTTTCGTCTACTCCTGCTGCATCCATTTGAGATTTAATTTTAGAAACGCCCGGTAAGAAAGACATAACACCCTCAATTCCTCCCATTTTTTTCATCTGCCTTAGTTGAGTTAAATAGTCCTCTAATGAAAATTGTCCTTTTTTTAAATTTTCTTCAGCTTTTTTAATATTTTCTTCTCCAAGATCTTGCGCAGCCTTTTCGACTAAAGAAACAACATCTCCCATGCCTAATATTCGGTTTGCAATACGATCCGGATGAAATACTTCAATATTATCTATTTTTTCTCCAATCCCTAAAAATTTTATTGGTACTTGAGATACATATTTCATACTAACAGCTGCTCCACCTCTTGCGTCACCATCGGCCCTAGTTAAAATAATTCCAGTTAGATTTACTGTATTTTTAAATTCTTTTGCAACTTCGGCGGCCACTTGACCTGTAAGAGAATCTGCAACAAGAAATATTTCAGTTGGTTTAATCATACTTTCTATTTGCTTTATCTCACTCATCATTTGAAGATCAATTTGAGTTCTTCCTGCAGTATCAAATAAAATTATTTCTGCTCCATTTAAGTTAGCAGCACTAATTGCTCTCCTGCAGATATCCGCTGGCAATTGGCCTTCAATCACTGGCAATGTCATTATATTATTTTGCTCGCCTAAAGATTTTAATTGTTCTTGTGCAGCTGGTCTATAAACATCAAGACTAACCATCATTATTTTCTTTTTTTTATCTTTTTCTAAAAATTTAGCTAGTTTAGCTGTCGTTGTTGTTTTTCCTGAACCCTGAAGTCCTACTAGCATCATGGGAACGGGTGGAACAGCATTTAAATTTATCTCTTCATTTTTTTCACCAAGTAACTTTACTATTTCATCATAAACTATTTTAATAACCATTTGGCCAGGTGAGGTAGATCTAATTATTTCTTGACCTAGAGCTTTTGGTTTAACACTTTCGATGAAATTTTTAGCCACGTTTAGAGATACATCTGCCTCTAAAAGAGCTTGTCTTATACCTCTAAGCCCCTCGTCAACTTGTTTTTCATCAAGCGATGGTGCTTTTTTTAGAGAAGAAAAAACTTCTTCAAATTTATTTGTCAAATTTTCAAACATATTTTCATCCAGCAGCTATCGCACCAGTGGGCGAACCCTCGCAGACTGGTGTCGATCTCTTTGTCGCCAAAGACACCGCAAATTGCTTATTTTGCGGAAACTGCGATAAACTATAATAGAGCTTCAAAAAGTCAATAAATAAGTTAAGTATTATTATATGGAATTCAAAGCTTTTAAAATGGATGGTTTGGGTAATGATTTTGTTATAATTGATAGAAGAAAAAATTCAATTTCTATTGTTAAAGAAAAAATTGTTGAGTTAGGAAAAAGAGATAATATTGGTTTTGACCAGTTAATATTTCTTGATGAGATAGATCCTCAGGCTCCTAATTATATTCCTATAACAATATTTAATTCTGATGGTGAAGAAGTTGAAGCTTGTGGCAATGGAAGTAGATGTGTTGCAAAACTTATATGTGATGAAAAAAAAATTGAGCATGCAGCAGTACTAGCTGGTAATAGAGTTTTAAAAGCTCAAAAAATTTCTGAAAATAATGTTAGAATTGTAATGGGTAATCCTATTTTTAGTTGGCAAAAAATTCCTTTATCAAAAAATGTAGATTGTAAAAATATAAACCTAAAAATTAGAAACGAAGAATTTAAAAATGGTTATGCATTAAATGTAGGGAATCCACATATAGTTTTTTTTGTTGATGACTGTTATAAATATAACTTAAAACAAATTGGACCATTAATCGAAAACCATGAATTATTTCCAGAAAAAATAAATGTCACATTTGCTCAAATAAAAGATAGTAATAACATCTTGGTAAATGTTTGGGAACGTGGAGCTGGACAAACTAAAGCATGTGGAACAGCTGCTTGCGCAACAGGGGTTGTTGCTTTCGAAAAAAAAATTGCTGGCAATAACAACAATATTCATTTCAAAGAGGGTTTTTTAAATATTGAATATGATGGAATTATTTCTATGACAGGCCCTGTTTCGGATATTAAGGAAATTAAAATAAAATTATAATGGGTATTTTTGAAAAATTTAAATTAGGTTTCAAAAAAAGTGCCTCTACTTTTGCTTCTGGGCTTAAGGAAATAATTGTAAAAAAAGAAATTGATGACAAAACACTAGATGAAATTGAGGAGTTTTTGATACAATCTGATGTGGGCATTATCGCATCAGAGGAAATTAAAGAAATAATTGCAGAAAAAAAAATCGATCCAAATAAAAATAAAGTCGATGAAATTAATTCAATTTTAAGAAAATATATAATTGATTTAATGTCTCCACTAGAAAAAAATGATTTTTTTTCGAATAAAACTGACTTAAATGCAATTCTTGTCTCTGGTGTTAATGGAGTTGGGAAAACGACTACAATTGGAAAAATAGGAAAAATTTTAAAATCTAATGGTAATAAAGTTATTTTTTCAGCATCTGATACTTTTAGAGCCGCAGCAATTGAACAGTTGGAAAACTGGGCTAAAAAAATAGATGTAAATATAATTAAATCCGCACAGGGTTCTGATCCTGCTTCTGTTGCGTTTAAAGCTATTGATGAAGCAATTAAGAAAGAATTTACCCATGTGCTTATAGATACCGCTGGAAGATTACAAAATAAAAAAAATTTAATGGAAGAATACAAAAAAATTGCAAATGTTACCAAAAAAATTGATCCTAATGCTCCTCACGAAGTATTATTAGTTTTGGATGCGACTTCTGGGCAAAATGTAATAAATCAAGTGGAGGAATTTAATAAAATAATTCCAATTACAGGTCTAATCATGACTAAATTAGACGGAACTGCAAAAGGTGGAATTTTAATAGCAATTGCCAAAAAATATAAGTTACCAATTATTGCTTTGGGTTTAGGTGAAAAAGAAGATGATCTTCAAATTTTTGAAGCAGAAAAATTTGCAGATGCTTTTATCAGTACAAACTAACTTGACTGGTCTATAAAATTTTTAATAGAATTGATCAGATCTTGATTATATTCCATCATATGATCATCTTGTTGATTAAAGTAACTAAACTTCGGTGATGGTAAAATTTCAAATATTTGCTTTCCCATATAAAAAGGAACAATTTTATCTTTTTCACCATGCATTACTAACACTGGAGAGTTTATAAGATTGAGTTTTTTTTTACTTTCGTATTTATCTTTAAGGAGAAATTTTACAGGAAAGATAGGATAGTATTTTTGTCCAAGATCTACCATTGATGTGAAAGGCGCTTCTAAAATAATGCCAGAAAAATTTTTGGACTGCGCAGTATGAATTGCAACAGCTGTTCCAAGTGATTCTCCATATAAAATAATTTTATTTTCTAGAATATTTTTTGATTTAAGCCATTTAATTACACTCTCAGCATCTTTATAAAGTCCCTCTTCAGACGGCTTACCTTCATTGTCATTAAAACCTCTATATGCAAATATTAAATAATTTAAATTCAATTTTGATAATTCGTTCAATTTATAAATTCTATTTGAGAGATCTCCTGCATTCCCATGAAAAAAAACTAACGTTTTATAATTTTCATTTTTTTTATAATACCAAGCAATTAACTCTTTTTCGGAAGGTATCTTTAGTTCTTCAATTTGATGATCTAAAGTGTAACTGCTTCTAGAGTTAACACTCGGATAATACAATAATTTTCTCTGATAAAAAAATAAGAAAACTGTAATAATAAAATAAACAAAAAAAACTATAAGAAAAAAATTAATTAACATGCTAGTAGACTTCATCAACTAATTAAAGCATCTATTTTTTGTCGAAGAAAGCCTCATAAAGCATCATAAAGATCGCTATTCCCATTAATATATAAACAGGTAAAACATCCCAAAAAGTAATCATCATTGATCTTGTAAGTGTAGTTGCGAGACCAATCAAAAAAAATATTGCAAAAGATAAACCTATAATAGTAGTTATTTTATTCATTAAATCCTTTACTTTTTTGTTCCAGCCACCTAGCAGTCCCTAAAAATCTTTGATCGTCGTATTTATCTCCAATCAATTGTACCCCCAAAGGTAAATTATTTTCGCCTTGAAGTAAAGGAAGAGAAATACAAGGTGTCCCCATGAAAGACCAAAACTTGTTAAATTCAGCTGTGCCTGTACTTTTTAAACCTTTTGGTGCAACACCAGGACTAGATGGCGATAATACTCCATGGTAATCCTCAAAAACTTCTTTGTAAGATTCATAACTTCTTTTAATAAAATCGATTGCTTCAGCATATTCCTTTGCAGAATATTTATTGCCATTTGCTATGGCTTTTTGCATATAATTAGAAAGTTTCTTTTTATTTTTTTTATAATATTCACTAAAATTATTGGCTAAATCAGTTTCGTGGATAATCTGATGATATTTGTTTATATCTTTAAAATAAGATGGCATATCAAAGACCTCTATATTTTTCTTAAATGATTTAATAAAATATTCAAATGATTCTCTAGATTTTTTATCAATCAATTTCCATGCATCTGTTTTATAAAAAATAAATTTTGGTTCAAATAAAGGTTCTTTTCTACAAGCATTTAACATATCTTCTGCAGAATAGTATACGGTTGCGTGATCGTAAGAGTCTTTTTTGATTAAAACTTTTGCTAACAAAGCAACATCCTCAACGGTTTTACCAAAAACTCCTATATGGTCTAGTGAGTACGAAGTTCTTAAAACACCGTTTCTAGATATTAATCCATAAGATGGCTTATAACCAACAACGCCACAATAGGATGCAGGCCTAATTACAGATCCTCCTGTTTGAGATCCAATTGAGAGTGGGGCCATATGAGATGCAATTACAGCAGCAGATCCACTTGAAGAACCACCGGGTGTTCTATTGTAGTCATGAGGGTTTTTTGTTGCAGGCGGGCCTAAATAAGCTAACTCCGAGGTAGCAGTTTTGCCCATAATTATTGCTCCCTCTGACTTAAGAAGATCAACTATTTCGGCATTCTGAGATTGTGTTTTTCCTTTTCGAAGAACAGTTCCACATTCTGTGGGCATATCATATGTGCCAATTATATCTTTTAAAGCAACTGGTATTCCATGAAGTAGACCTGTAGTTTTTCCTGATCTTCTATGATTGTCTGCTTCTTCAGCCTTTTCTAATAAAAGTTTTTTATCAAAATGAACCCAAGCCTTAATTTCTTTTTCAAACTTATCTATTCTATCAATATAATGTTTACAAATTTCTACCGAAGTTAATTTTCCATCTTTTATTTTTTGAGTAATTTCGTGAACTGAAAGTGAGAATAAATCACTCATTTATTTCCTAATCTGCAAATAAAGTTTCTGGCAGCCACAATGCTATGCCTGGGAATATATACATCAAAACCATAGCTAGTATAACAATAGCAAGAAATGGCATAATACCTTTGAAGATTTCTAATAATTCCACATTTCTACTTTGTACACCTTTTAAATAATATGCGGACATGGCCATTGGTGGTGTTAAAAAGGAAGTTTGTAAGTTTAATGCTATAAGCATTGCAAAAAAATATGGGTTTACTCCAAAAAACTCAACTAATGGTAAAAAGATAGGAACAAAAATGATTAAAATTTCGGTCCATTCCAAGGGCCATCCTAATAAGAATATAATAATTTGTGTAATTACTAAAAATTGCCATGGCTGTAAATCCATCGATTTAAAGAAATGCTCAAATACTTCATGACCTCCAAGATAAGAAAACACAGAAGCAAAGGTCCATGATCCAACAAATAACCACATAATCATTGCACTAGTTTTAGCTGTTAAAAAAACTGACTCTTTAAAATTTTTCCATTTTAAAGATTTATAAAAGTATGAAAGCACTAAAGAACCAAAAGCTCCTACAGCAGCTGCCTCTGCTGGTGTAGCAAGTCCAGCCAAGATTGTACCAAGTACTAAAATTATTAAAGAAAAAAGTGGAACAAATGAAACTAAAACTTCTTTTAAAATAACTGATCTAGGTGGTATTTCCTCAGTAGGTGGTTTCGGGGCTAGAGAAGGGTTAAGATACGCTCTTACAATTACGTAAATTATGTATAGACCTGCTAACATTAAACCAGGAAATATCGCAGCAGCAAATAATCTAAGTGGTGAAAGTTGTGCAATTACCGCATAAACAATTAGCATAATGCTGGGAGGTATTAATATTCCTAAGCATCCTCCAGAACAAATTACACCAGAGGCAAATTTCTTATCATAACCTGCTTTTACCATTGCTGGCCAAGCTAAAAGACCCATCAATGTAACAACTGCTCCGATTATTCCTGTTGCTGTTGAAAATAGTGCACATGTAACAAGAGCTGCTACTGCCATAGATGCGGGTAAACCATGTAAAGCCAGCCTTATTGCAAAAAATAATC
The DNA here is from genome assembly GCA_902583345.1 of uncultured Pelagibacteraceae bacterium. Lineage (GTDB taxonomy): Bacteria > Pseudomonadota > Alphaproteobacteria > Pelagibacterales > Pelagibacteraceae > Pelagibacter. Next base: position 5,171 of record CACHVT010000004.1, on the reverse strand, counting down.
TAGAAACAATGCCTGCTCTTTCAACTAAATACCCCATAAATAAAAATAGAGGGATTGCGGTCAAAACATTATTATCCATTATGGTGTATGTATTTGAAACAAGTAGTGAAAAAATCCTATTATCGAAAAGATGTTCCATCCTTGTTGGATCAAAATAGGCGTAGTAACCAAAACCTACTCCCATTGCAAGTAGAGTAAATGCAATTGGAAAACCTAATAAGACTGCAAATAGGAATAAGCACATCATGAAAATTGCTATTTCTGGATTTGTTAAACTAAATAACATCTGCTTTATCGTCCTTTTGTGAAGTTCTCATTAATACTTTTTCAGTTTCTTCAGCATCTGCTGATAATCTTTGTGGCCAGTGACCTGTTCTTATGCAAATGATAGCCCTAAATACTTCGCTAATACCTTGAATGGTTAGTAATGTTCCTGCTAGTGGTATCATTGATTTTGCCATATAGATTTGAATTTGTGCTGGACTATTCCAGCTTGTTTCTTTAATTTTCCAAGCAAGGGCGGCATACTCATATCCATAAAAAGCTAAAGCTATTACACCGGGGAAAAAAAATAGAAAATATAAAATTAAGTCTACCCAACCTTGAACTCGAGTTGGAAAAAGTCTGTATAGCACATCTCCTCTGACATGTGCTTCTGTAGATAAACAATACGCTCCCGCCATCATGAAAATTGCACCATACATCTGCAAACTAAAATCAAAATTCCATAATGTAGGATTGTTAAATGCATATGCCATTATCACTTCATAGCAAGTCCCTCCCATTAAAATTACAATACACCATGAAAAAGCTTTTCCCATTGAGGTGCTTAATGTGTCAGCAAACTTTATGAAAGAACGCATTATGTTAGTTTATGTTAAATTGTTACCTTAAATCAAACAAAAAAAAGGGGACCATAGGTCCCCTTTTTTTAAATTTTAACACTATTTAGATTTTTACTTTTCCAATAGGTCCAAACTCATTTTCATAAGCAAGTTTGTAATTAGGCTGATTCATCAGCAAGTACTTCATTACTCTCTTAGCGTATGCTTTTTGTGAGTCTACGATTTTCTTAAAGAAAGGATCTTTACCAGTAAAATCGCCTATAACTTTATCCCAACCTTTTAATTGTTGAGCTAAAATTTCATCAGAAGTTTGATAAACATTAACTTTGTGCTCATTCATTAACTTAGCTAAATCAGCTGAGTATCTTACTAAAGCCTTAAAGTAGTTATCACTGTTTGCAGCGTAAGCAGCATTTTTCAATATTGCTTGATTTGCTGGAGACAGATTGTTTAATGTTTTATTATTAACAGGTATTTCAAACATCTCTTGAGATTGGTGGAAGCTTCCTAAATGATAATGTTTAGAAACGTCTTGCATACCAAATTGAGAGTCTGAAGTAGGGTTGTTAAACTCAGCAGCTTCAATCAAACCAGTTTTCATCGCTGGTTGAATTTCACCACCTGGTAATTGTCTTACGACCATTCCCATTGCAGTAAGAACGTTAGTTGCAAGACCAACTGTTCTATACTTCATACCTTTAACATCAGATACCTTAGTTACGTTTTTCTTAAACCAACCAAACGGCTGTGCTGGCATAGGCATATGAAAGAATCCAGTGTAATCAAAACCAACTTTTTTAATTGTTTCTTCATACAATTTTCTTCCACCACCGTATTCCATCCATCCCATAACTTCTTGAGATGACATACCGTACGAAGGTCCAGTTCCAAATAACGAAGCCGCTGCATTCTTACCATACCAGTAAGCTGTTACCCAGTGACCCATATCAACTGCACCAGAACTAACTGCTTGACCAATTTCCTTAGTCTTAACAATTGCTCCAACAGGTTGTAGATCAATTTTTAAAGATCCACCTGACATATCACTAACCATCTTGCAGTAATCACCTGCCATTTCAAAAAAGATGTTAGCTCCGCTTGGCCATGCAGCCTGCATTTTTAAAGTTTGCGCTGCACCAAGATTAACATAGGGCAATGCAACTGCTGCTGCACCTGCTACCGCTGCCGTTTTAAAGAACTTACGTCTTGAAGGAATTTTTCCCTTCAATGATTTTTTTTCTTTAATCATTATTATTTCTCCTCTTAGTTAATTAACTTGAGATAATTAAAGCACATATGTTTTTGCGAGTCCCGTGCTAATTAGTCTAATTCTAAATTATTTACAACTGGAAGTAGTAAATTGATTATTTCTTAAAATTTTCAGTCTAATTTAGATCAAATATTTTACCGGGATTCATTATATTATTTGGATCAATAGTTCTTTTTATAGATTTCATTAGAGGTAAATTATCCCCATGTTGCTCGAGTAAATACTTTTTTTTATGTAATCCAATTCCATGTTCTCCAGTAATTGTTCCTTCAGATTCAAGACTTTTTTTAATCAAAATATCATTAAATTTTTTAATTTTTTGGTATGCATCTTTCTTCGACGGATCATAAGGTAGCATAACATGAAAATTTCCATCACCTAAATGACCAACCATTGGACCTCTTAATCCAAGTTTTCTAACCTCGGTCTCGGCAAATTTAACACACTCTGTGATTTTTGAAATTGGAACACAAATATCAGTGGTATAAACTCTTCCATTATTAATCAACGCTCTAACAGAGTACCAAGCGTCCCATCTTGCTTTCCACATCTTATTTCTTTTTTCTAATGTATCTGCCCATTTAAAATCACTACCTCCATTATTTTTTGAGAGCTCATCCACTAGTCTAATTTGTTCTTTGTTTGAAATCTCATCTCCATGAAATTCAAAAAATAATGTAGGCAAAGGTTTTACATCATCTAATTTTGAATAATTGATACTTATATCCATTTGATCTTTATTTAGCATTTCTATTCTTGCTATAGGTATGCCATATTGAATTACTTCCTGTGCTGTTTTTACTGCATTTTCTAGTTCTTGAAATTGACAAACAGCACTCATTATATTTTCTGGAATAGGTGATAGTCTTAATTGAACCTCTGTAATTATACCCAATGTTCCCTCTGATCCAATAAACAAATTTGTTAAATTATATCCAGCAGAAGTTTTTTTTGCTCGACCTCCGGTTTTGATTATATCTCCTTTTGGCAAAATAACTGTTAATCCAGTTATTACTGATTTCATGGTGCCATATTTAACAGCCATTGTTCCAGATGCAGATGTAGATGCCATACCACCAATAGCTGCGTTAGCACCTGGATCTATCGGAAAAAAGACACCTTCCTCTCGAAGATATTCATTTAGCTGTTCTCTAGTCACGCATGCTTGAACTCTACAATCAAAGTCTTCTGTGTTAACAGTTAAAACTTTATTCATTTTCTCAAGAGAAATTGTTATGCCTTTATCGTTTCCAACTGCATTTCCCTCTAAAGAAGTTCCAGTTCCAAATGGAACGACTGGAACTTTATTTTCATCACATAATTTTAAGATTTGAGAAACTTCTTCGTTGGTTTCTGGAAAAACAACTGCCTGCGAAAGCACTGGATCATACGTATCTTCTCCTCTAGCATAATTAGCTCTTGTAGACTTTGATTGAGAAAATCTTCCATTAAGAATTTTTTTAAGTTGATTTTGAAGATCTAAATTCATTTAAATATATTATTAAAAAATAAATATAAAATATATGATTAATTAACCAAGCATTTTTTTAATATTTTCAATTGCTCTAGAAATATTGTCTTGTGACGCAGCAAAACTAAATCTTACATAATCTACTGCCTTTTTGCCAAAAGATGTTCCTGGTACAATTGCTACACCTGCTTCATATAAACATTTTTTTGCAAATTCTTCACCGTTCATTCCAGTTCCCTTAATATTTGGAAAAACATAAAAAGCTCCTCCGGGCAAACTACAATTAATTCCTTTGATACTATTTAAACCCTCGCAAATTAATTTCCTTCTTTTTGTGAATTTTTCCATCATAAAATTTATAGAGTCATCTGAACCATCCAGAGCAGCTATACCAGCGAATTGAATAGCGGCATTTACACATGAATGATTATTCACACAGAACTTGATAACCTGATCAATAAGTTTTTCTGGCCAAACAGCCCACCCCAAACGCCAACCTGTCATTGCGTAAGTTTTACTCCATCCATCTAGTACAATTAATCTGTCATATAGATATGGATAATCAAAAAAAGATGGCATTTTTTTATCATCAAATATTTGTCTACTATAAATTTCATCGCTCAGAATTGCTACATTTGGAAATTTTTTTAAACCTTCCGCCAATTCATCTATTTTGTTTTTCTCAGTGAATGCTCCTGTTGGATTATTTGGATTATTCAATATTATCAATCGAGTATTTTCATTAATTAGTGACAATATTTTCTCTGGATTAATTGAAAAATCTTTGTTTTCAAGCATATCTATTGGAACTGCTTTTGCGCCTGTATAATTTATCATCGACTCGTAAATTGGAAAACCTGGGTCTGGATATATTATTTCTGCGCCTGGTTCCCCAAACAATGTTATTGCGTAATACATTGTTGGCTTTCCGCCTGGCATAATAACTACTCTTTCTGGATCAATCTCTGCGTTGTAAAGTTTTTTGATTTTTCTTGTAACAGCTTCTCTGCACTCAATTATTCCATTTGGCAAAACATACCCGTGATGGCCATCGTCTAAAGCTTTTTTTGCAGCTTCAACAACATGTTCGGGTGACCTAAAATCTGGCTGCCCAACACTCAAATGAATTATTTTTTCTCCATCAGCTTCTAATTTTTTTGCTTCTGCCAAAATTTTAAATGCTGTTTCTGTACCAAGTTTTTCAATATTTTTTGCAAGTCGCATTCTATTTTCTATAGATAATTTTTGATGCATCAATTTCTTTAAGAGTTTTACAGCCCATCAATACCATATTTCTTTTAATTTCATCTTGCATGTTTTGAAGTAGTTTCTCTACTCCCTTTTGACCACCGGCTGCTAAAGAAAATAAAAACATTTTGCCAAAGCTACATGCTTTAGCTCCAGCTGCTAAAGCTTTTAATACATGAGTTCCTCTTCTAACTCCTCCATCTAATATGATTTCTAATTTATCACCAACTGCATCAGATATTGCTTTTACTTGATCAAAGGGTGCTCTTGATCCATCTAATTGTCTGCCCCCATGATTTGAAATCATTATTGCAGTGCAACCAATATCAATGGCCCT
>CACHVT010000003.1 GCA_902583345.1 uncultured Pelagibacteraceae bacterium | reverse complement strand
GGAGGAACTGTTTTTGAAATGCCAAGTTGGTGTTAAAATTAAATGACCACTTGATTGATCTAAAAAAGTGGTAGCACTATGTTAACACTTATTGCTACCAAATTACTTAATATGGATTTAGCAAAAATAATTAGTGTTGATTTTGTTGAATGATGGTGCCCCCGCACGGATTCGAACCGCGAACCTATTGATTACAAATCAATTGCTAAAGTTTAAATAAACACTTGTTTGCAATAATAATTATATTTAAATTAAATTTGACGACAATCTGACAACAGTGCTAATCTAATTTATGAAAAAAATTGTATTATTACTTACAACAATTCTATTTTTACCATCTTGTTTTGCAACTTTTACCGAACTTCAAAATGGTCTCGATAAACACCAAGGTTTATCTTTAAACACTTTAATAGATAGAATTGGATTTCCAACTGCACAACAGAATATAGCGGGAAGAAAGTTATATGTTTGGGATACGAGTAATACAGTAACTATGTCAATGCCAACTACATCTAATACTTCAGGTACAGTTACAAGTGGAACAAGCTCTGGAACATATAGTGGATCCTCAACCATTTGGGTTCCAACAACTTATAATTATAATTGTAGAATAACAATTGAAGTAGATGATCAAGATAAGATTATTAGCAATTACTGGGAAGGTAACAGGGGCGGTTGTGAAAGATATGCTAAAGCTTTACAGTAAATAATTTTTAAGTCACAAATAAATCTGACAACAATCTGACAACACTTATTGTCGTAAGAATAGTCTTTGCATAAATTATTTTGATCAAAAAGTAAGTGAAGTGGTGCCCCCGCACGGATTCGAACCGCGGACCTATTGATTACAAATCAATTGCTCTACCAACTGAGCTACAAGGGCATTGTGAGCTTTTATAAATTATTTAAAGACTAATCAAGATTTTTTTTTATACTTCTTAAATGATGGAATACAATAGCTGCACAATTAGAGATATTTAAGCTCTCGACATTTTCACTCATATCTATTTTAACAAAATAATCAGCATATTTAGATGTATGTTTTCTCATCCCAAAACCCTCAGAACCAAAAAGAAGTATATTATTTCCTCTCCATTCAACATCTGTAAATTTTTTTTTTGCTCTTGTATCAAATCCATAAATCCAAAAATTTTTTTCTCTTAGATTCTTTAAAGTAGAATTTATATTTGAAACTTTAAAAATGTTTATATATTCAATAGCACCACTCGCTGATTTATACATTAGTTTACTCTTGTTTGGAAAATGTCTTTCTTTTACAATTAAACCATCAATTTGAAATGATGCAGCACTTCTAATTATTGAACCAATATTTCTTGAGTCTGTTACTTCATCTAGACAAACTAAAGTTAAATCATTTTTATTTTTAATATATTCCTTTAATTGAGGCTGATACAACTCCTCTACTTCTGCAATATATCCTTGATGTGATATTTGTTCTTTTGTTGTATAATTGTCTAATTCTTTTTTTGTTTTAAAAAAGACTTTCACATTTTGTAAGATATTTTTTGTTGGATTCTCTCTATGAATATTTTTTTTACTTTCTTCGGTTAAAAATACTCTCAAAACCTTTCTTTCAGGGTTTTTAAGAGCTTCTATAACAGCATGTTGACCAACTATAAAAAATGATGATTTATTCATTACAAATATCAATTTTATACGTATTTTCTCGTATTTTCCCAGTAAATCTCATATTGCAATTGCATAATAAAAATATATAAAACGCTTGTTGTTTGAAGCTTTATTGAACTAGGGGACACTTCCCCATAAAGGAGGGGTTCCAGAGCGGTCAAATGGGGCGGGCTGTAAACCCGTTGACTTCGGTCTTCGAAAGTTCGAATCTTTCCCCCTCCACCATTCAGTAAAATTTTTAATAACAATGGAGTGAAACTCTTGGGTGTTGCGGGTGTAGTTCAATGGTAGAACGCTAGCCTTCCAAGCTGGATGTAAGGGTTCGATTCCCTTTACCCGCTCCAAAAATTAAATGTTAAATATAATTGAGGTTAAAAAGTAATGTCGAAAGAAAAATTTGTAAGAAATAAACCGCATTGTAACATAGGTACAATCGGTCACGTGGACCATGGTAAAACAACTTTGACCGCAGCAATCACAAAAGTTTTAGCTGAAGCTGGAGGAGCAAAGTTTGTTGCTTATGATCAAATTGATAAAGCTCCTGAAGAAAAAGAAAGAGGAATTACAATTTCAACTGCTCATGTTGAGTACGAAACAGAAAAAAGACACTACGCACATGTAGATTGTCCAGGTCACGCCGATTATGTAAAAAATATGATTACTGGAGCGGCTCAGATGGATGGAGCAATATTGGTAGTTAACGCTGCTGATGGTCCTATGCCTCAAACTAGAGAGCATATTCTTTTAGCACGACAAGTGGGTGTTCCAGCGATTGTAGTATTTTTAAATAAAGTTGATCAAGTTCAAGACAAGGAACTTATTGATTTAGTTGAAGAGGAAATCAGAGAACTTTTAACATCATATAAATTTCCTGGAGATAAAACTCCAATAATTAAAGGTTCTGCTTTAAACGCAGTTGATGGAAAAGATGAAGCAACTGGTAAAAATGCAATAATGGAATTAATGAAAGCAGTGGATGAACACATTCCACAACCAGATAGACCAAAAGATAAACCTTTTTTGATGCCAGTGGAGGATGTATTCTCTATTTCTGGTAGAGGTACAGTGGTTACTGGAAGAGTTGAGCAAGGTGTAGTAAAAACTGGTGAAGAAATAGAAATAGTAGGAATTAGAGATACTAAAAAATCGGTTTGTACAGGTGTTGAAATGTTTAGAAAACTTTTGGATAGTGGTGAAGCTGGAGATAATATTGGAGCACTTCTAAGAGGTGTAGAGAGAACAGATGTTGAAAGAGGTCAAGTTTTAGCAAAACCTGGATCTGTAACACCGCATACTGAGTTTGAAGCACAGGCGTATGTTCTAAAAAAAGAGGAAGGTGGTAGACACACTCCCTTTTTTACGAAATATCGACCTCAGTTTTATTTTAGAACTACTGATGTAACTGGTGAAGTTGCGCTTCCCTCAGGAACCGAAATGGTGATGCCCGGAGACGATGCTAAATTTACTGTTAAATTAATTACACCAATTGCAATGAGCGAAAAATTAAATTTTGCAATTCGTGAAGGTGGTAGAACAGTAGGAGCTGGAGTAGTAACTAAGATTATTAAATAAACTTAGGAGTGTAGCTCAATTGGTAGAGCGCCGGTCTCCAAAACCGGAGGCTGAGGGTTCGAGTCCCTCCGCTCCTGCCAAGTGATATAAAATTATGAGAAACCCTTTAAAATTTATTCAAGAGGTAAAACAAGAAGCCTTTAAGGTTACATGGCCAACTGGAAAAGAAACTTTACAAGGAACTTTGATGGTAGTTGCGATGGCAATAGTAGCCTCATTGTTTTTTTTACTTTTAGATCAGTTTTTAAAATTTCTTCTAGAATTGCTACTTAAGGTAAGTTTTTAATGAAAAATTGGTATATAGTTCAGTCACATTCTAGCTTTGAAAATAAAGTTGCAAACTTAATAAAAGAGGAGGCGGATAAGGCTAAAATTTCTGATAAAATTGAGGAAATTATCGTTCCTACCCATGATGTAACAGAGGTTAAGAGAGGAAAAAGAGTACAAAGAAAAAAAAAGTATTTTCCAGGATATGTTTTGATTAAAAGCGAGATGGATAATAATATTTACCATATGATTAAAAATATTAAAAGAGTGAGTGGTTTTTTAGGATCTAAAGGAGTACCTGTGCCTGTATCTGACAAAGAAATAGAGAAAATTTTAGGTCAAATTAAAGATGGCGTTGCACAACCTAAATCTGGTATAGAATATAGTATAGGTGAAAAGGTACAAGTAATTGATGGACCTTTTGCTTCATTTAGTGGAATGGTCGAAGGAATTGATGAAGAAAAATCTAGATTAAAAGTTTCAGTATCTATATTTGGTAGACCTACGCCAGTAGATTTAGAATATAATCAAGTGGAGAAAATAAGCTAATGGCAAAAAAAGAAATTTCTGGATATGTGAAGTTACAAATAAAAGGAGGTCAAGCTAATCCAGCTCCTCCAGTTGGTCCTGCTCTTGGACAGAGAGGAATAAATATTATGGAATTTTGCAAAGCATTTAATGACAAAACAAAAGATTTTATGGGTAAACCAGTGCCAGTTATAATAACGGTATATAAAGATAAAAAGTTTGATTTTATTATTAAGTCACCACCAGCATCTCATTTTATTAAAGAGGCAGCTAAACTAAAAGGTGGTTCACAAGAACCAGGCAGACAAATAGTTGCTTCAATTACAAAAAAACAAGCTGAGGAAATAGCAAAAAAAAAGATGGCTGATTTAAATGCTCATGATTTGGAGGAAGCAGTGAAAATAATCGCAGGATCAGCACGATCAATGGGAATTGAGGTAAAAGAATAATGTCTTCAAAAAGATTTAATAAACTTCCATCTGAAACATCAAAACTGCAAGCTAAAACAATAGAAAATGTTTTATCCGAAGTTAAAAAAAATTGTACTACAAAATTTGACGAGTCAATAGATATAAATCTTCAAATTAATCATAAACAGAAAAAATCGGAAATTAATTTAAGAACAATAGTTAATCTACCTGCAGGCAGTGGAAAAAAGATTAAAGTTGCAGTAGTTTGTGAAGATGCAAAATCAAAAGATGCAAAAGGTGCTGGTGCAGATATAGTTGGAGGTGAAGATTTTATTGAAAAAATAAAAAATGGGGAATTAAATTTTGATAAACTTATATCTACACCATTAATGATGGTAAAACTATCAAAACTAGGTAAAATTTTGGGCCCTAAAGGATTAATGCCCAATCCAAAGCTTGGATCAGTTACTGATGATATAATAAAAGCTGTCAAAGACGCGAAATCTGGACAAGTTGAAATTAAGAGCGATAAAGATGGAAATATAGGTTTAAGTATTGGTAAAAAAACATTTGATGATGAAAAGCTTATAAAAAATTATAATTCTATACTTGAGGTTTTAGAAAAAGAAAAATCAAGTAATACTATTAAAGGTGATTTGATCAAAAATATTTTTATAACATCTTCAATGGGTGTTTCTTATAAACTTAAACTACCAAAAAATATTTAAATATGATGAATAAAGAAAAAAAACAAACTTATATTAAAGAAATGATAGATAAGTTTCAAAACTCCGAAGCTGTTTTGGTTACTCACTATCAAGGATTAACTGTCAAGCAATTGGACGAACTAAGAAAAAGAATGAGAGAACATGGAATTATATTTAAAATTACGAAAAACCGAATTACAAAATTAGCGCTTGAAAAATCAAAGTGCAAAGATCTTTCCAATTTATTCACAGGACCAACTGCAGTTGCATTTTCAAAAGACGCAATAACTTCTGCCAAAATTTTAACCAAATTTTCAAAAGAAAATGAAAATCTAAAAATTTTAGGCGGAATCATGGGAACGGATATTTTAGACCTTGATGGAGTTAAAAATGTAGCAACACTACCAACGCTTGAAGAAGCTAGGGCTAAAATAGTAGGAATCTTGAGGTCTCCGGCTCAAAAGATCGCAAGTATTTTACTTGCACCTGCTTCAAAAATCGCTATTTTAGCGCTCGAAAAAAGTAAAAAATAAACCCTACAAAAAATACAAAATATTATGGCAGATCTAAATAAAATTATAGATGATTTATCGAGTTTAACTGTAGTAGAAGCAGCTGAACTTTCAAAACAACTTGAGGAAAAATGGGGCGTTACGGCAGCAGCAGCTGTTGCGGCCGCACCAGCAGCAGCAGGCGGAGCAGAACCCGCTGAGGAAAAGAGTGAATTTACAATAATGCTTGCAGCAGCAGGTGATAAAAAAATTAATGTAATTAAAGAAATAAGAGCTGTGACTTCGTTAGGATTAAAGGAAGCTAAAGATTTAGTAGAAGGAGCTCCTAAGGAAGTTAAGTCTGGTGTTAATAAGAAAGAAGCTGAGGAGATTAAAGCTAAATTAGAAGCAGCAGGCGCAAAAGTAGAACTTAAGTAAATATTAAAGAAAGAACTAATTGCTGGTTATTAATTAATCAGTGAGACACTATAGATGCAATTATCTTTTACTGAGAAAAAAAATATTAGGAAAAATTTTGGAAAACTCAAAGAAGGTTTATCTATACCTAACTTGATAGAAGTTCAAAAAAATTCTTATAAAGAATTGACTTCATTTGACACAACTTTGGTAAATCAATTAACAAAAGGTTTCGATAGAGTTTTTAAAAGTATTTTTCCTATAGAGGATTTAAATGATAAAGCAACTTTAGAATATATTTCTTATAGACTTGAAAAACCAAAATTCGATACTGAAGAATGTATTCAAAGAGGTCTTACATTTTCTTCAGCTTTAAAGTGCACATTAAGATTAGTTGTTTATGATATAAACCAAGAAACTAGCACAAAAGATATATTGTCTGCTAAAGAGCAAGAAGTATACATGGGCGAGGTTCCAATGATGACTAACAGTGGAACATTTATTACTAATGGTGTTCAAAGGGTTGTAGTAAATCAAATGCATAGAAGCCCTGGCGTATTTTTCGATCATGATAAAGGTAAATCACATGCTAGCGGAAAATTACTATTTAACTGTCGAGTGATCCCTAATAGAGGTTCATGGTTAGATTTTGAATATGATGTTAAAGATTTATTATATTTTAGAATCGATAGAAAAAAGAAAATTCTAGTATCTACATTATTATTAGCTTTAGGATATTCAAAAAATGACATTGTTAATGAATTTTATGAAAAAGAGACTTTTATTTTTGATGTAAAGTTAAAAAAATGGAAAACAAAATTTAATCCTGAAAATTACAAAACTAAAAATTTTTCTGAAGAAGTTGTTGATGCAAAAACTGGTAAAATAATTATTAAACTTGGCGATAAAGTAAATTACTTAAATGCAAAAAAACTCTCAAATGATGGTTTAAAAGAAATATTTGTTAGCAACGAGTCATTATATGGGAAATTTATTCATAAAAATATTAGTATTGATGATGAAATATTAAAAATTGGTACTGAACTTAACGAAACTCTTTTAAATAAAATAATAGATGCAAATATATCCTCAATAGATATATCAACGACTAATTCCATAAATAAAGGTCCTTATTTATTACAAACTATTTTTAATGACAAAAATGAAACAAAGAACGAGGCAATATCTGAAGTATATAAGGTTTTAAGGCCAGGAGAACCACCAACAATTGAAATAGCGACACAAATATTTAATAATCTTTTTTTTAGCTCTGATAGGTACGATCTTTCAGATGTAGGAAGAGTGAAAATGAATTCAAGATTAAATTTGGAATGTTCTGATAAAATCACAATCTTGAGGAACGATGACATAATTTCAATTATAAAGAAAATGTTAGATTTGCGTGATGGCAAGGATGAAGTAGATGATATTGATCATTTGGGTAACAGAAGAGTTAGATCAGTGGGTGAACTTGTAGAAAATCAGGCTCGAATAGGTGTTTACAGAATGGAAAGAGCCATAAAAGAAAAAATGACTACATTAGATGTAGAGTCCTCGATGCCACAAGATTTAATAAATGCTAAGCCGCTAACGGTTTCATTAAAAGATTTTTTTGCAACTTCACAACTCTCTCAATTTATGGATCAAACTAACCCTTTATCTGAAATTACTCACAAAAGAAGAGTCTCAGCTTTAGGTCCTGGTGGATTAACAAGAGAAAGAGCAGGATTTGAAGTTAGAGATGTCCACCCAACTCACTACGGGAGAATTTGCCCAATCGAAACACCTGAAGGACCAAATATTGGACTCATTAATAGTTTATCTACTTATGCTAAAATTAACAAATATGGTTTTATTGAGAGCCCTTACAAAAGAGTTAATAACGGGATTGTTGAAAATAAAATAGAGTATCTGTCGGCAATGGAGGAAACTAAATATACAATTGCCCAAGCTAATTCAAAGGTTGATAAAAATGGTAAAATAACCGAAGATCTTGTTTCTTGCCGTCAAAATTTAAATTTCGTATTATCAAAACCAGATAACATTGATTACATCGATGTTTCTCCAAAACAACTTGTATCAGTAGCCGCTTCTTTAATCCCATTTCTTGAAAATGATGATGCTAATAGAGCGTTAATGGGATCTAATATGATGAGGCAGGCAGTGCCATTGTTAAAACCCGAGTCTCCACTTGTTGGAACAGGCATAGAAAGCGATGTTGCTTTAGATTCAGGTGTTACTATTGTTGCAAAGAGAGAGGGTGTTGTAGATAAAATAGACGGTAAAAGAATAGTTATCAAAGCCACAAGTGAAACTGATTTTACAAAATCAGGTGTTGATATTTATAACTTACAAAAATTCAAAAGATCAAATCAAAATACTTGTATTAACCAAAAACCACTAGTTAGGGTTGGCGATAAAGTTAATACTGGCGATATAATTGCCGATGGTCCATCAACAAAATTAGGAGAATTGGGGTTAGGAAAAAATGTGACTGTAGCGTTCATGCCGTGGCAAGGGTATAATTTTGAAGATTCAATCTTAATTTCAGAAAGATGTGTAACCGATGACGTATTTACTTCTGTTCATATAGAAGAATATGAAGTGATGGCAAGAGATACAAAACTTGGCGAAGAAGACATTACAAGAGATATTCCTAACGTAAATGAGGAATCTTTAAAAAATTTAGATGAGTCAGGTATTGTTTATATTGGTGCTGAGGTCAAAGCAGGAGACATTTTGGTGGGTAAGGTTACGCCTAAAGGGGACTCAGCTTCTGGGCCAGAGGAAAAATTATTAAGATCTATTTTTGGTGAAAAAGCAATTGATGTTACTGATACTTCTTTAAAAATGCCAAGTGGAAGTAGCGGTGTTGTAGTCGATGTAAGAGTATTTAATAGGCATGGTATTGAAAAAGATGAAAGATCAATAACTATTGAAAGATCAGAAATTGATTCTGTTCAACAAGACAAAATAGTTGAGGAAGAAATTTTAGAAAGAAGCATTAAGCAAAGTGCAAGTCAAATATTGTCGGGTTCAACTATAAATAAAAAATCAAAAACTTTTGAAGTAGGAGAAAAAATAAATCCTGAAAAGATTGAAGAAATTAATGTTAATGAGATCTTTAAACTAACTGTAAATGAAAATAAAAAAACTGAAGCTATTAATCAATTAAGGGATCAATTCAATAAAGCAAATCAAGATATACAAGAACGATTTGAAGACAAGGTTTTAAAAATTAGACAAGGTGACGATCTTCTCCCAAGCGTTATGAAAATGGTTAAAGTTTTTGTGGCAATAAAAAGAAGATTGAGACCTGGAGATAAAATGTCTGGAAGACATGGGAACAAAGGCGTTGTTAGTAAAATTGTGCCAATCGAGGATATGCCTTATTTAAAAAATGGTCAACCAGTAGACATTGTGCTTAACCCATTAGGAGTTCCTAGTAGGATGAATGTAGGACAAATTTTAGAAACACATTTAGGTTGGGCCTGTAAAGAATTTGGTGAAAATATAAAAAAATTAATTGACGAAAACCAAAAAAAAATTGAAAAGACTGAAAAGATTTCGAACTTTCTTAAATCAATATATGGAAAAGATGTTTTCGAAGAAAGCCTTGATAAATTAAATAAAACTGAATTCAAAGATTTATGTGAAAATTTAGAAAGTGGCATTCCAATTGCTACCCCAGTATTTGATGGAGCTAAGGAAAAAGATGTTACAGAAATGCTTAAGCTCGCAAATCTACCAGCATCAGGGCAAACTTTTTTGTGGGACGGTAGAACTGGAGAGAAATTTGATCGACCGGTAACTGTAGGGATAATTTATATGTTAAAACTTCATCATCTTGTTGAAGATAAGATCCATGCTAGATCAACAGGCCCTTATAGTTTGGTTACTCAGCAACCACTCGGTGGAAAAGCACAACTCGGAGGTCAGAGATTCGGCGAAATGGAAGTTTGGGCACTTGAAGCCTACGGAGCATCATATAGTTTACAAGAAATATTAACAGTCAAATCTGATGATGTGGCAGGAAGAGTAAAAGTTTATGAAACTATAGTTAAAGGAGAAGAAAACTTTGAGTCAGGTATACCTGAGTCATTTAATGTATTAGTTAAGGAAATAAAATCACTAGGATTAAACGTTGAGCTAAATTGATTATGAAAAAAGAGTTAACAGATTTATTTAAAAACACAGAAGTATCTGATGCACAGAATTTCAATAGCATCAAAATAACACTTGCAAGTCCTGAAAAAATTAAATCCTGGACATATGGTGAAATTAAAAAACCTGAAACCATAAATTACAGAACTTTTAGACCTGAAAAAGATGGTTTATTTTGCGCAAGAATATTTGGACCAATAAAAGATTATGAATGCTTATGCGGAAAATATAAAAGAATGAAATTTAGAGGAATAATTTGCGAAAAATGTGGAGTAGAAATAACAAAATCTAACGTAAGAAGAGAAAGAATGGGTCATATCAATTTAGCGACTCCAGTTGCACATATTTGGTTTTTAAAATCATTGCCAAGCAGAATTTCATTGGCAATTGATATGAAATTGAAAGAAGTTGAAAGAGTTTTATATTTTGAGAATTTTATTGTTATTGAGCCAGGCTTAACAGGACTCAAAAAAAATCAACTTATCAATGAAGAGGAGCTAGCTAAATATCAAGATGAATATGGCGAGGAGGCATTTACAGCGGGTATTGGAGCAGAGGCTATTCTTGAAATTTTAAAATCATTAGACTTACAGGCCGAAAAAGCCTTGTTGGTAAAAGCAATTAATGAAACTAAATCAAAAGTTGCTGAAGAAAGATCAATAAAAAGATTAAAATTAATCGAGTCATTTATGGAAACCGGACAAAAACCTGAATGGATGATACTGACAGTAGTTCCTGTAATTCCACCAGAACTACGACCTCTTGTGCCCCTTGACGGAGGAAGATTTGCTACGTCTGATTTAAATGATTTGTACAGAAGAGTTATAAATAGAAATAATCGATTAAAAAGATTAATGGATCTTAAGGCGCCAGATATAATTATTAGAAATGAAAAAAGAATGCTTCAGGAGTCTGTGGATGCCTTATTTGATAATGGAAGACGGGGAAGAGTTATAACTGGTACAGGAAAAAGACCACTTAAATCTTTAGCTGAAATGTTAAAGGGCAAACAAGGTAGATTTAGACAAAATTTATTAGGAAAAAGAGTTGATTATTCTGGAAGATCAGTAATTGTTGTTGGGCCAGATCTAAAGCTTCATGAGTGTGGTTTACCAAAAAAAATGGCTTTAGAATTATTTAAACCATTCCTTTATGCGCGTTTAAATAAATTAGGACTTGCATCAACTATTAAACAAGCAAAAAAATTAGTTGAAAAGGAAACTAATGCAGTTTGGGATGCTTTAGAGTTAATTGTTAGAGAACATCCTGTTATTTTGAATAGAGCGCCAACTCTACATAGATTAGGTGTCCAAGCATTCGAACCTAAACTTATAGAGGGAAATGCCATTGAACTTCATCCATTAACATGTGCAGCATTTAATGCAGATTTTGATGGTGATCAAATGGCAGTTCACATACCTTTAAGTTTAGAAGCACAATTAGAGGCAAGAGTGCTAATGATGTCAACTAATAATATTTTAAGTCCATCAAACGGAAAACCTATTATAGTTCCAAGTCAAGATATGATTTTAGGAATTTATTATTTATCACAAGAACCTGTCACAAAAGAAAAGATTGAAGGATATTTTGTTGATAATGCGGAAATAGAACATGCACTAGAAAGCGGTCAGCTAAAAGTTCATTCAAAAATAATATCTAGATTTGAAACGATTGACGAAAATGGGGATAAAAAGATTGAAAAATACACAAGTACAGTAGGAAGATTTCTATTAGCAAATGTTTTACCGAAAAATAACAAAATTAAATTTTCATTAGTTGATAGATTGTTACCAAAAAAAATAGTTTCAGAAGTAATTGATATCGTTTTCAGATTTTGTGGGCAAAAGAAAACTGTTATTTTTTGTGATAAATTAAAAGATTTAGGATTTAAGCATGCATTTAGAGCAGGGATATCTTTTGGAAAAGATGATTTAGTTATACCATCTAGCAAAGATCAATTGATCAACGAAACTAAAAAACTCATAGCTGACTATGAAAATCAATACTCAGAGGGACTTATAACAAGAGGTGAAAAGTATAATAAGGTAGTCGATGCTTGGTCTAAATGCACTGATAAAGTTGCAGGTGAAATGATGAAAGGTATATCAGCAACCGAGACAACCGACGAAGGATTAAAAATTAATTCCGTTTTTATGATGGCCGATAGCGGAGCAAGAGGATCAGCCGCACAAATGAAACAGCTTGCCGGCATGAGAGGTCTAATAGCTAAACCGTCAGGCGAAATCATAGAAACACCAATTACATCAAATTTTAAAGAAGGATTAACAGCGTTAGAATACTTTAACTCTACACACGGTGCTCGAAAAGGTCTAGCTGATACAGCATTAAAAACTGCAAATTCTGGTTATTTAACAAGAAGACTTTGCGATGTAGCTCAAGATCTAACAATAACAAAAAAAGATTGTGATTGTAATAATAGAGGCAGTATAGCTTTGTCAGAAATTATTGAAGGTGGAAATGTTATTGTAGGATTATCAGAAAGAGCTTTAGGAAGAGTCGCGGCTAATGATGTGAAAAATCCAGTTTCTGGTGAAAAGATTATTAAGAAGGGTGAAATGATTGATGAGGCAGGTTGTGAAAAAATCGATGCAGCAGGTGTTAAATCTATACGAGTTTATTCAGTTATAACATGCGGATCTAAAGAAGGTGTTTGTGCAATGTGTTATGGAAGGGATCTTTCTAGAGGAAAAATGGTGCATGTTGGTGAGGCTATTGGTATGATATCGGCCCAATCAATCGGTGAGCCTGGAACTCAACTTACAATGAGAACTTTCCACGTTGGGGGAACAGCTTCTATAAAACAAGAGTCTCAAATAGTGACAAAGACAGATGGCATATTAAAAATTATTAATACAAATCTTATCGAGGATTCAAAGAAAAATTTAATTGTTATGGGTAGAAACACTCAGATATCTATAGAAGACGAGAAGGGTGTTCAGGTAGCAATTTATAAAGTACCATATGGATCAAAACTTTTCTTTCAAAATGGTGATAAAGTTAAAAAGAATTCAAAAATTTGCGAATGGGATCCATATACAACACCAGTTATCGCAGAAAAAAGTGGTATTGCTGGATATGTAGATTTAATAGACGGTGTATCTTTACAAGAGATAACAGATGATACCACAGGTATATCTTCAAAATCAGTAATTGACTGGAGGTCGCAGTCAAAAAATACTGATTTAAAACCAAGAATAACTTTAAGAGATGAAAAGGGAAATGTTATTAAAAAAGCTGACGATAATGAAGCTAGATATTATTTAGTTCCAGATTCAATTTTGTCAGTTAAAGATGGTCAGAAAATATATGCTGGCGATGTAATAGCTAGACTTCCAAAAGAAACCTCAAAAACTAAAGATATAACTGGAGGTTTACCAAGAGTTGCAGAATTATTTGAAGCTAGAAAAGCAAAAGATAGTGCAATAATTGCAGAAAATGATGGAAAAGTTTTATTTGGAAAAGAAGTTAGAGGCAAACAAAGAGTTTCAATAGTTGCAGAAAGTGGTGAAACTTCAAACTATTTAATTCCAAAAGGAAAGCATATAAATTTTAATCAAGGTGAAAAAATAAAAAAAGGTGAATATTTACTGGATGGCCAACCTTTACCACATGATATTTTAAGAATACTAGGAATTGAAGAATTGACAGAGTATTTTGTAAATCAAGTTCAGGAAGTTTACAGGTTACAAGGAGTTGTAATTAACGATAAGCATATCGAAACCATTTTAAGACAGATGTTAAAGAAAATTGAGGTTAAAGTTTCAGGTGACTCAAATTTATTACCTGGAGAAATAATTGAGAGAATAAAATTTGATACAATGAATGAAAAGCTCAAAGCAGAAAATAAGAAACCGGCTATTGGTGAAAGAGTTTTAATGGGTATTACAAAAGCATCATTACAAACCGAGTCCTTCATTTCTGCTGCTTCATTCCAAGAAACAACAAGAGTTTTAACAGATGCAGCTATAAAAGGAAAAGTTGATAAACTTCAAGGTTTGAAGGAAAATGTTATTGTTGGAAGATTAGTTCCAGCTGGTACTGGATCAATTAAAAACGATTGGAATAAAAAAGCTCTTGATGATGATCAAAAATTTTTATCTGAGCAAGAAAAGATTGAACCCTCAGAAACTCAAGTAAATCAATAGAAATAAGCCATTATTATCGTCGTTTTAAATTGACAAAGTAAAATTCTATAGTATTTTGGCGATATTTTTGGTTGGAACGTAGTACATTAGTACTAAACGCTGCCATACATAACCTGTCAGTTATTTCATCAAAAATAAAATAAATTATTAAAATTATGCCAACGATAAACCAATTGTTAAGAAAAAAAAGAGTTAAAGTTAAATCAAGGGACAAAGTCCCAGCACTAGAAAAGTCTCCTCAGAAAAGAGGTGTGTGTGTGAAGGTGTATACTACAACACCTAAGAAACCTAACTCTGCGCTAAGAAAAGTAGCTAGAGTTAGATTATCCAATGGCCATGAAGTAACTTCATATATTCCTGGTGAAGGACATAATTTACAAGAACATTCCGTTGTCTTGATAAGAGGAGGAAGAGTAAAAGATTTACCAGGTGTTAGATATCATATTCTAAGAGGTAATTTAGATACGCAAGGAGTTACAGCTAGAAAACAACAACGTTCTAAATATGGAGCAAAAAAAGGAAAATAAAATGTCTAGAAAAAAAAAAGCTCCCAAAAAAATTCAGGTAATTGATCCTATTTATAAATCGTTAATAATTCCAAAATTAGTAAATTCTATTATGTATGATGGAAAAAAAACTATTGCAGAAAAAATAGTTTACGATGCAATAGATAAAATTAAATCAAAAGTAAAGGAAGAGCCAATTAATGTATTCAATGAAGCGATTAACAATATAAAACCAACAGTAGAAGTAAGGTCGAGAAGAGTTGGAGGTGCAACATATCAAGTTCCAGTGGAGGTTAAATCAAAAAGATCCCAAGCCTTAGCACTCAGATGGCTAATTGATGCTTCAAGAAAACGAAAAGATAAAAAAATGTCTGATAAAATATTTAATGAAATTTATGACGCCTATCAGAACAAGGGATCAGCAATTAAAAAAAAAGAAGATACTCACAAAATGGCAGAGTCAAATAAAGCCTTTGCACATTTTAGATGGTAAAAAAATATGCCTAGAACTCATACATTAGACAAATATAGAAACATTGGGATTATGGCACATATCGATGCTGGCAAAACAACTACGACAGAAAGAGTTCTTTATTATACAGGCAAGAGTCATAAAATAGGTGAAGTTCATGATGGAGCTGCAACAATGGATTGGATGGAGCAAGAACAAGAAAGAGGAATTACAATTACATCTGCAGCTACAACTTGTTTTTGGAGAGATCATAGAATTAATATTATTGATACACCTGGACATGTAGATTTTACAATTGAGGTAGAAAGATCATTGAAAGTTCTTGATGGTGCTGTTGCTGTGTTTGATGGTGTTGCAGGTGTTGAACCACAATCTGAAACTGTATGGAGACAAGCAGATAAATATAAAGTTCCAAGGATTTGCTTTGTTAATAAATTGGACAGGACTGGAGCTGATTTTTTTAGATGTGTAGATATGATTAGAGATAGACTTGGAGCTAAACCATTGGTAATGCAAATTCCAGTTGGAATAGAGTCTTCGCTACAAGGTATAGTTGATCTAATTAAAATGAAAGCAATTATATGGAAAGATGAAACTTTAGGAGCTGAATTTGAAACAAAAGAAATACCTGAAGATTTAAAAGAGATTACAAAAAAATATAGACAAGAATTAGTAGAAACAGCAGTGGAGCAAGATGAAAAACTAATGGAAAGTTATCTTAATGGTGAAGATATTAAAGAAATTGATTTAATTAAATGTGTAAGAAAAGGTTGCTTAAATTTTGATTTTGTACCTGTTCTTACTGGTTCAGCTTTTAAAAACAAAGGAGTTCAGCCGCTTTTAGATGCAGTTGTAGATTTTCTTCCAAGTCCAGTTGATATAGGTTCTATAAAAGGTACTAAGCCTAGCTCAGATGAAGAATTGGTAATGAAATTTGATGATACTGCCCCTTTTTCAGCTTTAGCATTTAAAGTTGCAAATGATCCATTTGTCGGATCTCTAACTTTTATTCGAATTTACTCTGGAACAATTAAAGCTGGAACAGGTATTTATAATACATCAAAAGATAAAGAAGAAAGAGTTGGTAGAATGCTTTTAATGCATGCAAACTCTAGAGAAGATATAAAGGAAGCTAATACAGGTGATATTGTTGCGCTTGCAGGACTTAAGCATACAATAACAGGCCACACTTTAGCAGATGAAGATACTCCAGTTTTACTTGAGCCTATGGAGTTTCCAGACCCAGTCATAGAAATAGCTGTTGAACCTAAAACAAAAGCAGATCAGGAAAAAATGGGTGAAGCTTTAGGAAGACTAGCTAAAGAAGACCCATCATTCAGAGTTACTTCTGATGAGGAATCTGGACAGACAATTATTAAAGGTATGGGAGAACTGCATTTGGATATAATTGTTGATAGGATGAAAAGAGAATTTAAGGTTGAGGCAAACGTAGGAGCACCACAAGTTGCATATAGAGAAACCATTCAAAGTCTTGCAGAATTTGATTATACACATAAAAAACAAAGTGGTGGTGCTGGACAATTTGCAAGGGTTAAATTGTCAGTTGAACCTTTAGAACCAGGTGCTGGTAGACAAGTAGAAAGTAAAATAAAAGGTGGAGCAATACCAAAAGAATTTATACCCGGTGTTGAAAAAGGAATCGAAACAGTTTCGGATACCGGTATATTGGCAGGTTTTCCAATAATTGATTACAAAGTTGTGATACTTGATGGATTACACCATGATGTAGATTCTAGTGTACTTGCATTTGAATTAGCATCTAGACAATGTTTTAAAGAAGCTTGTACAAGAGGAACATTAAAACTTTTAGAACCAGTAATGAGAGTTGAAGTAGTAACTCCTGAAGACTATATGGGCGATGTTATTGGTGATTTAAATAGTAGAAGAGGACAAATTAATACACAAGAGCAAAGAGGAAATGCTACTGTTATTACAGCGATGGTACCATTAGCCAACATGTTTGGATATATTAATAATCTAAGATCAATGTCTCAAGGCAGGGCTCAGTACTCAATGTTTTTTGATCATTACTCTAAAGTTCCTCAGAATGTTCAGGATGAAGTAACTAAGAAAACAGGATAATTATGGAAAAACAAAATATTAGAATTAAACTTAGAGCTTACGATAATAAGATATTAGACCAATCTACTGAAGAAATAGTTAATACAGTAAAGAGAACTGGCGCTAACATAAAAGGACCAATTCCATTACCAACTAGAATTGAAAGATTCACTGTTTTAAGATCACCTCATATAGATAAAAAAAGTAGGGAGCAATTTGAAACTAGAACACATAAAAGATTGATAGATATCATTGAACCAACCCCACAAACTGTAGAAGCTCTTATGAAATTAGACTTAGCTTCAGGTGTAGACGTAGAAATTAAAATATAATTATGACTGAATTAGCTTTAATTGGAAAAAAGATAGGAATGACTAGAGAATTTTATAAGTCAGGACAATCTATACCAGTGACTGTAGTTAAAATGGATAAGGCAAGAGTTATTCAGATTATACTGAAGGACAAGAGAGGATATGATGCAGTGCTATTGGGTTATGGAAAAATAAAAAATTCAAGACTGAGCAAATCAATGAAAGGTTTTTACTCTAAAAAAAATACAGAACCTAAAAAAATATTAAAAGAATTTAGAGTAACTAATACAGAAAATTTTAAAGAGGGCAATGAATTTGGTTTAGAAATTTTTAAAGAGGTAAAATTTGTAGATATTAAATCAAAGACTATTGGTAAAGGATTTGCTGGCTCAATGAAAAGACATAATTTTTCTGGCCTTAGAGCTACACATGGTGTTTCAGTTTCACACAGATCTCATGGTTCTACTGGTCAGAGACAGGACCCAGGTAAAGTTTTTAAAGGAAAAAAGATGGCTGGACATATGGGAGATAAAATTAGAACCATTCAAAATATAGAAATAGTAAAGTCTGATTTAGAAAATAATTTACTATATTTAAAAGGTTCAATACCAGGTTCAAAAAATACAGAGGTATTAATTAAAAAGTCTGCAAAAAATATTAAAAAACTTACAATTACTGAAAAAATTGAAGCTGCGGAAAAAGCAAAAAAAATACCAGAGAAAAAGAAAAAGTAATATGAAGATAGAAAAAATAAATTTAGATGGAAAAAAAACTTCGATTGAAGTTTTAGATAAAATTTTTTCAGGAAATATTAACAAGAAATTAGTTGAAAACGCTCTTTATAAAACAAATGCGAATTACAAAGGTAGACATGCTAAAACGAAACAGCAAAATGAAATCAAAGGCTCAACATCAAAAATTTATGCTCAAAAAGGTACAGGAAATGCTAGACATGCTAGCAGAAAGGCACCAATTTTTGTAGGCGGAGGTGTAGCACATGGACCCAAAGGACAACTTGCTTATAAAAAAAGAAAATTAACAAAAAATGAAAAAAAATTAAGTATAGCATCATTAATAACTGAAAAAAATAAACTAAATAACGTTATAATATTCAATGATTTTACCAATGAAATAAAAAAAACAAAAGAAATGAGTAAAATAATAAAAAAGTTTGAAATTAATAATTCTTTAATAATATTAGATAAAAGCTCAAAGGAGAAAGTTTTTAAAGCATTAAGAAATATTCCATCAATAAAAGTTACTGATGTAAATCATTTTAGTGCATTTGATGTTGTTAAATTTAAAAAAATTGTTTTTACAGAAAGTTCAGTTAAGGAACTAGAAAAGAGATATTTATAAAATGCAAAAGATGCACCTTTACGATAAAATATACTCACCATTTGTTACAGAAAAATCAACCTCTTTATCAGAGCAAAATAAAATAGTCTTTAGAGTACCAAATAAAGCAAACAAAAAATCTTTAAAAAAAAATATAGAAAAAATTTTCAAAGTAAATGTTATTAAGGTTAACATTATTAATAAACAAAACAGAAGCAAACTCACAAGAGGAAGAAAAGTAAAAGTAAAAGGATACAAAAAAGCAATCATTACTTTAAAAAAAGGTCAAAGTATTGATTTAACTTCAGGAATTTAAAAATGGCCCTAAAAACATTTAAACCATATACAAAATCATCTAGAGGCACAATTTTAATTGATAGATCAGGCATATGGAAAGGCAAACCATTTAAGTCATTGGTTTCACCAAAAAATCCTAGAAAAGGTAGAAATAATTACGGTCGAATTACATCAAGAAATAGAGCTGGTGGTCACAAAAAAATGTATAGAGAAATTGATTTTTATAGAAAAAAATTTGACATAATGGCTACAGTTGAACGAATAGAGTACGATCCAAATAGATCTTGTTACATTATGCTAGTAAAATTTGAAGATGGTGAATTTAAATACTACTTAGCACCCCAAAAAATTAAAGTAGGTGATAAAATTGTTAATGGAAATAAAAAAGAAATTAAAATAGGAAATTGTATGCCTTTACAAGATATACCGGTAGGAATAAATATTCATAATGTTGAAATTCAACCAGGAGCGGGTGGAAAAATAGCAAGATCAGCAGGAACGTCCGTGATAATTTCTGGAATTGATGGAAATTATTCTCTTATAAAATTATCTTCTGGTGAAGTACGAAAAGTTGATTCAAGATCATTAGCAACGATTGGAGTGCTATCAAATCCTGATCAAAAAAATATCAAAATTGGTAAAGCAGGAAGATCAAGATGGCTTGGAAGAAGGCCTCATACTAGAGGAGTTGTAATGAACCCAGTTGATCACCCACTTGGTGGCGGTGAAGGTAAAAGTGCAGGAGGCAGACATCCTGTTTCGAGATCAGGTCAGTCCTCAAAAGGTTTAAAAACAAGAGATAATAAGAGAACAGATAAATATATTGTTAGAAGACGAAGGAAGAAAAAAGATTAAGGATAATTTTATGGCAAGATCAGTTTGGAAAGGACCATTTGTTGAGGAAAGCTTGATTAAAAAAGTTGATATTCAAAAAAATGATGCAAACAAAAAACCTATTAAGACCTGGTCAAGAAAATCTACTATTATACCAGATTTTATTGGATGCAGTTTTTTGATTTACAATGGAAGAAAATTTATACCACTTACAATTTCCGAAGATATGGTTGGTCACAAATTGGGAGAATTCGCACCTACAAGAACTTTTGCAGGTCATACTCCCGCAGACAAAAAAGCAGCAAAAGAAACAGAAACAGTCACTAAAGTTGATAAAAAATAATGGATAAAAATAAAAACTTAAAAGAAAAAATAGTAAAATCTATTAATAAAAACGTCAGATCGAGTGTTAGGAAATTGAATCCAATTTTAAAGGGAATAGTGGGTAAAAAAGTTGAAATAGCAATAAGAGACCTTGATTTTTCAGAAAAAAGAATTTCTAAAGACATAAAAAAAACTATCTCTTCCGCAGTAGCTAATGCAGAAAATAATTTTCAATATGATATTGATAGTTTAATTGTAAAAGAAGCTTATTGTGGAAAACAAGTTATTATGAAAAGATTTAGAGCTAGGGCGAAGGGTCGAGCAGCACCAATACTTAAGCCTTACTCGAATATAACTATAATTTTATCAGAATCAAAGAAAATGGAGAATCATGGGTCAAAAAGTTAATCCTGTCGGTCTAAGACTTGGAATTAATAGGGGGTGGGATTCAGTTTGGTATGCCAAGAAGAAGGATTTTGGAAATTATCTAATTGAAGACTTTAAAATTCGAGATTACATAAAAAAAAACGTTATTAATTCAGGTGTATCAAAAGTGATGATTGAAAGAACATCAAAAAAATGTTTTGTGACGATTTATACTTCTAGACCTGGTTTTGTTATTGGTAAAAAAGGCAGTGATATAGAAAAAATTAAAGGAAAACTTTCAAAAATAACTTCAAATGAGGTAAATTTAAATATAAAAGAAGTAAAAAAACCTGAAACAAATAGTTTTTTAGTTGCTGAAAATATCGCACAACAACTAGTTAAAAGAATTTCATATAGAAGAGCAATGAAAAGATCAATGCAATCTGCTCTTAGATTAGGAGCAAAGGGTATAAAAGTTTCAATAAGTGGACGTTTGGGTGGAAATGAAATTGCTAGAACAGAGTGGTTGAGAGAAGGCAGTATACCATCACATACATTAAGAGCAGATATTGATTACGCAGAATCCGAAGCATTAACAACTTACGGAATAATAGGAATAAAAGTTTGGATATATAAAGGTGAAATTTTTAGCAAGGAGTTTAGTCAAGAGACTAATAAAAAATAGATATGTTACAACCAACTAGATCAAAATTTAGAAAAGCACACAAAGGCAGAATCCACGGCTACGCTTCAAGAGCTAACTTCATTAATTATGGTGCTTTTGCTTTAAAAGCAATGTCACCAGATAGGGTTATAGGTAAACAAATTGAAGCTGCAAGAGTAGCTTTAACCAGACACATGAAAAGACAGGGTAGAGTTTGGACCAGAATATTTCCAAATATTCCTGTTTCAAAAAAACCAGTCGAAGTAAGAATGGGTAAAGGCAAGGGATCTCCTGAATTTTGGGCGTGTAGAGTTAAACCAGGAAGAATTTTATTTGAAATTGACGGTGTATCTGAACAAATAGCTAAAGAGGCTCTTTATAAAGCTTCAGCTAAGCTTCCAATTAAAACTAAATTTATAAAGAGAATATCATGATGAAAAAAAAAGAATTAAACAAACTAACAAAAGTACAGGTCATTAAAAATTTAGATAAAATGAAAAAGGACCTATTTAACCTAAGATTTCAAAAAGTAAATTCACAAATCGCAAATCCTGCTCAAATAAATGAAACAAAAAAAACAATAGCAAGATTAAAAACTCTTTTGAAAGGTAAGTTGAATGCCTAAAAAAATATTAACTGGAGTTGTCATAAGTGATAAACCTAATAAAACAATAACTGTACTTGTAGAAAGGAAATATCAGCATCCTGTTCTCAAAAAAATAATTAAAGTCAAAAAAAAATATAATGCACATGATGAAAATAATAAATTTAAAAATGGAGACAAGGTTTCGATAATTGAAAGTAAACCATTTTCTAAAAATAAAAAATTTCAAGTAATGGAGGATTTGAAGTGATACAGGTTCAGACCGAATTATTAGTAGCTGACAATACTGGAGCAAAAAAAATAGAGTGTATAAAAGTTTTAGGTGGCTCTAAAAGAAGATATGCTAGCATTGGTGATACAATTGTTATAGCAGTTAAAGAAGCTATACCTAGAGGAAAGGTTAAAAAAGGATCAGTGCATAAAGCAGTTGTTGTAAGAGTTAAAAAAGGTATTCATAGAGATGATGGCTCTAAAGTAAAATTTGATAATAACGCAGCAGTTTTAGTTGATGATAAAGGAGAACCAGTTGGAACTAGAATATTTGGACCAGTAACAAGAGAATTAAGAAGTAGAGGACAGATGAAAATTATTTCACTAGCACCAGAGGTATTATAAAATGATTAAAAAAGGTAACAAAGTAAAAATCTTGACAGGTAAGGACAAAAAAAAAGAAGGCGAAGTTATTGAAATTGATAGACCTAATAACAGAGCAAAAGTGAAAGGTATAAATATAGTCAAAAAACATGTAAAAACCACCAAAGAAAAGAAGGGTGGAATTATTTCAAAGGAAAATTTTCTAAATATTTCAAATTTAGCATTAATCATAGATACAAACAAAAATAAAAAAAAAGAGGTTAAAAAATAATATAAATGTCACCAAGGCTTAAAGAACTTTATTTAAAAGAAATACAACCATCACTTAAAGAAAAATTTGGATTTAAAAATTTGTATATGACTCCAAATTTAGAAAAAGTTGTAATAAATATGGGTTTAGGATTAGATGGTAACGACTCTAAAATTATTAAATCTTGCGAACAAGACTTAGCAAATATTGGTGGACAAAAACCGATGTTAACAAAATTTAAAAAATCAATATCCAACTTTAAAACAAGAAAAGGTACTAATGCAGGACTCAAAGTAACACTAAGAAAAAATAAAATGTACGAATTTATCGATAGATTAGTTAATATAGCATTACCTCGTATAAAAGATTTTAGAGGTTTATCGTCAAATGGATTTGATAAGTTTGGAAATTATACATTTGGAGTAAAAGAGCACATAATTTTTCCAGAGGTTAATTTTGACAAGGTAGACAAAATAAGAGGATTAGATATTACTATTGTGATAAATTCTAATTCTTCTGAACATAGTTTAGAATTATTAAAAAGATTGAATTTCCCATTTAAAAAAAAAGGAGAAAACTAAAATGGCTAAATTAAGTGCAATAAACAAAAATAATAGAAGAATAAAACTTGTGAATAGGTACTACAAAAAAAGAAAAGAGTTAAAAAAAATAATTATGAATAAAAAAATTTCTTTAGAGGAAAGATTTAAAGCTCAGCAAAAACTCTCTAAGTTGCCAAGAAATTCCTCAAAAGTAAGAATAATGAACAGATGTCAAATTACTGGTAGACCACACGGTGTATATAGAAAATTAAAAATATCAAGAATTGCTTTGAGACAACTAGGATTACAAGGAAAAATTCCAGGTATGATTAAATCAAGCTGGTAGAAAGGAAATTATGAGTTTAAGTGACCCAATTGGAGATATGATTGCAAGAATAAAAAACGCTCAGTTACGTAACCATAAAATAGTAGAACTCCCATCTTCAAATTTTAAAGTAAGTATTTCTGAAATTTTAAAAAACGAAGGCTATATAATTGATTATAAAATAAATGAGAATAATAAAAAATCAGTTCTATCTATTAATTTAAAATATCATTCAGGAAATCCTGTTATAAGCACAATTGAACGAATATCAAAACCAGGAAGAAGAATTTTTTCAAGTGCAGAAAGTTTACCTAAAATTAATAATGGATTGGGTATCGCAATCATATCAACACCCAAAGGCGTAATGACAGACCTAGATGCACGAAAACAAAAAGTTGGTGGAGAGATAATTTGTAAGGTATTTTAATGTCAAAAATAGGAAAAATAAATATATCGATACCTGAAAAAGTTAAAGTAGCTTTAAATGGTACAATTTTAAATGTTGATGGTCCTCTTGGTAAAAAATCACTTAATATTGATCTAAATATTTTCGAATTAAAAATTAACGATGGTAAAGAAATATCTTTAAAGCCAAAAATAATTAATCAAAATACTAAAAGATTATGGGGCATGAATAGAAGTTTAGTAAACAATGCGATTATTGGAATTAGTAAGGGATATGAAAAAACATTAGAACTTGTAGGTGTTGGATATAGAGCATCTTTAAAAGGGAAGCAGTTAAATATGCAACTTGGATTTAGTCATGATGTTAATTTTGAAATACCTGACGGTATTAAACTTATTGTGGAAAAACAGACTATATTGAGGATTTCTGGTTATGATAAACAGCTTGTCGGTGAGGTTGTTTCAAAAATTAAATCAATAAGACCTCCAGAACCTTATAAAGGCAAAGGTATAAGAGAAAAAAATCAATATATACTTAGAAAAGAGGGTAAGAAAAAATAATGAAATTAACTACATCAAACAGAAAAAGATTTAGAGTAAAAAATAAGTTAAAAAATGTTGCAAAATCTAACAGATTTAGATTGTGCGTTTCAAGATCTGCTAAAAATATTTCAGCACAAATAATAGATGACAAAAATTCAAAAACTTTATTTTCTGCATCTTCTGTAGAAAAAGATATAAAAAATTTAAAGGTAAAAAATAAAAGTGATTTATCAAAAGTTGTAGCTGAAAGGTTGGCAAAAAAAGCTCTAGAAAAAAAAATAACAAAAATATATTTTGATAGGGGTATATATAAATATCACGGGAGAGTTAAAATTTTTGCTGAAACATTAAGAAAAAATGGTATGGAGTTTTAAAAATGGAAAAAAGTAAAGAAGATATACTAGAAAAGTTAGTGCACATAAACAGAATAACTAAAGTTGTTAAAGGAGGAAGAAGATTTGGTTTTTCTGCTTTAGTTGTAGTAGGAAATCAAAATGGAAAAATCGGAATTGCACATGCCAAAGCTAAGCAAGTACCTGATGCAATTAAAAAGGCTAACGAAATGGCAAGAAGAAAACTAATCCATATTTCATTAAGAGAAGGAAGAACAATTCATCATGATATTTACGGCAAAGATGGAGCTGGAAAAATCAAACTAAGAGCTGCACCAAAAGGCACAGGTATAATTGCAGGTGGTCCAGTAAGAGCTGTTTGTGAGGTATTAGGAATAAGAGATATTGTTGCAAAATCAATGGGAACTGCAAATCCACATAATGTTATAAGAGCAACCATGAAAGCACTTACAGCACAAAATTCACCTAAGCAAATATCAACTATTAGAAATAAGAAAATTTCTGAAATAATAGAAAAAAGAGGCTAATGACTTCATTAAATACAACTGGAAAAGTAGTTAGAAGAAAAATTAGAGTTGGTAGAGGAATAGGATCAGGAAAAGGCAAAACATCTGGTAGAGGTGTAAAAGGACAAAAATCTAGATCTGGTGTAGCAATAAAAAGTTTTGAAGGTGGTCAAATGCCTCTTTATAGAAGACTACCCAAAAGAGGATTTAACTCTTTAAAAGATTTTAAAGTTGCAAAGATTAATCTTGATAAGATTCAGATGTTTATTGATAAAAAAAAATTAAATCCTAGTGAAACTATAAATGTTGAAGTTTTAAAGAAACTACAAATAATTAATAAAAACTCTATAAAACTAAAAATTTTAGGCAAAGGTGAAATTAAAGACAAAATTAGTATTCAAACAGATTTGATTTCGAAATCAGCAATTGAAAAACTTAAAAAGATAGGTAGTTCAATTCAAATAAACAAAAAATAGATCAAACAGTTTATGAGTACAAATGCACAATCAAGTGATCTAAAAAATAGGATAATATTTACAATTTTTATATTATCAATATATAGATTTGGAACATTTGTACCTTTGCCAGGCATTGATCCAGAGCAATTGCAAATAATGATGGAAAGTAATCAAAAAGGTTTACTTGGGATGTTTAATGTTTTTGCTGGTGGGGCAATCAGTAGGATGGCAATTTTTGCATTAGGTATTATGCCTTACATATCATCGTCAATTATAGTTCAATTATTAACTGGTGTTTCAGATTATTTTAAAAATTTAAAAAACCAAGGTGAGATAGGAAGAAAAAAAATAACACAAATTACTCGTTATGGCACAGTTTTATTAGCTCTTGTTCAAGGTTATGGTTTAGCTGTAGGGTTAGAATCTTCAGCTAATCTAGTTATAAATCCGGGAATGTTCTTTAAAATATCGACAGTTACAACAATAGTTGCAGGAACTATTTTTCTAATGTGGTTAGGTGAACAAATTACACAGAGAGGTATTGGAAATGGAATTTCTTTAATAATATTTTCTGGAATTGTAGCAGAGATACCTAGAGCTCTTGTAACAACATTTGAGCTAGGTAGAACAGGAGCGATTTCGACATTGATGATAATTTTAATTTTTTTATTATTAGTAGCAACAATTATGTTTATTGTATTTATGGAAAGAGCATTAAGAAAAATTTTAATTAATTATCCAAAAAGACAAATGGGAAATAAAATTTATGGTGGCGACTCCTCTTTTCTTCCGCTAAAGATTAATCAGGCAGGCGTGATACCTGCTATATTCGCGTCAGCATTATTGTTATTACCTGTTACTTTTTCTAACTTTAATTTTAGTCAAAGTGAAACTTTTTTAAATTTTTCCTCATTCTTTGGTCAGGGTCAACCTCTTTATATGCTTTTATACGCGTCGGGTATAATCTTCTTCACTTTTTTTTATACTTCAATAACATTCAATCCTAACGAAACAGCTGAGAATTTAAGAAAGCATGGAGGATTTATTCCAGGAATTCGTCCAGGAGAAAGTACCGCAATATATATTGATAATATTTTGACTAAGTTAACTACAATTGGGGCATTATATTTGACTTTAGTTTGTTTAATGCCAGAATTTTTAATAGCAAATTACCCAATACCTTTTTATTTGGGTGGAACATCAATACTTATAGTAGTTGTAGTGGCAATTGATACTGTTACACAAATTCAAACAAGGATGATGAGCTCTCAGTACGAGCAGTTAATAAAAAAAACAAAATTTGGAAGATAAGTGAATATAATAATCTTTGGTCCACCTGGTGCTGGAAAAGGAACTCAAGCTAAGCATTTAGTGAAAAAATTAAATAGTTTTCAGGTATCGACAGGAGATATGTTAAGAGAGGAAATAAAAAAAGATACCGAAATCGGAAAAAAAATAATAAATAATATGAATGATGGTAAATTTGTAGAAGATGAAATCGTTAATAAACTTCTTGAAAAAATAATCTTTAACCCAAAGAAAATGAGCAAGCTTATTTTTGATGGATATCCCAGAACTATAAATCAAGCTAAAAATCTTGACGCTTTGTTGAGAAAATCTAATCAAAAAATAGATTGTATTATTTTTCTGAATGTAAATAAAAATTCAATAGTAAAAAGAATTGAAAAAAGAAAACTTTTAGAAAAAAGGTCAGATGACAATTCAGATACTATTTTAAAAAGATATGATACCTACATGGAGGTTACAAAGCCGGTATTAGATTATTATTCAAAAAAACAAAATTTCCATGAAGTTGATGGTTCTGCTGAAATTAAGCATATTTCACAAAAAATTGAGGAAATACTTAAGGTTTAACGCATTGACTTTGAACAAACTTCTTATATAAAAGGCTAAATTTTTAATCACTTTTTATGGCTCGTATTGCAGGGGTAAATATTCCACAAAATAAAATCGTTCAAATTGGATTAACTTACATTTACGGAATAGGAA
The DNA here is from genome assembly GCA_902583345.1 of uncultured Pelagibacteraceae bacterium. Classification (GTDB taxonomy): domain Bacteria; phylum Pseudomonadota; class Alphaproteobacteria; order Pelagibacterales; family Pelagibacteraceae; genus Pelagibacter. The sequence continues at coordinate 64,185 of CACHVT010000003.1, read as the reverse complement.
ATAGATTTTCTCAACAAATTTGTAAAGATTTGGATATTCCTAAATCAAAAAGAGTTAATGAACTTACTGATGACCAGATACTAAAAATTCGAGAATATATAGATAAAAATTTTAAAGTAGAAGGTGATTTGAGAAGAGAATACTCTTTGAATATTAAAAGATTGATTGATCTTGCCTCATATAGAGGTTCAAGGCATAGAAAAAAATTACCAGTGAGAGGACAAAGAACAAGATGTAATGCCAGAACAAGAAAAGGTAAAGCAATAGCAATAGCTGGTAAAAAATTAACACCACTTAAAAAATAATTATGGCTAAACAGGAAAAAAAAACTAACCAAGATAAAGAACAAGAAAAGAAAGTTAGCGTTGTTAAAAAAAGTACCTATTCCAAAAAAAAAAAAATTAAAAAAAATATACTTAATGGTATAGCTTATGTTCAATCTACATTTAATAACACAATTATTTCTATAGCAGACACTAGTGGCAATGTTGTTTCATGGGCATCAGCGGGACAAAAAGGATTTAAAGGATCAAGAAAATCAACTCCATATGCTGCACAAGTTGCTGCAGATGCAGCTGCTTCAAAGGCTCAAGAATATGGGATGAAAATATTATCGGTTGAAGTTAAAGGGCCAGGATCTGGTAGAGAAACTGCTCTAAGAGCTTTGCAAGCTAGAGGTTTCAAGATTATTTCAATAAAAGATACAACACCAATGCCACATAATGGATCGAGACCACCAAAAAAAAGGAGAGTGTAAATGGAAACAAGTGACGTCAATATAAAAAACTGGAAGTCATTAATTAGACCATCTAAACTAGATGTTCAGCTAAGCGATGATAAAACTTACGCTAAAATCACAGCTGAACCTTTAGAAAAAGGATATGGGTTAACTTTAGGTAATTCTTTAAGAAGAATTTTGTTATCATCTATAAGAGGCGCTGCTGTAACATCAATACAAATTGATGGTGTGCTTCATGAATTTACATCGATTAAGGGTATAAGAGAAGATGTAACGGATATAGTATTAAATGTAAAATCTTTAGCTCTCAAAAGTTCATTCGAAGGTGTAAAAAAATTAATTTTAGATGCTAAGGGACCAGGAGAAATCAAAGCCTCAAATATCACTTCAGTTACTGATATAGAAATTTTAAACCCTGATCTTGTAATTTGTAATTTAGATGAAAAAACAAATTTTCATATGGAAATGACTGTTGAAACTGGAAAAGGTTATGTGCCAGCTTCAATGAATAAACCAGATGAGCCACCTTTAGGACTTATTCCAATAGACTCATTGTTTAGTCCGGTTAAAAAAGTTTCCTATTCAGTCAGTACAGCAAGAGAGGGAAAAGCTTTAGATTATGATAAATTAACAATGGAAGTAAAAACCAATGGATCTATCTCAGCAGAAGATGCTGTGGCGTACTCAGCAAAAATATTTCAAGATCAACTCAATATGTTTGTAAATTTTGACGAACCACAAGAGGTTATAATACGTGAAAAACCCTCCGAGCCTGAATTTAATAAAAATCTTTTAAGAAAAGTTGATGAATTAGAATTATCAGTTAGATCTATGAATTGTTTAAAAAATGACAATATAATCTATATTGGTGATTTAGTTCAAAAATCTGAAGGTGAAATGTTGAGAACACCAAATTTTGGTAGAAAATCTTTAAACGAAATAAAAGAAGTATTGAACGGGATGTCATTATATCTTGGTATGGAAATTCCTAACTGGCCACCAGACAATATAGCTGAAATGTCAAAAAAACTAGAAGAAGCTATTTAAATTTATGAGACATGGATTTGCAAATAAAAAACTTAATAGAACTTCAGAGCATAGAAAAGCATTGCTCAAAAATATGCTTAATTCATTAATAAAATATGAGCAAATCACCACTACATTACCAAAAGCTAAATTTTTGAAACCGCAGGCAGATAAGATTATAACATTAGGAAAAAAGGAGAATTTGCATACCACTAAAATGCTAATGAGAAAATTGCAAAATATTAATTCTGCAAATAAGGTGAAAAAAACTCTGTCCAAAAGATATCAAAAAAGAAATGGTGGATACACAAGAATTGTTAAAGCTGGTTTTAGATATGGTGATAATGCCCCGATGGCAGTTATTGAATTTGTAGATAGAGATAAACAGGCAAAAAAAATTGATAAAAAGAAAAGAGAAATTAAAAAAGATCAAAAAGAAGAAAAGAAATTAGCGACTGCATAGTTTTATATTACTATAATCATGAAAAAAATTTATAACGTTGAAAAGACGTTTGAAAATATGCGTATTGATCGATGGATTAAAAAAAACTTAGAAAAATTACCTCAATCATTTATAGAAAAAAATCTAAGAAATGGAAAAATTAAAATTGATAGTAAAAAAGTAAAAAGTTCGTACAAAATTAAAGCAAATGAAAAAATAGAATTATATGATCTATTTTTTGAAGTTTTTAAAAAGCAAAAGAAAAATAAATTTAATCCATCTAAAAGTGTAATAAAATCAAATGAAGACCTAATTATTGATGACAATGAAAATTTCCTTGTTGTAAATAAAAAATCTGGGATATCTGTTCAGGGAGGAACTAAATCTAAAAAAAATTTAATAGATATTTTTGCTAAAAGTAAGTTTTTTTTAAACACTAAGCCATATTCTGTTCACAGACTAGATAAAGATACATCTGGTGTTTTCATTATTGCAAAAAATAGAGAAACTGCACAACTTTTTACATCATTATTTAGATTAAGAAAAGTTCATAAAATATATCTAGCTATTTGTCATGGCGAAATAAGATCTAAAGCAGGTCTTTGGGATTCAAATTTACTAAGATATGAAAATAACAAACCAATAATTGAAAAAGCCAAAACATACTTTAGAGTATTAGATAAGAATAGTAATTGTAGTTTAATTGAAATGAGACCGATAACAGGAAGAAAACATCAATTGAGGAAGCAACTATTTGATATTGGTCACCCCATTTATGGCGACCAAAAATATAATTTTAATAATACATCTAAAGGAATTAATAAAAATCTAATGCTCCACTCTTATCAAATTAAATTTATGATCAAAGATAAAAAATTTACCTATACAGCTCTATTACCTGATTACTTTAATAAATTCATTAAAATTAAAAGACTTAATTTTGTAAGTTCTTAAGAAAATTTTCTACTAATTTTTCTTTTAAAGTGATGTATGACTGTTTTTTAATTGAATTAAGATTGATTATTCCTTTATCATTAATTCCACATGGAATTATCTTTTTATATTTATTTAAATCAGTAGAAACATTAATTGCAAAACCATGGTACGCTACCCATTTCTTTACTCTTATTCCTATTGCAGCGACTTTTTTTGGTTTTTTATTATGTTTCACCCAAATCCCAATATTATTTTTATCTGCTCTTGCATTTATTTTAAAACTTTTAAATGTTTCTATTATCGTATTTTCGATTTTATTTAATAAGTTTCTAATATCTCTATTTCTTTTATTTAGATTTATAGCAAAATAAAAAATTACTTGACCTGGACCATGATATGTTATTTTTCCTCCTCTATTAGTTTTATATAGATTTATCGATTTATCTAGAACATCTCTTTCATTATAACCACTTCCCGCAGTATAAATTGACGGATGTTCTAATAACCAAATTAATTCAGATGCTCTATTTTTATGAATTTTATCAATTCTATGCTCTAAAAACTTAATAGCTTTAGTGTATTCTACAGGTTTTTTAGTTATTTTAATCTCAATTTTCATTAAAGAATTGTATTATATGAATTATGTATTAATAGTGCCTAATAAAATATAGGTAAATTTATGACTTTAATTAAAAAAGTAAAAGATAAAAAAGTCAATTTTGAGTTTAATAAAGAGTATATTAATGTAGTTACTGATAAAATAACTAATAATGATGTATCTTTTATCAATAACTCATTCAAGGAAATGCATCCAGCTGATGCAGCTGATATTATTGAACATCTTAGCGATACGGATAGGGAAAAATTAATTAAATTAAATAATTTTAAAATTGACCCTGAAGTATTTGTTGAACTCAATGAATCAATCCAAAAAGAGATAATTAAATATTTATCGTCAGAATCAATAGTAACAATTTTAAAAAATCTTGACTCCGATGATTCTATACAAATTTTAGAAAATATAGATGAAAAAAATAAAAATTCTATTTTAAGTTCTTTACCGCCCAAAGATCGTTTTGCCTTGTTAGAAAGCTTAAGTTATCCTGAGGATTCTGCGGCAAGATTGATGCAAAGAGAATTTACTGCTATTCCAAGTAATTGGTCAGTTGGTCAAACCATAGACTATCTTCGAGAAAATAAAGATTTACCTGAACAGTTTCTCGAAATTTTTATTGTAGATAGTGAGTTTAAACCAATAGGTACGGTACCATCATCAAAAGTTTTAAGAACACCAAGAGAAACTAAAATGAATTCAATAATGAATGAAAGCCAACTTTCAATTCCTGTGGATATGGATAGAGAAAAAGTTGGACATTTATTTGAAAATTATAATTTAAATTCAGCATGTGTTGTAGATAAAAATAATAAATTAGTTGGTATGATAACTAGCGATGATGTTTTAACAGTACTTAAGGAGGAAGCTGAAGAGGATGTATTAAGGCTTGCAGGTGTCGGTGATGAAGAAATTACTGATGGAGTTTTTATAAAAACAAAAAGAAGATTTAATTGGTTGTTACTAAATTTGGTTACTGCATTTTTAGCAACATGGTGTATTAGTTTGTTTGGAGCAACAATAAAGCAAATGGTTGTACTAGCATTTTTGATGCCAATAGTTGCATCAATGGGCGGCAATGCTGGAATGCAAACATTAGCTGTTACAGTTAGAACACTTGCAACAAATGATCTAACTAAAAATAATTTTAATCAAAACATATTAAAAGAATTTAATATCGGTGTATTAAATGGAATTATTTTTGCAGTTATTAGTTCATTAATTGTTCAATTATGGTTTAATGATTTACAGTTATCTATAATAATATCAATTTCAATGGTTCTTACGATGATTGTTGCAGGCCTTTTTGGTATTCTAGTTCCAGTAACATTAAAAAAAATGAATATAGATCCAGCTATAGCATCAAGTGTATTTGTCACCACAATCACCGATGTTATAGGATTTGTATCATTCTTAGGAGTCGGAGCTTACTTTTTTTAAAGTTTAAAAATTGTCGATCAATCTTACCTTGTTTATGTAGTAGGAAATAAATATTTTAAAATTATTTTTATTAATTTTATTTGATAAATTATATTTATTTCTGATCTCAATATATTCGACATTAACATCATTTAACTCTATGACTTTTTTTAAAAGTTTTATTTTATTAACATTATTAAAATTTTTTTTAATTTGTGCATGAAGTTTTTTAAGTGCACTTGAAATGAAAGATGCCGTTTTTAACTTTTCTTTTGGAATTAAAATATTTCTTGATGAATAAGGTAACGAGTTATTTAATCTTATTGTTTTACAAGGAATTATTTTAGTATTAAATCTATAACCAATATATTTTTTAATAAGATAAATTTGTTGATAATCTTTTTCACCCAAAAATATATATTTAGCATCAATTTTTTTTAAAAATTTATTTATTACTGCTAAAACTCCTTCAAAATGTCCTTTTCTAAACTTTGCACATAAAATTTTATCATTATTATTTAATTTAATCTTCATTTCTCTCTTATTTTTATATATTTCATTTTTTTTAGGCAACAGTAAATAGTCTACTTTTAACTTTTTAAGAATTTCTATATCCTTTTTAAAATTTCGTGGATATGATTTAAAATCTTTTATTTTGTTAAATTGTGAAGGATTTATGAAAATACTAACGACAGTTTTTTTACATTTAGACCTAGATTTTTTAATTAATGAAATATGACCTACGTGTAATGCTCCCATTGTAGGAACAAAACCAATATTTGCCTTAAAATTAACTTCTTTGTTTAATTTATTAATGCTTTTAAATATTTTCATTTATGATAGTTCATTTAAGTAATACATTTTAATGATTAGACAAGCAATAATACCATTGGCAGGATTGGGTACAAGACTTTTGCCTCTTACAAGTGTATTTGCTAAAGAACTCTTACCAATTAATGGGAAACCTGGAATTGAATATATTTTAGATGAATGCATTGAATCTGGAATTAAAGAAATAATTTTTATAATTTCTAAAAAAAAAAAAATAATAAAAAGATATTTTTACAATGATAAATTTTATAAAAAAATTATTAAAAGAAAAAAAGATAAAAGAATTATAAAAGAATATAACAAAATTAAAAAATATAAAAAAATAATTAGATTTGTGTATCAAAATAATCCCAAAGGGACAGGCGATGCAATTTTAAAAACTAAAAATATGATTAAAAACAATTATTTTTTAATGATACTTCCTGACGACTTAATAATTAAAAGTAATTGTTCTAAGGATATGATCTACATTCATAATAAAAAAAAATGTTCAGTTATTGCTAGCACTAAAGTGAAAAGAAATACTGTTGATAGATGGGGAATTTTTTCAAAAGGTCCCTATATTAACAAAAATAATTTTTACGTTAAAGATTTAGTCGAAAAACCAAATATTAAAAACGCACCTTCAAATTGTGCAGTAATAGGAAGATACATTTTACCAAAAAAAATTTTTGGTAAGTTAGTTGATCAAAAAAAAGGTAAAGGTGGCGAGATTCATATAACAGACTCAATAAGAAAATTAATTAAAGAAGGTCATAAATTTGTTGGTCATAATTTTAAAGGAAAATATTTAGATTGTGGAACAATGAATGGTTATATCAAGTCATCAATGGAAATTTTAAAGATATGAAGCTTTGTATGATAGGCACAGGTTATGTAGGTCTTGTCTCTGGTGTATGTTTTTCTGATTTGGGAAATACAGTTTATTGTGTTGATAAAAATAAAGAAAAGATAAAATCTTTAAATAAAGGACATATTCCAATTTACGAACCTGGTCTTGAAGAGATGGTTAAAAGAAATTATAAACAGAAAAGATTAATTTTTACATCAGACCTGAAGTACGCAGTTGAAAAAACTGATATAATTTTTATATGCGTTGGTACTCCTACAAAGAGAGGTGGTAATTCAGCAGATCTTAAATATGTTTTTCAAGTAGTAAATCAATTAAAAAAATATATAAAAAAATATAAAATTGTTATTACAAAATCTACAGTACCAGTTACTACAGGCGATAGAATTGAAAAAATCTTAAAAAAACAAAAATTAAAAAAAATTGTTGATATTGTATCGAACCCTGAGTTCTTAAGAGAAGGTGAGGCTATAAGAGATTTCATTTCTCCTGATCGGGTAATAATTGGAACTGACAGTGTAAAAGCAAATAGAATACTTAAATCTTTATATTTACCAATTATTAAAAAAACTAGCAGATATTTTAATACTTCAAGAAGAGGGGCAGAATTAATCAAATATGCATCCAATGCATTTTTGGCTACAAAAATTTCATATATAAATGAAATTGCAAATTTATGTGAAAAAACAGGAGTGGATATCAAAGATATTTCTTATGGCATAGGTTCAGATCAACGTATAGGTGAACGTTTCTTAAGGGCAGGTCCTGCTTATGGAGGATCATGTTTTCCAAAAGATACAAGAGCTTTAATAGATACTGCAAAATTATTTAAAACGAATCTTTCAATTGTTAAGTCAGTAATAAAATCAAATGATTATAGAAAATTATTATTAACTCACAAAGTAAATAAAATATTAAAAAATAAAATTAAAAATAAAACAATTACATTTTTAGGAGTTACCTTTAAACCTAACACTGACGATATGAGAGAGGCATCAAGCTTATTCATGATACCAAAGCTTAATAAAAATGGTGCTAAAATTAGATATTTTGATCCGTCAGGAAAAAAAAATGATTTTGAAAATTTAAAAAATGTAAATTTTTGTAAGGATATATCGTCTGCATGTTATAAAAGTGATTTGATAATAATTCACACCGAATGGAACGAATTTAAATTGTTAAATTTTAAAAAACTTACTAAAAAAAGAAATTGTATAATTTTCGATATGAGAAATATATACTCTCCAATTAAAATGCGTAGAGAAAAAATAAAATATTTTGGTATAGGAAGATAATTTTTATTTTAATTCAAATATTGCATCCACTTCGACTGCAACACCTAATGGTAGGTTATTTACACCAACAGCTGCTCTAGTATGCATGCCTTGATCACCAAATATAGAAACTATTAAATCTGATGCACCATTTATGACTTTTGGTTGATCAGTAAAATTATCTTCTGAATTTACGTAGCCAGTAAGTTTAATACACGATTTGATTTTTGATAAATCTCCTTCACACATCTTTTTAACTTGTGCAACAATGCTTAAAGCACATCTTTTTGCAGCATTATAACCAGTTTCTATATCTAAATCATTTCCTAGCTTTCCTTTTATAAGTTCTCCTTTTTCATTCATAGATATTTGACCAGATACAAAGAGTAGCTTACCTGAAATTTTTGCCGCAACATATGAACCAACAGGGTCGGCTGCTTTTGGTAATTGTAATTTTAATTCTTCTATTTTTTTTTCAAAAGTCATTTTATTTTTTCTTCTTAGATTTTTTATTTTTATCGTATTCTTTTCTTTTCTCAATCAATATCAACGCTTCCTCCATTGTGAGTTCGGTTGGATCTTTTTCTTCTGGGATAGTTGCATTAAGTGACTTGTATTTAATATAAGGACCAAATTGACCTTTCATAACTCTAACTGGTTTTTTATCTTCAGGATGTTCACCTAATTCCTTAATAGTTGAAGAAGACATTCTGCCAGGCTTTGCTTCTGCAATTAAAGTTATAGCTCTGTTAAGACCTATAGAGAATATTTCATCAACGTTTTCTATTCTTGCTGATTTATTTTCACATTTTAGATAAGGTCCAAATCTACCTGTATTTAAAAATATTTCTTTTTGATTGCCTGGATTTAAACCTAGGCTTTTAGGTAGAGAGCATAAAAATTTTGCCTTATTCAAATCAATATTTTCTAATAGTATTCCTTTTGGAATTGAAACATTCTTTAAATGATTATCAACCTTTTTTTTCTTATTACTTTTTTTTGCGATATTTTCTTCTTGGCTAGGTATAGCTTCGTATTGAAGATAAGGACCAAATCTACCATTTTTTAAATATATATCTTTACCAAAATCATTTTGCCCTATTAGTTTTGGTTCAGCTAATTGTGCTTGTGCAGCAGCTTTTGCTTTAGACAAAGGTCTAGTAAATTTGCATTCGGGGTAGTTTGAACAACCTATAAAAGCTCCACCTCTGAAGCTATTTTTTAGACTTAGTGTCCCAGAATTACACAATTGGCATTTTCTGACTACATTTCCTTGATCATCTTTATCAAAAATTAAATCTCCTAAGCTATCATTAAGTAAATCTAAAACTTCTCTTGTTCTTTTTTCTTTTACTTCTGAAACATTGTTATTAAAATCTTTCCAAAAAAGCTCGAGAACTTTAATCCAACTTTCTTTTCCAGTAGTGATTTCATCAAGTTGATCTTCTAATCCAGCAGTAAAATTATAATCTACATATTTTGAAAATAGTTTTTCTAGAAATGCTGATATTAATTTTCCTCTATCAGTAGGAAAAAATCTTTTGTTTAAAATTTCAGCATAACCTCTGTTCGCAATAGTAGAGATAATACTTGCATATGTAGATGGTCTCCCTATACCAAGTTCTTCAAGTTTTTTTACTAAACTTGCTTCAGAATATCTTGGAGGGGGCTGTGTATAATGTTGTTCATCTATCAAAGATTCGATATTAACTATTCCTTTAGACATAGTTGGTAGAATATTTTCATCATCATTTTTAACATTATTTTTATAAATCTTTAAAAATCCATCAAATTTCAAAACTGATCCACTAGCTTTAAAAACAGTATCATTATTATCAGAAGTTATGGTAATTGTGTTTCTATCAAACTGAGCAGACTCCATTTGAGATGACAGAGCTCTACTCCAAATAAGTTCATAAAGTTTGTTTTGATCGGTGCTTAAATATTTTTTAATACTTTGGGGTGTTCTAATAATATCTGTAGGTCTGATTGCCTCATGTGCTTCCTGAGCATTTTTTGCTTTTTTTCCAGAATAATTTAAAGCTTCTTTAGGCAAATATTCATTACCAATTTCTTTTTTAATATAATCTCTAAAAGCAGATACCGCATCTTTAGATAAATTTGTTCCATCAGTTCTCATGTAAGTAATCAAACCAATTGTTTCTCCTTCTATATCTATACCTTGGTATAATTTTTGTGCAATTTGCATTGTTCTGGATGCTCCAAACCCTAATCTACTAGAAGATGTTTGTTGAAGTGTTGATGTAGTGAATGGTCCTGAAGGATTACGACTTACTACTTTACTTGAAATATCGCTAATACTAAATTTTTTTTTTTTAATACTTGATATAGCTTTATTTATTTCTTCTTTAGTTCTAAATGAAAATTTTTCAATTTTATTATTATCTAATAGATTGAGACTAGCATTTATATTTTGTTTTTTTTGATCAGCGAATTTAATAGTTAAAGTCCAAAATTCATCAGGCTTAAATAACTCAATTTCATGTTCTCTCTCTGTGATTAATTTTAAAGCTACTGATTGGACTCGTCCCGCAGATTTTGAACCTGGTAGTTTAGTCCACAGTATTGGTGAAATATTAAAACCTACTAGATAATCTAAAGCTCTTCTGGCCATGTAAGCGTCAACCAGCAGTGGTTCAATTTGTCTTGGGTTTTCTATACCATGCATAACAGCCTTCTTAGTTATTTCATTAAAGACAACCCTTTCAATTTCTTTATCTTTTAAAATTTTTTTTTCATCTAAATATTCTTTCACGTGCCAAGCAATAGCTTCACCTTCACGATCTGGATCTGTTGCAAGTATAATTTTATCAGATTTTTTGGCCGCATCTGTTATTTCCTTTAAATATTTTTTAGAGAAGGTATCAACTTCCCATATCATTTTAAATTTATCTTCAGGGTTTACAGAACCATTTTTTGAAGGGAGATCCCTTATATGTCCGTAACTCGCTAATACTGTAAAATTATCTCCCAAATATTTGTTTATAGTTTTAGCTTTTGCTGGACTTTCAACAATGACTAGATTCATTTGTTCAGAACCTACATAAAACAATTAGATAGTCAAATTAATAAATTTTTGTCTTCGATTCAGTATTATTTTTTAGGCGTTTTATATTTTCTCTGTGGGTATAAAAAACTAAAATAAATAAAACTATAAAGAAAGAATAATTTCCATCATTAATAAATAGATAATTATAAATCGGAATAACCAATGATGCCAGTAAAGATGACATAGACGAATATTTTGAAATTAAAAATACAATTAACCAACTGACTATAAAAACAAAACCAAGAATATAATTTATACAAAAAAGCATTCCCACATAAGTAGCCACACCTTTGCCGCCTTTAAATTTAAGCCATAAAGGAAAAACATGACCTAAAAAAATAGATAACGAAGATATAAAAATAAATTCAGGGAATTGAGCTTTAACAATTAGTATAGGTACTACAGCTTTTGTAATATCTAAAGTTAAAGTAGTATAACCTATGATTTTATTTCCTGTTCTTAAAACATTAGTAGCACCAATATTTCCCGAACCTATACCTCTGATATCTTTCTTTAAAAACATCTTTGTTAATAAATAACCAAAAGGGATTGAGCCCATAAGATAACATATTATAATTATTAAAATTATTTCCATGATTAAATTTTGAATAACTCCTCACCACCTACAAATGTATTGGTAATTAATCCTTGTAATTTTTTTTCTTCAATACAAGTATTTTTTGATTTTGATATAATTTTATCTTTTTTAACAACCCAAGGTTTGTATATATCAACAATACAAAAATCTGCGTCGTTACCAATAGAGAGATTGCCTTTATCAATTTTTAAAATTTTAGCAGGATTACTAGTTAGAAGTTCAATTAATTTAAATAATTTTATGGAACCATTATGAAACAATTCGAGTGATAATGGTAAAAGAGTTTCGACGCCAGAAGCACCGGTTGCAGCTTGAGAAAATGTTAATCTTTTTGACTCTTCGTCTTCAGGTTTGTGGTCAGAAACTATTACATCAATTAAACCTTGGTTAATTGACTTTACAAGTGAAACTCTATCATCCTCTGTCCTTAATGGAGGTGATAATTTAAGAAAGGTTTTAAAATCACCTATATCATTTTCGTTAAGAGATAAGTTATTAATTGAAACTCCAGTTGTAAACTCAACTTGATTTTTTTTTTGAGCGATTATCTCCACAGATTTTGTCGTTGAGATTTGTGAAATATGATACCTACAATTAAAATCCTCAAGTAAGGTTAGATCTCTTTCTATAATAATTTTTTCAGCTAGATCAGGTATTCCTTGTAGGCCTAATTTTGTTGCGATAATACCATCATTAACCATTCCATTTTTCGACAATTCTCCGTCTTCTGCATGTTGCATAATCAAACAATCTAAATCATATGCAGATCTCATTATCCTAGACATCAATCTAGTATTTTGAATTGTTTTAGTTCCATCGGTAAAACCAATAATGCCTTTATCTCTTAACAATCCAAACTCAGTCATATTTGTTCCTTCAAGGTTTTTTGTCAAAGAAGCAGCGGGGAAAATATTTATTCTAGCTTTATCACGACCTCTCCTTTTTAAAAAATCTACTATTGATACATTGTCAATTACTGGCGACGTATTTGGCATAGTTACAACAGATGTTACTCCTCCTGCTATTGCAGCATTACTTAAAGTTTTAAAGTTTTCTTTGTATTCATAACCTGGCTCTCCCACAAAAACACGCATATCAACCAAACCTGGAAATATATATTTTTGTTTAAGATCAATATATTTTTCTCTTGAGGGAATATTGTTTTTATTAACTTTTTTTCCAACCGCTTCTATTTTACCTTGCTCATTTATAATTAATCCACCAACTTCTTCAATTGAATTTTTAGGATCAATTATATTTGCATTAAGAAAATATTTTTTTTTCATCATTCACAAAAAATTTTTAGACAAGCCATTCTTACTGCCACACCTAATTCAACTTGTTCCTTAATTACGCTTTTATTAATATCATCGGCAAGTTTCGTATCAATCTCTATACCTCTATTCATTGGACCTGGATGCATTATTAGTGCATCACTTTTAGCTTCTTTTAATTTATTAGGAGTTAATCCATAATATTCATAGTATTCTCTGTTAGAAGATAAAAATGAACTTGTCATTCTCTCATTTTGTAATCTTAACATCATAACAATGTCACAATTTTTTAAACCTTTTTTCATGTCTGAAAAAACATTTACTCCTAATTTATTAATATCTTTTGGGAGAAGATTTGAGGGTCCAACAATATTTACTTCTGCACCTAACATATTTAATAAGTAAATATTTGATCTAGCAACTCTTGAATGAAGAATATCGCCACATATAGCTATTCTTAAACCTTGTATCTTATTTTTTCTGTCAATTATTGTTAGGGCATCAAGTAATGCTTGCGTAGGATGTTCTCTTCTTCCGTCTCCTGCATTTAAAACTGCACAATTAACTTTTTGTGATAAAAGATTGCATGCTCCTGAATCTTGATGTCTTACAACTATTATGTCAGGATGCATTGCATTAAGTGTCATTGCTGTATCAATTAATGTTTCACCTTTTTTAATCGCAGAATTAGTAATATTCATTGACATTACATCAGCTCCAAGTCTTTTTCCAGCTAACTCAAATGAGCTTTGTGTTCGTGTAGAAGGTTCAAAAAATAAGTTAATTTGTGTCTTACCTCTTAAAGTGTCATTTTTTTTATTTTTACTTTTATTTAGTGAAATAAATTTTTTTGACTCAGAGAGTATTAAGTTGACATCAGAAACAGTCAAATCTTGAATTCCAAGGAGGTGTTTTTTAGAAATTTTAATAGCTTTATTAGAATTTATTGCCATTAAAATTAACTCTATAGCTATAATGTAGAATTATTGCAAGTATTAATTATTTAAATAATCTAACGCTCCTTGGAGTATAAATGCTGCTGCATTTTCATCTATTTTTTTAACCCTTTTTGAAACGTTTATGTCTAATTGACTTGATAAATTAAAAGCTCCTACTGTTGATAACCTCTCATCCCATAAAACAAAAGGAATTTTAACTTCTTTATAAATAATATTGCTTTTATCATTAACTGATTGAGATGATTTACCTCTAGAACCATCCATATTTAAAGGATCACCAATAATTAAACCTTGTATATTATATTCATTGATAAGTTTTTTGATTTCATTAATTAACTCGCTAAAAGATGAGGGTTGCAAGGTTTTTAAAGGTGTAGCAATCAATCTTTTGTCATCAGATATTGATATACCTATCCTTTTTGAACCTATATCAATACCTAGTAAACGTGATTTTTTATCAATTTTTCTCTTAAGTTCATCAATAGTGATCATGTTGTATTTTTCTATTATAATGATAGATCTAATTATCATATGACCATAGATCTTAAAACAGTTAAACATATATCTAAGTTATCGAGAATTTCAATTGATGATCAAAAAGCTAAGAAATTAGAGAAGGACTTGACCGCAATATTCAAATGGATTGAAAAATTAAATCAATTAAATACAGACAATGTCAAACCCCTAACATCAATTGCTGAAACAACCTTGAGATTTAGAAAAGATCAAATCATATCTAAAAATATTAGAGAGGATGTTCTTAAAAATTCCCCTAAAGACAATAAGGATTATTTTGTAGTACCAAAAGTGGTGGAGTAATGACTGATTTAATTGATTTAACATTAACCCAACTTGTAAAAAAAATTAAATCTAAAGATATTTCATCTAAGGATATTACATCTATTTACATAGAAAGATCAAAATCTTCAAAAAAACTTAATACGTATGTAGAAGAAACTTTTGATGAAGCACTT
Source organism: uncultured Pelagibacteraceae bacterium (assembly GCA_902583345.1). Classification (GTDB taxonomy): domain Bacteria; phylum Pseudomonadota; class Alphaproteobacteria; order Pelagibacterales; family Pelagibacteraceae; genus Pelagibacter. The sequence goes on along the minus strand of CACHVT010000003.1, from coordinate 49,180 downwards.
GAAAATTCAAAAAGATTTGATGCTAGCCCTGACTTTCAAAAAAAACTTCCAGGAATCCCTCTTGCAGTAAAAGATCTTTTTTGTACAAAAAATGTTAAAACTACTGCAAGTAGTAAAATTTTAGAAAATTTTGTTCCAACTTATGAGTCTACGGTTACTCAAAATCTCTGGAATTCAGGAGCAATATTGCTTGGAAAATTGAATTGTGATGAATTTGCTATGGGCTCATCAAATGAAACAAGTCATTTCGGAAATGTTATAAGTCCAATTGATGATAACTTAGTCCCCGGAGGTTCATCTGGTGGTTCTGCCTCAGCATTAGCAGCAAAACTCACCCCGGCTACTATTGGTACTGACACTGGTGGATCAATTAGGCAACCAGCCTCTTTTACAGGAACTGTAGGTTTAAAACCTACATATGGAAGTTGTTCTAGATATGGAATAGTTGCTTTTGCATCATCTTTGGATCAAGCAGGTCCAATGACTAGAGATGTTGAAGACTGCGCCCTTTTACTAGAGGTTATAAGTTCATTCGACCCTAAAGACTCAACATCAATAGATTTTAAACGTCCACATTACTATTCCGAACTTAATAAAAATATTAAAGGTAAAAAAATTGGTATTCCAAAAGAATATAGAGTTGAAGATATGCCTGATGAAATAGAAAAATTATGGGAAAAGGGTAAAGAATATTTGAAAGATTGTGGTGCTGAAATTATTGATATTTCTTTGCCACATACAAATTATGCTTTACCTGCTTATTATATAGTCGCTCCTGCAGAAGCATCATCAAATTTAGCGAGATATGACGGAGTAAAGTATGGATTTAGAGTTGAAGGTGAAAATTTAATTGATATGTACGAAAAAACAAGATCACAAGGATTTGGTGATGAGGTTAAAAGAAGAATTATGATTGGAACTTACGTTCTTTCATCAGGTTATTATGATGCTTACTATCTTAAAGCTCAAAAGGTAAGAAAACTAATTAAGAATGATTTTGATGATGCTTTTAATAAAGTTGATGCAATTTTAACTCCATCTACACCAAGTTCAGCGTTCAAAGTGGGGGAAAAGACCGACGATCCTGTTTCTATGTATTTAAATGACATTTTTACTGTTCCAGTAAATTTAGCCGGATTACCTGGAATTTCTATACCAGCAGGACTGGATAAAAATAATTACCCACTAGGCCTTCAACTGATTGGAAAACCTTTTGATGAACAAGGAATTTTAGATATTGCTTATTCAATGGAAGAAAAAATTAATTTTAAATTTAAGACAAACGATTGGTGGATCAAGTGAGAAAAGATGAATACTTGATTGAGAAAAATGGTAACAAGTATGAGGTAGTAATTGGATTAGAAGTACACGCTCAAGTACTTTCTGAATCGAAATTGTTTTCAAATTCTGCGACAAAATTTGGATCGGAGCCCAATACACAAGTAAGTTTAGTTGATGCTGCATTTCCTGGAATGTTGCCTGTAATCAATGAATATTGCATTAGGCAAGCAATTAAAACTGGTATTGGTTTGAATGCTAAAATTAACAAGAAATCAATATTTGATAGAAAAAATTATTTTTATGCAGATCTTCCGCAAGGTTATCAAATTTCCCAATACAAAAATCCAATTGTTGGTGAAGGATCTGTTATTTTAGACTTACTATCGGGTCCAAAGACTATTGGAATTGAAAGACTTCATTTAGAACAAGATGCTGGAAAAAGTATACATGACATTGATCCAGGAAGTACGTTGGTTGATTTAAATAGATCAGGCGTAGCTCTTATGGAAATTGTTAGTAAACCAGACCTTAGATCTCCAGAAGAAGTAAATTTATATATTAAAAAATTAAGATCAATAATGAGATATTTAGGAACATGTGATGGAAATATGGAAGAAGGTTCTTTGAGAGCAGATGTTAACGTATCAGTAAGAAAAGTTGGTAATGATAAACTTGGTACACGCTGTGAGATCAAAAATGTTAATTCAATTAAATTTATGCAGATGGCTATAGAATATGAGGCCAATAGACAGGCTGAATTATTAGAGGAAGGTGGGTTAGTCGACCAAGAAACTAGACTATTTGATACTAAAAAAAACCAAACAAGATCGATGAGATCTAAAGAAGATGCACATGATTATAGATATTTTCCTGATCCAGATTTGCTACCTTTAGAGTTTAATGATGAATTTATCGAGAATGTAAAAAAGGAAATACCCGAACTTCCAGATCAAAAAAAAAATCGTTTTATTGAAAAGTTTAAACTTTCTCCTTATGAGGCTACCATATTAGTTTCAGATTTGGAGACTTCAAAATATTTTGAAAAAGTAATTAAAAACTCTGATGTAAAATTATCTGCAAACTGGATTACAGGTGAATTATTTGCATTACTAAATGAAAAAAATGTTGAAATTAATAAAAGTCCAGTGAGTCCAGAAAATTTATCTAAATTGATAAACTTAATTTCAGATGGAACAATTTCTGGAAAAATCGCTAAAACAGTATTTGTGGAGATGTCAAATGGAAACATGGATCCAAAGCAAATTGTAATTGATAAAGGTCTTAAACAACAAAGCAACCCAAAAGAATTAGAAAAAATCATAGAAAAAGTTATTTCAGAAAATCCAAAAAATATTGAAAAGTATAAATCGGGAAAAGATAAACTCTTTGGTTTTTTTGTTGGTGAAGTAATGAAAGCTTCATCTGGTAAAGCTAATCCTAAATTGGTTAATGATATATTAAAGAAAAAACTTTAATCTATATGGGTAAAAATTTACAAATTACAAAAGAAATTGAAAAATATATTCACGACAATTCTAGAGATCTAAGCTCAATTCAAAAAGAAATAATTTCCTACAACGAAAGCCTTGGTGAAATTAAAAAAATGCAAATATCAGTAAGTCAATGTCATTTTCTTCATTTGTTAATAAAAATATCTAGTACCAAGAAAATTTTAGAGATTGGTACCTTTACTGGATTGAGCACATTATCAATGTTACTGGCATTACCAAATAATGGCCATTTAATAGCTCTTGATAGAAATGAGCAAACCTCAAATATAGCCATGAATTTTTTTAAAAAAGCACAACAAGATAATAAAATTAAATTAATAATTAAACCAGCTTTAGAAAGTTTAAATCTACTAAAAAATGAAAATAAAAATTTTGATCTAATTTTTATTGATGCTGATAAAGAAAATTACATAAGCTATTATGATTATAGTTTGGATCTAATAAAAGAAAATGGATTAATTATTATTGATAATGTCTTATGGCATGGAGATGTCATTAATCAAAGTAAAAATGATAAAATGACTACAAATATTAGAGAATTTAATTCTTATATTAAAAAGGATAAAAGAACTGAAAAAATAATGTTACCCCTTGGTGATGGATTTACTGTTTGTAGAAAGATATAATGTTTTGTATTTTTGGTTTTTATAAATTTAAAAAAATTAAATCAGTTCAAGAAAGTAAAAAAATACTAAGTAATTTTCTAATTAAAAATAACATCCGAGGAACAATTATAATTTCTGACGAAGGTATAAACGGAACTATTTCAGGAAAAAAGAAAAATTTAAAACTAGGAATAAAAAAAATCAAAAAAACTTTAAATTTTTTAAATTTTGATAGTGATAATTTTTCTATAAATAAATTTCAACCCTTTTATCGTTGTAAAGTAAAAATAAAAAAAGAATTAGTTCCAATGGGTATTAAAATTAATAAGAGACGACAAAATGGTCATATAAACCCATCTAAGTGGAATAAAATTATAAAAGATAAAAATACTACATTGATTGATGCCAGAAAACCTTTTGAACATGAGGTAGGCACGTTTCAAAATTCAATGAATCCGAAGATAGATAATTTTAGAGAATTTCCAAAATTTTTAAATAGTTTAGATAAAAACAATCCTGTAGCTATGTTTTGTACTGGAGGTATTAGATGTGAAAAAGCCTCAGTATTTTTAGAAAAAAAAGGCTTTAAAAATATCTATCAACTCAAAGGAGGAATACTAAGGTATTTAAAGATTATAAAGAAAAAAGAAAGTTTGTGGAAAGGTGAGTGTTTTGTTTTTGATAATAGAATAAGTGTTAAGCATGATCTTGTAAAAGGATCTTTATCTATCTGTAGTGGATGTAGGAAACCAATATCGTTTAAAGATAAAAAATCAAAAAAATATGAGGAGGGCGTATCATGTCCACGATGTCATGATATTCTTACAAATTCACAAAAAGATAGATTTAGAATGCGACAAAAACAGATTAATGTTGCAAAAAAGAGCAGGAAGAGACATATCTTTCAAAAAGAGTATTAAAAATCATATTTCATAAATGAACTTACTTAAAGATAAAATACCTGTTCTGGTAAAAAAACTTGCTATACCTGCTAGTGTTGGAACACTTTTTCAAACACTCTATAATATTGTTGATACATTTTATGCGGGTAAAATTTCCCCAGAAGCATTATCTGCGTTGACTAAATCATTTCCAATATATTTTATCATAATCGCTACTTGTATAGGTGTTACTGTTGCAGGAACAGCTTTAATTGGCAATAGCATAGGTGAGAATAACAGAAAAAAAGCATTAAGTTATTTTATAAATACCGTTTATTTTGCTCTTATTATGTCATTATTGATTACCTTTTTAGGATTAGTTTTTTCTAAAAAAATTTATCAATTAATGGGATCAACAGAAATAGTAACAAATTTAGGTCTTGAGTATACAAATATTATTTTTTCTGGATCAATTTTTTTCATTTTAGTTGTTGCTTTAAATTCATTATTACATGCTGAGGGTGATACTAAGACATATAGAAATGTTTTAATTTTATCATTTGTTATGAATATTATATTAAATCCCATTTTTATATTTGGTTTTTTATTTATTCCAGCGATGGGCGTGGCAGGAATTGGTGTATCTACTATTCTTTCTCAATTAGTATCTTTGATAATTATTTTTATAAAAATTTTAAAAAATAAAAGATTAAAAGAATTAACAAGAGATTTTTTATATCCAAAAATAAATTATTTAATAAATATTTTCTTTCAATCTATGCCAATTTCTATTGCTATATGTGGCTATTCAGTTGCAGCTGGTATTATCTTCACTTATGTTGGAATGACAGGGGAATTAGCAACAGCTGGATACGGTGCAGCTACCAGAATTGAGCAGGTTGTTCTTTTACCCATTTTAGGAATTAATACTGCCATAATATCTATTATAGCACAAAATTATGGCGCAAAAAATTATAAAAGAATTAAAGAGACATATTTTACGGCTATAAAATATTCTTTTTTAATAATGGTAGCATCTGGTTTATTAATTTTTTTAACAGCCGATATTATACCAAAATTTTTTTCAAGTGATTTGGAAGTTATTGATTATGGAAAAAGATATTTAAAAATATCAGCCTTTGTTTTGCCTGCATATCCTTTCTTTTTTCTTACTAATGGTTTTTTTATGGCTCTCAAAAAATCTGAAAATGCGATGTTAAATAATATTGCTAGAAATGTTTTAATTCCAGTACTGGTTTTTTATATAGCTAAAACACTTAGTGTTGATTATGATAGTTTCTTCTGGTTATGGGTATTTTTCCAATGGACTGTGTCTATTACTTTATTAATTATTGTAAACTATTATCTAAATTATAAACTAGATAAATCTAGCTCCGTCGTTAAGCCACAACCATAAGTCTTCTGCAAAAGATCTTCTCACAAACAAATTTAAGTCATTATTGTCTTTATTATGCAATATAACATCTATGTGATTAATAATTGTTTGTGTAACTGAGCCTTTTTTTTTCTTAAACTCATTAAAATTGTAGGGACAGCTCTTTGATAATAAATCATATATCTTATTACCTTTTAAATTTATCATAACCCAATGATCAGAAACATTTGTAACAGCGCCTTGATTTAGATTAGAAATTTCATTAAATAAAATTTCCTCTAATTTTATTTGCTCTTCTAATGATTGTTGTTTATTATTCGAATAAACTAGCCATTCATCTGGACTCAGCCATAGAAGATTGAAATTTTCATTACCCGATGAAGTATTAGCTTCAGCAGGAGGTAAAATCGATAGTAATTTTCCAATTTTTGTAGAAAATTCTCTTTTACTGCTTCTTAAATTTATTTTCGCTACTGGCTCGATTTCAATTATTTTTATCTCGCTATATGATTTTTCTTTGTTTATAGGTGAACTAAAATTAAGCATTTAACCTCTTATTCTCTTTATCATAAAATACAGTATCGGTTATTGTTACACTTATATTTTTATTTTCCATTGGAACAATCAGTTTTTTACCTTTCATTTTTTTTCCACTTTTAACAATCGCAAGAGCTATAGATTTATTTAAGTTGGGACTAAAGTAACTTGAAGTAACATGACCCAACATTTCAACTGGTTTATTATTTATATTTTCAACTAATTGCGCACCTTCTTCAAGGACTTCTTTGGGATCATCAGTTAATAGTCCTACAAGTTGTTTTCTATCCTCTCTAATAGTGTCACTTCTGTATAAAGATCTTTTTCCAATGAAGTCATACTTTTTCTTTCCTATTATCCAATCCATCTGCAAATCTGAGGGGGTTAAAGTACCATCTGTATCTTGACCAGTAATAATAAAACCCTTTTCAGCCCTCAGAAGATGCATAGTTTCAGTTCCATACGGTGTAATATTGTATTCTCTTCCTATATCTATGCTTTTTTTCCATAAATCTTTAGCATAATTTGATTGAATATTAATTTCGTAGCTATGTTCGCCAGTAAAACTAATTCTCATAATTCTACATTTTACATTGAAAATCTTAGAATTTTTGAAAGACATATGTGGAAAATTTTTATCTGAAAGATCTAAATCTGGAATAAGTTTTTGAATTATATTTTTCGAATTTGGTCCGCATATACTTATTGTAGAATATTGATCTGTTACTGTAGTTAAATACACATCTAACTCTGTCCATTCGGTTTGAAGATAATCTTCAAGTTTTGACAAAACATTTGAAGCTCCTCCTGTTGTAGTAGTCATTATATAGTGATTATCACCGACTCTTGTCGTAACTCCATCATCATAAACCATACCATCTTCATTTAACATTAATCCATATCTACATTTTCCAATAGCTAGTTTTGACCAAGAGTTTGTATAAACTCTGTTTAAAAATTCTGATGCATCCGTTCCCTGAATATCAATTTTTCCTAGTGTTGAAGCATCTAATATACCAGCACTATCTCTTGCTGCTTTACTTTCTCTCTGAACAGCTTGATGCATTGTCTCTCCATTTTTTGGAAAATACCATGGTCTCTTCCATTGACCAACATTTTCAAATTCTGCCTTATTTTCAATGTGCCAATCATGAATTGCAGTTCTTCTTGTGTGATCAAAAAATTCTCCAACATTTCTTCCAACAATTGTTCCAAAAGAAAGAGGGGTATATGGTGGTCTAAAAGTTGTTGTTCCAAGCTCACCCATATTTGTACCTGTTGTATCTGCAATAATACCTAATGCATGCATGTTAGATAATTTACCTTGGTCGGTACCCATTCCAGTAGTCGTATATCTTTTTACATGTTCTATTGATTTGAAACCTTCCCTTAGAGCTAATTTAACATCCTTTGCAGTAGAATCGTTTTGAAAGTCTAAAAATGGCTTTGTCTTATATAAAGGTTTGTCAGAAGGCAATAACCATATATTTCTTTTTGTTTTTTCGTCTGGACAAATAACTTTCATGTCATCGTAACATGTTTTATTTAAATCTAAAAAAACTTTTAAATTTTCTACGGTATTACCTATTATTTCATTTAATTTAAAATCACCATTACATGATCCGACACTAGTTTGATCAGAAGGTGTTTTATTTTCATCTGGTACAAAAATATTATCATCATTTTTAAATTTTAATTTTCCTCCAGATTGAGTAAATAAATGAACCATTGGCGTCCATCCGCCTGAGATACCTAGGCAATCAGTTATATATTTAGATTTGCTTCCTACAACACTATTACCATCTTTTGATAGTTTCATAACTTCAAAAGATTTAATTCTTTTATAACCATGGGTTTCAACAATTGTAGACTCCCACAATATATTGACTCCTAAATTTAATACTTCTTTAACAATTGATGATTCTGAATATTTTCGAATATCTACAATGGCATTTATTTTAATTCCGCTTTTATTCAGGGATAATGCAGTCTCGTAGGCGCTATCATTATTAGTAAATAAGGAAATATTTTCTCCAGTCTTAACACCATAATAATCGATATATTTTTTTATTGATGAGCAAAGTATTATTCCTGGTCTATCATTATTGCTAAATATTAATGGTCTTTCGATTGATCCGGTTGCAATAATAACTTTCTTAGACCTTATTTTCCACAATCTTTGTCTAATTCTGTCTTTTTTTTCATTATAGCTCAGATGATCTGTTAAATTTTCCCGAGCTAATAAATAATTATACCCATGGAATGCAGCAAGACTAGTTCTGTTTTTAATTATTAAATTTGGGTAGTCTCTCAAACTTTCAATTTCTTTATTGAGCCATTTATTAGAATTTATATCATTTATTTTATACGAACTATTTTCCTGATAAATAGTTGATCCTCCTAGAAAATTTTTATCATCAATAAGAATTGTATCTAATCCCTTTGTGGCAGATAATTTTGCTGAAATAATTCCAGATATTCCTCCTCCAACAACTAATACATCACAATGTGCATACTGATGATCATACAAATCTGGATCAGGTTTTTTTGGTGCTTTGCCTAGACCAGCAGAGTGCCTAATAAAATATTCATATTTCTCCCAAAAACTTGCTGGCCACATAAATGTTTTATAATAAAATCCTGCTGGTAGGAGAGGGGATATAAAGTTATTTATACCTCCAATATCAAAATTTACACTTGGCCAACAGTTTTGACTTGTTGCTTCTAAACCTTCATAAATTTCAATTTCTGTTGCTCTTACGTTAGGATCAGTTAATGACGGATCGTTTCCTATTTGTACAATTGCGTTAGGTTCTTCTGATCCACATGTCATTATTCCTCTTGGGCGATGATATTTAAAACTTCTTGCTACAAGATGTATATTGTTTGCTAATAAAGCAGATGCTAAAGAATCGCCTTTAAATCCATACAATGTTTTACCGTTAAACTTAAAAGATATCCTAGATGTTTGGTCAATAAACTTAGTATTTGCTATTCTTAGATTTTTCTTCATATTTTTACTGGCGGTTTTTCACCTATTTTATAAACAGCGTGGATTTTATCATTAGAGGTATCTCTGACTATGTTAAACCATTTTCTGCATCCATGTGTATGATTCCATCTTTCGTATTGAATACCTTTAATATTTTTTCTCATAAATAAATACTCAGCCCATTGATCGTCACTTAACTCTGTTGGTTGTTTAGGTCTTTCTAGATGAGCTTCACCACCACAAGAAAATTCTGTTTGGTCTCTTTCGCCACAATAAGGACAATTAATTAAAAACATTAGTGTGCAACAGCAGCTGCTCCGTGTTCATCAACTAAATCACCACTCACAAATCTATTTAAATTAAAGGCAGCATTTAATTTATGTGGTTCGTCATTTGCGATTGTATATGCAAAAAGATCTCCTGATCCAGGTGTAGCTTTAAATCCTCCTGTACCCCAACCACAATTGAAATATAAACCTTTTATATTAGTTTTACTTATTATAGGACTTGCATCTGGGCAAATATCCACAATACCTCCCCATTGTCTCAACATTTTCATTCTGCTAAAAATAGGATAAAGTTCCAGTATCGCTTTTAAAGTACCTTCGGCCACATCATGACTTCCCTTTTGTGTATAAGATATATATGCATCAGTACCAGCACCGATAACTAATTCTCCTTTATCGGATTGACTAACGTAAGCATGAACAGCATTAGACATAACTACAGTATCTATAATTGGTTTAACAGGCTCTGAAACTAATGCTTGAAGAGGTTTACTTTCCAGTGGTAATCTTATACCAGCCATATTAGCTATAACACTTGAGTGACCCGCTGCAACTACACCTATTTTTTTTGATTTTATATAACCTTTTGTTGTTTCAATTCCTTCGACTTGATCCCCATTTCTTTTAATTCCTTTTACTTCACAATTTTGAATTATATCAACTCCCATAGTATCAGCAGCTCTCGCATATCCCCATGCAACAGCATCATGTCTTGCTGTACCAGCTCTTTTTTGAAGTGTCCCTCCCAAAACTGGATATCTTATATTCGATGAAGTATTTATTATTGGGCAAAATTTTTTAACTTCTTCCGTATTTAACCAAACAGCATCTATACCATTTAACCTATTTGCATGAGTTCTTCTTTTTAGATCTCTAACATCTTGAAGATTATGTGCTAAATTCATTACACCTCTTTGACTAAACATTATGTTGTAATTCAGTTCTTGAGATAAACCCTCCCATATTTTTAGAGCGTGATCATATAATCCTGCGCTTGCATCCCACAAGTAATTAGATCTAATTATTGTAGTATTTCTTCCGGTGTTACCTCCACCAATCCAACCTTTTTCGACTACCGCTATATTTTTTATATTATGCTTTTTAGCTAAGTAGTAAGCTGTAGCTAGACCATGACCTCCACCACCAATAATAATAGTATCATACTCTTTTTTTGGTTCTGGGTCTCGCCACGCTCTTTGCCAATTTTCATGATGACTAAATGCATTCTTAATTAGCGAATATATAGAGTATTTATTTTTCATAATTTCCTCAAAATTACTTTATAAAGATTGAAGATTCAATGATTTCAAGTTACACAGTAATCAACGGAAAGGTGGGTGAGCTGGTTTAAACCAACGGGTTGCTAACTCGTCGTACGTCGAAAGATGTACCGAGGGTTCGAATCCCTCCCTTTCCGCCATTGATATAAATATGGCCATATATAAATATAAATATCAATTTATGGTTTTTTTCTATATTTATATAGTTTAAGTCATGAATATAATTTACATAGTTCAGGCTAACTCATGGAACTTAAATGCTGGCACTCCAATAATAGCTAACCAATACGCTTCAATAGCCAAAAATCAAAGTTTTAATGTTTGTCTTTTAACCCCAACACAAAATCGAAATTATTATTATAAGACGTTTAAGAAAAATAATATTTTTTATCATTACGTGCCTTCTATAAAAGAATGGACTTTAAATGGATTTGAAGTGGAAAAAGATTGTGATGTTAATAACTTAAAATTACCATTTAATCCCGACATAATTCATATTATAGATTGGTTACATTTTGATTCTCAGTTTTTATATTCTTTGAAAAATTTACAAGTTCCAATAATAAGACATTATTGTGCGTTTGAGGATTTTTGCTACTTTGTACATCCAATTTATAAAAATCATGATAATAGTTTGTGTAAATTTCATTTAAACGCGGAAACATGTTCTAATTGTATATCAGAAAATATTTTTAAAAATCATAAATTTTTAAAAAAAATAAAATCCTTTTTAATGAATGAAAAACAAAAAAATTTTAAAAAATTTAAAATTAAACTACATGACAGGATCAAAATTGCTAATTTACATATTGAAAATATTTATGATCATATAATTTTCCCTTCAAAAACATTTGCTGAATTTTTTTTTATACATGGTAAAAAAATTAAACCATACTCAGTTATACCTCATGGTATTAAAAAACATCTAATCTCAGAAAAAAAATATAATTCTGAAATTTTAAATGTTATTTACACTGGTGGTTATGCATATAGAAAAGGTTGGCCAATTATTGAAAAGGCATTTACTTATCTTTTAAAAAAATATCCAAATAAAATTAAAATGAAAATTTACGGTGATAAAAAAAAGGTAATAAAATCTAATTTGGCTAAATTTAATAATATAGAATTTTTTGATCATTTTAATCATGATGATCTTAAAAATATACTTACATGGGCTGATGTTGGACTTCTACCTTCTTTTTTTGAAACCTACGGAACAATTATAAGGGAATACCTAAACTTTAAAGTTATACCCATAACATCAAATTTTTTTGGAGCTAATGAAATAATTAATAATAATAAAAATGGAATAATTCTTGAAAAAAATGTACCTGAAAATTTAATTTCAGCAGTTGAAAAAATTATTAATAATTTTGGATTTACAGACGAATTAAGAAAGAATATTTCCTCAACAAAAATAATATCTGATGTAGAAGAGTTTGATAAGATTAATGATATTTACAAATTGTATAAAAAAAAAATTTAGACAAAATGAATAATAGTGATATTTCCATAGTTCTTTTATTGTACCAAACACCAAAGAAACTTTTAAAAAACCTTGAAAAATATAAAAACTATAAAATTTATATTTTAGACCAAGGAAATGATAAAATAATTCAGAAATGGATTAAAAAAAATTTTAAAAGAATACAATATCTAGGTTCTTTTGATAAAAATATTGGCTTCGCAAAGGGTATCAATTTTTTAGTTAAAAAAATAAATACAAAGTATTTCTTATGTACTCAAGCTGACGTACTGATACAAAGTAAATCTATAAATCTACTTAAAAAAGTAATTTCAAATAATAAAAAGTGTGTAATTTCTATTCCTCGAATTAATACGTATAATAACAAAAAAGATATTATTAAAGTAGATAAATTTTATGGAGGGATTTTTATGGCTGAAAAATCTAAATTTGTAAAAATGAAAATGTTTGACGAGAATTTCTTCTTTTATTGGGAGGATGTTGATTTAAGTAATAGGATAAAAAAATCAAACTATGAAATTTTGCAAAGTTATAAAGCGAAAGCAACTCATACTTATGGTTCTTCTTCAGTTTTTAGTATTAAAAATCAGTTTATAAGATCCTCAAACTTTAAATTTGGTGAATTTCTTTTTCAATATAAAAATAATAAGCTAAGATTAGTAAAAGTTTTAAGACAGTTAATAACTTACCTTTTTACTCCACCTTTTTTTTTGATAATATTAAAACCTATAAAAGCCCTAAAAAATTTCTGCTATTTTATTGGTATCGTGAAATTTCTTTTATTCAGACTTTAAAATTAGTACAAAGGATCATTTTCAAAGAAATTTTTCATTTTTATAGGTTTTTTTTCAATCATATATCTATAAACATTATAATTTTCCAAAACTCTTTGCACATAATTTCTAGTTTCTTTAAATTTGATTAATTCTATCCAATCAACATAACTAACTTGTTTTTTTTGAGGATTCTTATTTAATCGCTTCCAATATTTCACTCTTTTTGGACCAGCATTATAAGCTGCGATTGCAAATGGGTATGAGCCTTCATATTCCAAAATTAATCCAGCAATATAATGTGATCCTAAATTTATGTTATATTCTGGATCTGATGTAAGTCTTGATTTTACATAAGGAAGCTTAGCCTGTTTTGCTACTAATTTTGCAGTATAAGGCATTAGTTGCATTAAGCCTTTTGCACCTGCGTGACTATGTGCGCTCATATCAAATTCACTTTCCTGTCTGATAATAGAGAGAATAAATGCTGACTCAGGAATTTTTCTCCCATTTATAAATTTTGGTGTGCTTATAAGAGGATAATTAAAATTGTTATGAAATCTTTTTTTATATGATGCTAATTTAGCTACCTGAATAGCAAAATCATATCTAGATATACTGGTTGCTAACTCACCTGCTAAAATTTCACTACCATTTTTAATATCAATTGTTGCCAAATGTCTTAATATATGTTTGGTATATTTATCTTTATCTAATTCGTCTAACAACAAAACAATTTTAACTAGATCACTTTCATAAAATTTTTTTTTAAACTTTTCATCTACCTTTGATTGTTCAGGTAGTTCAAAAGGTTCATTTGGGTATAATTTTAAGAAAGCTAGTTGTCCGTAATAAGTTGTAAGAAATTTAGCGGCTTTATCGTACCATTCATTAGCTAAATTTTTGTTTATTTTTTCATAGGTTTTTCCAAGCCAAAAAGCACCTCTGGATAAACTTATTGGATATCCAACATTATTATAAAAATTTTCAAAATGATCCTTTGCTAAAATTGGATCATTTAAGAAGCTTAAAGCAATCCATCCACTCATCCACTCTGCTTCTGCATATTCAGGTCCGTCTTTTAGTGCATGTTTGCTTGCAACTTTATAAGCAAGTTCATATTTTTTTTTGTATATGAGGGATCTTGATATTATTTGCCTTTCTTTCCACCATTTGTCAGGTCTAACCATATATTTTTCTGTATTTTTAATTTTTAGTAAAATTTCTAAGGAACTATCAACTCTTCCTCTTTTTCTTCTCCACTTTAAACGATCATAATTTAAACCTGGGTCATTTTTGAGTTTTTTGGGTACGTTGGCTATAGCTTTATCAACACCATAAGATCTACTCATTAAAATTTGTCTTGCTGTATATAATAATTGATAATCTTTTGGTAAATATTTTAACATTCTTTTTAAATCCCATTGTTTATTTTCCCAAGATAAATAATCTGCTCTTTTTATATAGTCTTCAGGTTTAAGGTATTTTTTAAATTTCTTTCTGAAAAATTTCATATCAGATCTACTAAGACTAGCTGTTATCCATCCTTCTTTTATAAGTTTTATACCTTCTTCAATATTTCCAGTTTTAATATGACTTTCACCAAGTATTAATTTTCCAAAACCACTTAATGGTTCTTTTTTATCAAACCAATTTATTATAAGTTTGGGCGATGAATTTTTTGTAGATAATTTGTGTTCAGCTAAATATTTTATACGATTAATTCTTGGATAATTACTATTTCTATTTATAAATTTTTGATAATCATTAAATGTAGCAGTATTTCCTTTCGTTAAAAGATGTCTCCACTGGATAAAATCATATATAGATTTATCTTTTGCTTTTTTTGAAATTGCTAAAGCTTTCAACCATTTTCTTTTTTCTATCTCTTGAATTGCTCTTTTTGCTAAAATATAATCTTTTTGTCTAAAATATTTTGATTTTTTTTTGGATTTTTCTATCTCTTTTTTAAAAATTAATGGCTTACTTTTAGGTATCAATATCGAAAATTTTTCATCTTTTTTAATTTTTTTTTCAATTTTTTTTGTTTTTTTCTTTTCTATACTTTTAACTTTTGAGGGTTTAGGTTTTGGCTTCAATACATCTTGAACAATTTTTATATCAATAATTTTTTTTTCGAGGTTTGGTTTTTTTTCAGGTAATATTTTAAGATTTTCTGTATATCCAGAAGTATTAACTGCTATTAAAAATAATAATACTTTTACAAATAAAGTAGCTTTTTTTGACATAAATTTTACTAAATGAATCTATAAATTATGTTATAAGTATTTATGTTTAAAGGATCAAATGTTGCTTTAATAACCCCATTTAAGAATAATCAACTAGATGTTGATTGTTATATTAAATTAATTCATTTTCATTTAAAAAATGGTACAAATGGGTTAGTACCTGCTGGAACAACTGGCGAATCTCCAACACTGAGCCACAAAGAACACGAGCAAGTCATTGAATTGTGTATTAAAGAAGCTAAAGGCAAGATTCCAATTATTGCAGGCACAGGATCAAATTCAACAGAAGAGGCAATATCATTGACCAGACATGCAGAAAAAGCCGGGGCAGATGGAGCGTTAGTTGTTACACCGTATTATAATAAACCAACTCAAGAAGGTCTATATGAACATTATAAAGCTATAAATGATAACACTAACCTTCCAATAATTATTTATAATATCCCTGGTAGATGCGTAATTGATATGTCTGTTGATACTATGGCAAAACTATTTGAACTCAAAAACATTGCTGGCGTCAAGGATGCTACAGGTGATCTTAATAGACTAGATCAAACAATTAAAAAATTAGGACCTGAATTTATACAGCTTACTGGAGAAGATGGTCTTGCTTTAGAATTTAATAAAAGAGGCGGTGTAGGAATTATTTCTGTTACAGCAAATATTGCACCTAAGCTATGTTCTGAGATGCAAAAATGCTCAAAATCAAAATTAGTAAATGAAATCAAAGAGGCAGAAATGATAGATCAAATGCTGCAACCTTTACATAAATCTCTATTTTTAGAAAGTAACCCAGCTCCAGTTAAGTATGCCGCAAAGATTCTTGGACTTTGTGATGACGAAATTAGACTACCATTAGTAAAAATTAAAAAAGAGACTCAAGAAGAAGTTAAAAAAGCTTTATCGTCTGCTAAACTTATTAGTTAATGAAAAAGAAAACCACCTCTGGTTTAAAGATTATCTGCTTAAATAGAAAAGCAAGTTTTGATTATTTTTTTGAAGATTTGTATGAAGCAGGTGTCGTTTTAAAAGGTTCTGAGATTAAATCTGTTAGAAATGGAAAAGTAAACATAGCAGATGCATACGGAATTGAGAAAAATGGAGAAATTTTTTTAATTAATTCTCATATATCTTCATATAAACAAGCAAGCTACTCTAATCATAGCCCAATGGATGAAAGAAAACTACTACTTAACAGAAAAGAAATTAATAAACTTGTAGGAAAAATGCAAAGGGAGGGTTTTACATTGATACCAACTAAAATGTATTTTAAAAGGGGAAAAGCCAAAATCGAAATTGCTGTAGCCAAGGGTAAAAAAATGTATGATAAAAGACAATCAATAAAACGAAAAGATTGGAATCGTGATAAAGCGAGATATTTTAGAAAAACAAGCTAAATTAGTTTTTTTAGCAATAGGATCAAATCTAGGTAATAAAAAATTAAATATTGAGATAGCAAAATATAAGTTACAAAATAATTTTGTTAAAATAATTAAATCATCAAGTAACTATGAAACCTATTCTTGGCCAGATGCCTCTAAGCCAAAGTTTATAAATATTGTTATTAAGGCAAAAACTACACTTTCACCATATCAACTCCTAAAACTATGTAATCAAATAGAACTTGAGCTTGGTAGAAAAAGATTTAGAAAAAATGAGCCAAGAATCTGCGATATAGATATTATCGATTATGATCAAAAAATAATAAACTTAAACAGTCCAAATAAATTAAATTTGCCGCACCCTGGTATTAAGAAACGTAATTTTGTACTATTGCCGCTATATGAAATATCTAAAAACTGGAAACATCCAGTTAATAAAGCAAATATAGTAAAATTAATTAGTTTTTTAAAAGAGAAAGATTTAAGATCTATTAAACAAATTTAATTTCATGATATAATAATTTATGATCAAATCTGACGATTTAATAAATAAAGTAAAATCTTACAATAAGTTTCTTAATCCTGAAACTTTGAGCAAAGCTTACAATTTTGCTTTAAAGGCACATAAAACACAAAAAAGAGACGAAGGTGTTCCATATATAAACCATCCAATTGCTGTTGCTAGTATTCTTACCGAATTAAAACTTGATAGCGCAACAATAGCTACAGGTTTGCTTCATGATACGATTGAGGACACTCACGCAACTTATGAAACGATAAAAGGAGAATTTGGTAAAGAAGTTGCAGATTTGGTAGAAGGTGTTACTAAAATTTCTGAATTTGAAAATAAAGCTGCCGCTAACTCAAAAGCTGAAAATTTTAGAAAACTTATTTTAGCAACATCAAAAGATATAAGAGTTTTATTAGTTAAATTAGCAGATAGATTGCACAATATGAGAACTATAAAATTTGTGAAAGATAAAGAAAAACAAATAAGAATTTCCAAAGAAACTATGGAAATATATTCACCACTTGCTGATAGAATGGGTATGCATAGAATTAGAGATGAACTTGAGGACTTATCCTTTCAAGTTCTTAATAATGACGCAAGAGAGCTAATAAAAAAAAGACTAGATGAGATTAAAGATGATAAAGTTGATTCATTTAATTCTATTTCTTTCCAATTTAGTGATTTATTAAATCAACATAAGATTAACGCTAAAATTATTGGTAGAGAAAAAACACCTTTCTCAATTTGGAGAAAAGTTCAAAAAAAAAGAGTATCACTTGAGCAAATTACTGATGTTATTGGATTTAGAATTATTTTAGAAACTATAGATGATTGTTATAAATCACTTGGTATATTTCACAGACAGTATAATTGCATACCCGGCAAGTTTAAAGATTATATTTCATCACCAAAAATAAATAAATATAAGTCATTGCATACAGCAATAATAGGACCAAATAAAAGACCGATTGAAATACAAATACGAACACAACCAATGCATGATTTTGCAGAAAGAGGCATTGCTTCTCACTGGAAGTATAAATCTTCAGAAAAATTCAACTCGCTTACCTGGAAGGAGTACGATTGGTTAAAAGATTTAGTTGATATTATGGATAGAAATGAAAATCCTGAACATTTTTTTGAATATACAAAGTTACAAATGTTTCAAGAAAATACTTTTTGCTTTACCCCAAAAGGATCAGTTATTAAACTTCCAAAAGATGCAACTCCAATAGATTTTGCGTATGCTGTGCATACAAAGATTGGAGATACAGCAATTGGTTGTGAAATAAACGGTCAAGAAAACGATCTTCAGAGCATTTTGCGTAACGGTGATATAGTTAAAATTATAACCTCAAAAAATAAATCACCCTCATTACATTGGTTGCCATTAACAAAGACTGGAAAAGCAAGAGCAGCAATTAGAAAATATTGGCAAACTAAAGACTCATCAAAAAAAGCAGAAAGGATTAAAAAATATAATGCAACTTTATGGATTTCATTACCTGATAGACCTGGAAAACTAGGTGAGATTTCGACTTTAATTGGTACTCATAAACTTAATATATCCAGCGTTGAAATGAAAGAAAAAACAAATGATTTCATAAATTTTAGATTTAATTTAACAATAAATGATCTGAAAAACTTTACAAATTTTATCAGTGAGTTAAAACAAAAACAGATTAAATTTAAAATCATAAGGCACGAAAATAAAAGAAATGCTTTCACACAAAAAATCTTTAAATATTTTAAAAAGAACTAACGCGTTAATAGATGGCCATTTCGTTTTGTCGTCAGGACTACACTCACCAAAATATATACAATGTGCCAAGTTACTAAGTTTTCCACATATAGCAAATAAGATTTGCACTTCTCTTGCAAATAAAATTAAAAATAAAATTAAAAATACTACTTTAATATTATCACCAGCAGTTGGGGGTATTGTTATTGGCTATGAAATAGGAAGGCTTTTGAAAATAGAAACAATTTTTTGTGAACGTGTAAATGGAAAATTTACCTTAAGAAGAGGTTTCAAAATTAAAAAAAATGCGAGAGTTTTAATTGTGGAGGATGTTATTACAACAGGTAAATCAAGTCTTGAATGTGTAAAATTGATAAAGAAATCTAGAGCTAAGTTATTGGGATTTGCTTCAATAATTGATAGATCAAATAAAAAAAATCTTTTAATTAAAGATAAAATAATCTCACATATAAAAATTGATGTTCCAACATTTAACAAAAATAATTTACCCGCTAATTTAAAAAATAAACCTATTTTAAAACCTGGTAGTAGGTTTTTTAAATGAAAAAGTTAGGTGTAAATGTCGATCATGTGGCTACAATAAGAAATGCACGAGGAGGATTTCATCCCGACCCATACTCTGCCGCTTTATCAGCTACAAGATTTGGCGCTGATTCTATAACTATACATCTTCGTGAAGATAGACGACATATCAATGACACCGATGTAAAAAAAATCTGTGAAAGTAAAAAAATAATCGTAAACCTGGAAATGGCTGCTAATTTAAATATGTTAAAAATAGCTTTAAGAAATAAACCCAATTACGTTTGTATAGTGCCAGAGAAAAGAAAAGAAATCACTACCGAAGGTGGCCTTAACATAATTAAAAATAAAAAAAAGTTAAGAATAATTTTAAGATATTTAAGCAATGTAAAGATAAGGACAAGTCTTTTTATAAATCCAAGTATTAGAGATATAAAATTATCAAAGGATCTTAATACGGATTGTGTCGAAATACATACAGGTAAAATTTCAGATTTAATTAAATCTAAAAAAATATATGTTCATGAACTTCGTAAAATTAAAAAATGTGCAAGATACGCAAAAAAGTTAGGACTCGAAGTGCATGCTGGTCATGGCATGGATTATAAAACTACAAAAATTTTAAATAATATTAAAGATATAAAAGAATTTAATATAGGCCATTTCATAATAGGAGAAAGTTTTTTTTATGGAATTAAAAATGTGATTAGAAAATTTAAAAGAATACTTAAAAAATAATTATGAAACTAGTTGGAATTGGTGTTGATATCGTAAAAAATACAAGAATAAATAGAATGATTAAAAATAAACAATTTATACAAAGAGTATTTTCAAAAATAGAAATAACCAACTCAAAAAAAAATGCTAACAAAACCTCTTTTTTTGCTAAAAGATTTGCTGCCAAAGAGGCTTTTTCGAAATCATTAGGAACAGGATTCAGAAATAATTTAAATTTTAAAGATATAATTGTAAAGAACAATAAATCAGGAATGCCTTTTTTTTTGATTAATAAAAAAATTAAAACACTTATATATAAAAAATATATGACTAGAAAATTTAACTTTCATTTATCGATTTCTGATGAAAAAGATTATTCTATAGCTTTTGTAATTTTTCAAAAATAATGATTATAAATAAAGATTATATAATAGATAACTTGAAGACGTTATTATATGCTCTAATTATAGCCCTTATTATTAGATCTCTTTTAATCCAACCCTTTTATATTCCATCATCATCTATGGAACCAAATCTATTGGTGGGTGACAGATTGTTTGTTACTAAGTATTCATACGGTTATAGCAAGCATTCTTTTCCATTCAGTCCGCCATTATTTAATGGAAGAATCCTTGATTCAAAACCGCAAAGAGGTGATGTAGTAGTGTTTAAAACTCCTTCCGATAATAGAACGGATTATATTAAGCGATTAGTTGGTTTGCCGGGAGATACTATACAGTTTATAGATGGAGATGTTTATTTAAATGATAATCAGATTCTAAAAACTATAGTATCAAAAAATGATAAAATTTTTTGTGGTGATAAAAAAATGTCAGTTAATACATTTGAGGAAAAATTACCTAATGGAAAAAAATATTTAGCAAGTTACAGAGAAAACTATAGTTTTAAAAACTCTGATAAATTTATTGTACCATTAAATCATTATTTCTTTCTTGGAGATAATAGAGATTGTTCAAAAGATAGCAGATTTTTAGCGAGTGTGGGTTATGTTCATGAAGATAATCTTGTTGGAAAGGCTCAATTTATTTTTTTTTCATCAGATTATAAAATTGGATATTTTGTTGAATTTTGGAAATGGCACAAGTCATTTAGATTTAAACGTTTATTTAAAAAAATATTATAATGAAATTAGAATTATATAAGTTAGAAAAAGTTATAAATATTAAATTTAAAAATCAAAATCTCTTAAAAAAATCTTTAACACATAAAAGTTTTATTTCGTCTGATAATAACGAAAAACTTGAATTTCTTGGAGATCGTGTTCTAGGTTTAATAATATCAAAAAAATTACTTGAAAAATATCCTAACGATACAGAAGGTTCGCTTGATAAAAAATTAGCATCATTAGTCAATAAAAAAAAATGTTTAGAGATTGCAAAGTCCATTAATTTACAAAAATTTATATTTTTTGGAAATTCAAAAAAAAAAAATTATAAAATTGAAGATAAAATTGTTTCAGACTCTTGCGAGGCTCTTATTGGAGCGGTATACATCGACAGGGGTATAGATTTTGTAGAAAAGTTTATTCTTAATTTATGGGATAAGCATATTAAATTTAGTGATAAAGCCTACATAGACCCTAAAACAAAATTGCAGGAATATTCTTTAAAAAAATTTAAGATTCTTCCTAATTATAAATTGTTAAGTTCAACAGGCCCTAAGCATAAACCAATTTTCAAAATTGGTGTAAAAATTAAAAATAAACACTATATAAAAGGAGTAGGATCGTCAAAAAAAGAGGCTGAACAAAATGCTGCTTTAAATTTTTTAGAAAGTAATGAAAATAAATGAATTGGATTGATGAAGGATTTTTAATTTCTAAAAGTAGCTTTAATGAAAACTCTATAATCGCTGAATTTTATACAATGAATCATGGAAAATGTTCCGGAATTATATTTGGTGGAGCTTCAAAAAAAATTAAAAATTATCTACAAGTGGGTAATAAATTTCATATTAATTTTAACTATAAAAATGAGAGCAAATCAGGTTATTTTAAAGTAGAGATGTTAAAGGCAAATTCTCCATTATTTTTTGATAATAAAAAAAAGCTAATGTGTATTTCCTCAGCCATGAGTCTTATAAAAATATTGACAGTTGAGTTTGAGCAAAATATTAAAATATTTAAACTTATAGAAATTTTCTTCGAAAATCTGAATACTAATTTATGGCTTAAAAGTTATATTCTTTGGGAATTAAATTTACTTAAATTTTCAGGTTATGATTTAAATTTGAAAACTATAGTTTCTTACGAATTAGTTAATAATGAAAAAAAATATTTTGTTAAATCAAACTCAGCAATCAAAATTGTTCCTAATTTTTTAGTCGATATAAATGATGAAGACGTAGATCTGGAGAATTTATTATTAGGATTAAAACTAGTGACTGATTATTTAGATAAAAGTATTTTATCACCAAATAATATTAACCATCCATATTCTAGATTGAATTTTATAAATAATTTTAAGTAATTATTGTCTCAATTTTTTTGCTATTTTATCAGCAAAATAAGTTATGATTGCAGATGCACCAGCTCTTTTAAAAGATGTTAATGATTCAATAATGCTATTATCATTAATAATTTTTTTATTAATGCCATTTTTAATTAAACTATATTCACCTGAAACTTGATATGCAAGAACAGGAATTTTAAAATTTTCTTTAACCGATTTTATAATATCTAAATACGGCATTCCAGGTTTTACCATAACCATATCAGCACCCTCTTTTATATCTAAAGCAATTTCTCTTAGAGCTTCTTGATTGTTAGAAAAGTCCATTTGATATGTTTTTTTGTCACCTTTAAGTAAATTATTTGACCCTACAGCATTTCTAAATGGACCATAGAAACTAGATGCATACTTTGCTGCGTAAGAAAGAATTTGAACATCTTGAAATTTTTTTTTATCTAATGCTTTTCTAATTTTTCCAATTCTACCATCCATCATATCCGAAGGTGCTATAACATCACATCCCATTTCAGACTGTAATATGGATTGTTTTATTAGAATTTCAATAGTTTCATCATTTAAAATTTTTCCACGTGACAATATTCCATCATGTCCATGTGATGTGTAAGGATCAAGCGCCACATCACACATTATTCCAATTTTATTTTTGTAATTTTTTTTAATTAATCTTATAGATCTGCAGACAAGATTGTTTTCATTTAACGCTTCACAACCTGAATTATTCTTTAAATTTGACTTTGTATAGGGGAATAGAGCTACCATAGGAATTTTCGATTTTACTGCGTTATCAAGTATAGTTGGAATTTTGTCTACGCTATATCTGTAAATATCTGGCATTGAGGGAATTGATTCTTTTTTATTACTTCCATCCATAACAAATATTGGTAGAACAAGATCATTTACTGATAAATGGTTTTCTTGCACAAGTCTCCTTGTCCAATCACTTTTTCTATTTCTTCTAAGCCTTAAACCTGGATATTTTCCTGTGATAATCATTCTCAATTATTTTTTTATATGCGACAAAAGTTATATGTATTATATTTATAAATAAAGTATTTATTTAAGCACATGAATAATGTTACATCTATTAATAAAATAAAAACTTCAAAAATTTCTAGTGATTTTCAAAAACAAACTATTCGTTTTGACATAGATAAGTTGAAAAATGCATGTAATGAAGTTTTAAAGATAAAGGGCTTTGATACAAGTTTAGGTATCCCACATTTTGCGGGCATATCTTTAAATCAAATACCAGGAGACCCGGACTCTATTAAAGGCAATAAAGTAAGAGGTGTATATTGGACTAAACCAGATTCAACAGGCATTGAAGTTGCTAGAGATGTAGAAATTGATGAAACTAAATATACAGAATTTGTAAAAGACTTTGAACATACTTATTTTAAAGATGTTTTTGATCAATTATCAAAAAAATATAAGTTGGGAAGAGTCAGATTATTATTAAAAGAACCTAGATCAACATTAAGTTGGCACAGAGATCCTGAACCAAGATTGCATATTCCTATCTACACCAATCCGGGAGCGATAATGGTAATAGATAAATCTGCCCATCATATGCCTGCCGATGGTACGGTTTGGGTAACGAACAATTTAAAATATCATAACGCTTTTAATGGAGGTGAGGAAAATAGAGTTCATTTAGTAGCATGTGTTTTAGACTACAAATTTAATTAAAATTAGTTTATATTATTTTATTGAACAAAATTTTTATTGCATCAGATCATGCTGGTTACAGCTTAAAAAAGTTTTTAATAACTAAATTCTCAAAGAGAACAAACATTGTTGATTTAGGTCCAAAAAATAATACCTCTGTTGACTATCCAGATTTTGCAAAAAAATTATCAAAAAAAGTATCTTCTAAAAAAGGAAGTTTTGGTATACTTGTATGCGGTTCAGGTATGGGTATGTCAATTGCTGCAAATAAAACCAAAAATATAAGGGCTGCTTTATGCTTTAGTATTAAAAATACTCAATTATCTAGATTGCATAATAACGCAAATATCATTACATTAGGAAGCAGATTGATTAGTAAAAAAAAAGCTTTCAATCTAACTAAAATTTTTTTAAATACTAAATTTGAGGGAGGGAGACATTTAAGAAGAATTAAAAAGATATAATTATGTCTAGTGAAAATAAATATTTAAATGATCAATACAAGGGTTTCTTTGAGGATAGTTTATCAAAAACTGATCCTGAATTGTACAAAGCCATAAGCGATGAATTAAAAAGACAACAAGAACATATAGAATTAATAGCATCAGAGAATATTGTTTCTCAAGCTGTTTTAGAAGCACAAGGCTCAGTTCTAACAAATAAATACGCCGAAGGTTATCCCGGCAAAAGATATTATAATGGATGTGATCATGTTGATGTTGCTGAAAATTTAGCAATTGAAAGATTAAAAAAACTGTTTGATTGTAAATTTGCCAATGCTCAACCACATTCAGGTGCTCAAGCAAACGGTGCAGTTTTTTTAGCTTTACTTAAGCCAGGAGATACTTTTATGGGAATGAGTTTAAATTCAGGTGGTCATATAACTCATGGTTTAAAAATCTCAATGTCGGGAAAATGGTTCAACGCAATTTCATATGATGTTGACAAAGAATCTGAACTTATTGATTATGATAATGTTGAAAAAATAGCTTTAGAACATAAACCAAAACTTATAATTGCTGGTGGAAGTGCTTATTCAAGAGTTATAGATTTTAAAAGATTTAGAGAAATAGCTGACAAAGTCAATGCTTACCTAATGGTTGATATGGCACACTTTTCTGGACTTGTAGCAGGAAAAGGTTACCCTAACCCCTGTGAATATGCACATGTAGTAACTTCGACAACACATAAAGTTTTTAGAAGTGCAAGAGGAGGAATTATTTTAACTAACCACGAAGATTTAGCTAAAAAATTTAATACTGCAGTTTTTCCAGGATATCAAGGAGGCCCTCTAATGCATATTATTGCAGCAAAAGCCGCTGGATTTTTAGAAGCACTAAAACCTGAATTCAAAGATTATATAAAATCAGTTTTAGCTAACGCTAAGATTTTATCTGAGACACTTAAAAATAACGGATTTAAGATTTACTCAGGTGGTACCGATTCACATCTAATGCTTGTTGATCTACGTCCATTTGGTGTCAAAGGAAATATAGCAGCTGAAAGTTTAGAGAAGGCAAATATTACTTGTAATAAAAATGGAATACCATTTGATTCTGAAAGTCCAATGGTCACATCTGGAATAAGACTCGGTACACAAGCTGCGACTACTCGTGGTTTTGGACTAAAAGAATTTGAAAAAGTTGGTGAATTAATTACAAAAATAATTAAAGGTTTATCAGATAATCCAGAGGACAATAGGAAGACTGAAGATGAGGTAAGAAAAGAAGTTATTAACCTATGTTCAAATTTTCCAATTTATAAACATTTAAGATAAACATGATTTGTCCATGTAAAAAAGGAGAAACTTCGGTTGTTGACTCCAGGCCAACTGAAGATGGAACAGCTATAAGAAGAAGAAGATTATGTACAGTTTGTGGAGAAAGATTTACTACATTTGAAAGAATTCAGTATAGAGAGTTATTTGTAATTAAGAAAAATGGAAGAAAATCAACATTAGATAGAGATAAATTGTCTAAATCAATCTATATAGCAATGAAAAAAAGACCAATAGATACTGAAACCATAGAAAAATTTATTAGTTCGATAATGAGATCTCTAGAAGAATTGGGGCAAACTGAAATTTCATCAACAACAATAGGGACGATGGTTATGGAAAGGTTAAAAGACTTAGACCCTGTAGCCTATGTAAGATTTGCATCTGTTTATAGAAACTTTAGAGAAGAAAAAGACTTTGTACAATTTGTGGACAAAATCGATGTCTACAAAAAAAGATAAATTTACAGCAGAAGACCACTATTATATGAAACATGCTATTAATTTAGCAGCAGAAAGAAATGGTTTTACAGGATTAAATCCTTCTGTTGGCTGTGTTATTGTAAAAAATAATAAAATTTTATCTATAGGTCAAACAGGTTTTAATGGAAGGCCACATGCAGAAACTGTAGCAATAAAGAGTTGCAAAAAAAAGGATCTAAAAGGTTCGACAATTTATGTAACAATGGAGCCATGTACTCACTATGGAAAAACTCCACCTTGTACTAACTTAATTATTAAATCTAAGATTAAAAAAGTTATTTATTCAGTTGATGATATTGATATAAGAACTAAAAATAAAGCATATTCTTATTTAAAATCAAAAAAAATTATTTCCTTGTGTGGTCTGTTAAAGGTTAAAACTAAAAAAATTTATAAAAAATATTTTGAACATAAGAATAAAGGAAAACCATATATAATTTCTAAATTAGCTTGTTCAAATGACTACTTTACATCTACAAAAAAAAAATTCATAACAAATGAATATTCTAGAAATGTATCTCATTTATTCAGATACTATTGTGATGCAATATTAGTTTCATCAAAAACAGCCAATGCGGATAATGCTATTTTATCCTGTCGATTGCCAGGTTTAGAAGAATTTTCGCCTCGCAGATTAATCATTGATAGAGATTTGAAGATTAAAAAAAATTCACCAATCATTAATGATAAAAGAAGAAAATCTACTATCATTTTTCATCATTCAAAAGCTAAAAAGAAGATAGATTATATCAAATCAAAAGGTGTTAAACTTTATTATGTTGATTTAGATGTTAGTGGCAGACTAAACGTGAAAAAAATTTTTTCTAAAGCTTATAGTTTTGGTATTAGCTCGATAATTGTTGAGGGTGGAAAATCACTAACTAGAGCTCTTTTAAAGAACAAATTGATTAATGAGTTTTACTTATTTAAAAGTAATAAAAACTTAAAAAAATTAGGAAATAACAATATTTATAATTTTATAAATGAAATAAATAATTTTTTTAAAAGAAAAGAAAATATTGACACTTTTTTAAACGGAGATGAAATAATAAGGTATTTTTAAAATGTTTAATGGTATTATATTTAATCACGGTGTAGTAAATAAAATTGATAAAAGAGCTAAAGGTATTAATTTATTTATTAAATCCAGTATACCAATTAAATATAAAGATTTAGGAATTTCAATATCATGTGACGGTGTGTGTTTAACTCTTATATCTTACAAAAATAAAACTTTAGAATTTTATTTGTCTAATGAAACATTGTTTCGAAGTAAGTTCAAAAAAATTAATATTGGTGATATTATTAATCTAGAATTTCCACTTAAAAAAGGTCAAAATATATCTGGACATATTTGTCAAGGACATGTCGATTATTTAGCAAAAGTTAAAAAAATTAAACTAATTGATAAATCGTATTTAATCGAATTTTCAGCACCAAATGCACAAAAAAAAAATTTAATTGAAAAGGCATCAATATTAGTTAATGGTGTATCCTTAACAATTTCTAAAGTTACCAAAAAAGGTTTTGAAGTATGGATAATTCCACATACTTATAAACTAACAAATTTATCTAAAATTAAAAAAAATAGTTTGGTAAATATTGAAATCGATATCTTGTCAAAATATGTAAGAAAATATTTAAATGAAAAATAAAAATTTTAGTCCAATAGAGGAAATTATAAATATAGCTAAAAATGGTGGTATGTACATTTTAGTTGATGATGAAAATAGAGAAAATGAAGGTGATTTAGTCTTTTGTTCATCAGACACAACTTCAAAAAAAATAAATTTTATGGCAAAGTATGGAAGGGGATTAATATGTTTGACACTAGATACTTTACAGGCAAAAAAATTAGGTTTATCTTATATGTCTCCAAATAATAAATCTAGAAATCAAACCGCTTTTACAGTTTCGATAGAAGCTAAGAAAGGTGTAACTACAGGTATATCAGCTCAAGATAGAGCCAGAACAATTAAGGTTGCAACAAAAAAAAATGTTTTAAAAAATGAAATTGTATCTCCAGGACATGTTTTTCCTATTATTTCAAAAGATGGTGGAGTACTTGTTAGAGCAGGCCATACAGAAGCATCAGTAGATATTTCTAAATTAGCCAGAAAAAATTCATCTGCTGTTATTTGTGAAATTATGAGTGAAGACGGCACAATGGCTAGAGGTGATAAACTAATTAGTTTTGCAAAAAAACACAAATTAAAAATTGGTAGAATTGACGATTTAATTGCTTATAGATTAAAAAAGGAAAAATTAATTAAACTTAAAAAAAAGTCAAATATAGAGGTTAAAGGCAAAAAATATTTAATAAGAATATTTGAAAATCTTTTAGATGGCTCTGAACATTTTGCACTTATTAAAGGGAAAATAAAAAAAGGTATTGTACCTCGCGTAAGAGTTATTTCTTCAAATGTTGTTCAAAATTATCTTTTAAGCCAAAACTTACCAAATTCTTTTAATAATACTCTTAATCATTTCAAAAAATACAACAATTGTGTTTTGATTTTTATAAGAGACACTAATCTAAAATCTGTTACTCAAACTCTTCGGGATTACAAAAGTAAAGTATTTTACAGAAAAGGTATGGACAAATTAATAAGAAACTATGGCATTGGTGCTCAGATTATTAAATCTTTACAGATTAAAAATATGATATTAGTAACTAGGTCTAGAAAAAAAGTAGTTGGTCTAGATGGGTACGGAATAAAAATAATAAAACAAGAAATAATTAAATGAAAAAAATATTAATTGTAATTGCAGATTATTATGAAGATATTTCTTTATCTCTTTTAAAAAATGCAAAAAATAATTTAACTAATTTTTCATTAAAAACAAT
The DNA here is from genome assembly GCA_902583345.1 of uncultured Pelagibacteraceae bacterium. GTDB lineage: Bacteria > Pseudomonadota > Alphaproteobacteria > Pelagibacterales > Pelagibacteraceae > Pelagibacter. The sequence continues at coordinate 19,741 of CACHVT010000003.1, read as the reverse complement.
TAAAGTTCCAGGTGTTTTTGAAATACCAGTAACTATTTCTAAAAATATTAAAAAATATGATGGATTTATTGCACTAGGGTGCGTTATTAAAGGTGAAACACCACATTTTGACTTTATTTCAAGTGCTTCAACTCAAGCTATAATGAATTTATCTGTTATTAGTAAGAAACCCATTGGTAATGGCATAATAACATGTCTTAATATGAAACAGGCTAATGCTAGAAGTAAAAAGGGAAAAGAAGCTGCTAAAGCGGTTATTTCTGTCTTAGATCAATAAAATGAACTTACAATACACCTCCAAAAAAAATCCAAGAGTCATTGTGATTCAAAAACTTTATGGAATATATTTCAATAAAGATGAAATTTTATCTTTTCCAAAGCACAGATTTAAAAAATTTATCAAAGACGTAGTGAAGGGAACGATTGAGAGAGATGAAGTTATTAACGATGAAATATCAAATCATCTCAATGCTGATCTCAACTTGAAAAAATTAGACAAAGTTTTTCAAGTTATAGTTAAAAGCGCAGTATTTGAATTTTTATATAAGCCTAAAATATCTACTAAAATTATTATAAAAGAATATTTAAGAGCATCAAATTTTTTTGTTGATGATAAACAAACTAAATATTTAAATGCTTTGTTGGATAAAATATCAAAAAAAATAAGAAACTCTAATGAATGAATTTAATTTAATTAATAAATATTTGACAAAGTTAACTTTTAATAAACCATCTTCTCTACAATTAAATGATGATGTTTTTTTTGATAAGAAAAATAATTTTGTTGTTTCTGTAGATACTTATAATGAAGGAACACATTTTATCAACTTTAGCAAACCCAATTTAGTAATTAAAAAGATTTTAAGGTCATCAATTTCAGATTTAGTTTGTAAAGGTGTTCAACCTAAATATTATTTTATTTCAGCATCTGGCAATAAAAAAAAATTTAAAAAAAACAACTTAAAAAAAATAACTACATCTTTAAGAACAGAACAAAAAAAATATAAAATATTTTTAGGTGGTGGTGATACAGTATTCTCAAATAAATTGAGCTTTACAATTGTAACTATGGGCATTTCAAAGAATATAATTTATAGAAATAGAGCTAAAATTAACGATGATATTTATGTCACTGGAAACTTAGGTGATAGTTTTGCAGGTTTATTAGCTTTAAAAAAGAAAATTAAAATTAATTCTTATTTAAAAAAATATTTTGTCAAAAAATACTATTTACCAGATATTAAATTTTCATTAATAAAAAGTATAAAAAAAATTGCTAATACTTCAATCGATATATCTGATGGTCTTATAACTGATATGGAAAAATTAATTAATAATCAAAAGCTTTCTTATCAAATTTTTTTAGAAAAAATTCCTATTTCTTCAAATTTATCTAATATTTTGAAAAATAAAAAGTTCTCTAAAGAAAATTTCATTTCGAACGGTGATGACTATGAATTATTATTCACAGCAATCAAAAATAAAAGAAATTTAATTAAAAAAATTGCTAAAACAAATAAAACTAAAATTACTCGAATCGGCTTTATAAAAAAAAATACCGCTAAGTCATCTGTTTTAAATGCACTAAATGACAAAATTATCCTTAAAAATAAAGGTTATTCTCATAATTTCTAAAAAGTTATTTATTGCCTTTTATATCCTTTTTTGTATTGTCCCGTTTTTAACTTATTTAAACAATAACTAATTAAAAGGTTTTATGGACACTTTCGTTAATACAATTTTACTTTTCACAATTACATCTGGTTTTATTGCAATAATTTATGGATTTTTTACAGGAAAAAAAATTCTTAGCTCAAGTGCTGGAAACTCCAAAATGCAAGAAATTGCTTCAGCAATTCAAGTAGGTGCTAAAGCATACTTGAATAGACAATATAAAACAATCGCAATTGTTGGGGTAGTTGTTTTAATTATTATTAGTTACACTTTTAGTATTTTAGTTGGTTTAGGATATTTGATTGGCGCAACATTATCAGGAATTGCAGGCTATGTTGGTATGTTAGTTTCAGTTCAGGCCAATGTAAGAACAGCAGAGGCATCAAGAAAAGGTCTCGCAAGTGGTCTTTCAGTTGCTTTTAAGTCTGGTGCAGTTACTGGTATACTGGTTGCTGGTTTAGCTTTATTATCTATTGCTGTTTATTATTATTTGCTAATAAAATCTAATGTCGATGAAAGAGAAATTGTAAATGCTTTAGTAGCATTAGGTTTTGGTGCTTCTTTAATTTCAATTTTTGCTAGGTTGGGTGGTGGAATATTTACAAAAGGTGCCGATGTAGGGGCAGACTTAGTAGGCAAAGTTGAAGCTGGAATACCTGAAGATGATCCACGAAATCCAGCTGTAATAGCAGATAATGTAGGAGATAATGTTGGTGATTGTGCTGGTATGGCAGCTGATTTATTTGAAACATATGCAGTAACAATTGTCGCTACTATGGTTTTATCATCAATTTTTTTTATTGGTGATATGAATATGATGATTTATCCATTAACTATTGGAGGGGTGTGTATTTTAACATCTATATTAGGTACGTTTTTTGTTAAATTAGGTACAAGTAAAAATATTATGGCAGCTCTATACAAAGGGTTTGTTGCAACCGCTATTTCATCCCTTATCTTATTATATCCCTTAACTGATTATGTTCTAGGTTTTTCAACCCAATATAATGTTAACAATACATCTTTTAATGGTAAAAGCTTATACTATTGTGGTGTAATTGGTCTTGTAATTACTGGTTTAATTATATGGGTAACAGAATATTATACGGGCACAAGCTATAGACCAGTTAAAAGTGTTGCTAGCTCCTCTACAACAGGTCATGGAACAAATGTTATTCAAGGACTTGCTGTTTCTTTAGAAGCTACAGCTATACCTGCTTTAATAATTGTTTCAGGCATTTTATTGACAAATTTCATTGCAGGTCTTTATGGCATAGCTATTGCTGTAACAACGATGTTAGCTCTTGCAGGTATGGTTGTTGCTTTAGACGCATATGGTCCAGTAACAGATAATGCTGGTGGTATAGCAGAAATGTCGAAGTTACCTAAAAATGTCAGAAAAACAACTGATGCTTTAGACGCTGTGGGAAATACAACAAAAGCTGTTACAAAAGGATATGCAATAGGTTCGGCTGGTTTGGGTGCCTTAGTTCTTTTCGCAGCCTATACCGAGGATATAAAACATTTTTCAAAAGTGACTGGTTCAAAATTGGAGGGAATTGTTGTAACCTTTGATTTATCAAATCCTTATGTTGTAGTAGGTTTGCTTATTGGTGGTATGCTACCATATCTGTTTGGTTCAATGGGCATGCAAGCTGTAGGAAGGGCAGGTGGTGCAGTTGTTATAGAAGTAAGAAGACAATTTAAAAAATTCCCTGGAATTATGAAAAGAAAACAAAAACCTGACTATGCTAAATTAGTTGATTTATTAACAGTAGCAGCAATCAAAGAAATGATAATTCCATCTTTATTGCCAGTTCTATCACCTATTGTTCTATATTTTGTAATTTTTGCAATAGGAGGTCAGGTAGCTGCATTATCATCTGTTGGTGCAATGTTGCTTGGCGTAATTATTACTGGTCTTTTTGTTGCGGTATCTATGACTGCTGGCGGTGGAGCTTGGGATAACGCTAAAAAATATATCGAAGACGGAAACTATGGTGGCAAAGGATCTGAGGCTCATAAAGCTGCTGTCACTGGTGATACTGTGGGTGATCCATATAAAGATACAGCTGGTCCCGCTGTTAATCCTATGATAAAAATCACAAACATAGTAGCTTTGCTATTGTTAGCAGTTGTGGCAGGATAAATTATTCTATTTTCTTTTGTCCTAAGGGGTCATTTATTTTTTGTCTTAGTCCCTGTAAAAAATCATAAATAAAACTGTCTTTAGAGGTAATTACTCCAGTTTCATTTTTTGAAAATTTAATGTTATTCATTGCATCTTTGTTAAGAAATCTTTTATTAACAAGTATTCCTGTATCATCCATTTCAAGTATAAGAATATTGTTTACCAGAAGTTTTTTTCTTCCAAGAGTAGCCATTGATGTTTTGCTTTCTTTTCTCTCAATGTATATCCAAAGATCATTGTCGAAAGAACTTTTGGTTGATGGTGGCCCTAAACCTAATAAAATATCATTTTTATTGCTCTTATTTAAAACAAGTTTTGCTTGCTTTTTTTCAAGAAAGTGTACTCCATGGTGATTTACGACTTCATTTAGACTACAATTTGAAATAAATATAAATAAAATAAAATAAATTTTTTTATTCATGAATAATAAATATATAAATATTTACAACAGTTTAGTCAATTTATCTAGAAATAAGAATTTATACAAGAATTTTACTTCTCAGGATACTTTCTCAGATAGATTATTGTTTTTTCTTATTCATTTTGCTTTTTTTTTAAAAGTCTTCAAAAAAGATGACAAAAAAATCCTTCAAGATATTTACGATTATGTATTTAAACAATTGGAGTTAAGTATAAGAGAAATTGGCTACGGAGATGCATCTATAAATAAAAAAATGAAAGAATATGTGAATCAATTTCATTCTATTATTGCTGATATAGAATGTTGGAATTTTGCTAATTTAGAAAAGAAAAAACAAATAATAAAATCATTATTAAACACAAGTAACGGTGATGATTTAGGTATATATTTTGACCAATTTAGTGTAAAATTGAAAAATAATACTTTAAATTATTATATAAAAAGTGTAATTAAACCTAAATAATAGTTATGGCTGTACCAAAACGTAAAACATCACCCTCAAGAAGTGGAAAAAGAAGATCGCACATAAAATTTATCAGCAAGAATGTTGTAGAAGATAAAAAATCTGGTGAATATAGATTGCCTCATCATATAGATTTAAAAACTGGTATGTACAAAGGTAAACAAATATTAGACCCAAAGGATTAGTTAACTAACATTTTTTAATGAATAACTTAATTACAATTGCAGTAGATGCAATGGGAGGCGATGGTTCACCTCTTAAAGTTATTAAAGGAATTATTGATCATCAAAGTAAAAGCAAAAATGTATTTTATAGAATATTTGGAAACAAAAACGAAATTTTAAAATGTATACCTAAGAATTTTAAATCAGGTTGCTTTGAAATAACTCATACTGACGAAAAAGTTATTGGTAGTGATACGCCATTAGGAGCAGCTAAAAGAGGAAAAAATACGAGCATGTGGCTGTCAATTGAAAGTGTTAAAAAAAAAGAATCTGATATCGTTATATCGGCTGGTAACACAGGCGCACTTTTAGTTATAGCAAAATTGAATTTAAAAATGATAGAAAATATTGACAAACCAGCTTTATCAGCATTGTGGCCAAACAAAAAAGGAATGAGTGTTGTTTTAGATCTTGGAGCTAATATTGAATGTAATGATAAGAATTTAATTGATTTTTCAATTATGGGTTCATCACTTTTTAAATCTTTATTCCCTGAACAAAAACCTAAAGTTGCACTGCTTAATATTGGATCAGAAGAGTTAAAAGGTAATGAAATAATAAAAGAGACTTATCAAAAATTAAATCAGATAAATAATGATGATTTTGAGTTTAAAGGATTTATTGAAGGAAATCATCTTATGGATGGTGATGTAAATGTTATAGTGGCTGATGGTTTTACTGGAAATATTGCACTAAAGACAGCCGAAGGTACAGCTAACTTTATTACAGGTGAGTTAAAAAAAGCAATGACAGGTTCCTTAATTGGCAAAGTTTCATCTATACTAAATATAATTAACTTAAAAAAATTTAAAAAAAGATTAGATCCAAGATTTTATAATGGAGCTATATTTATTGGTTTAGATTCCCCAGTTGTTAAAAGCCATGGTGGAACAGATTTTATTGGATTTTCAAACTCTTTAAATGTTTGTGAAAAAATCGTTAAAGGGAACCTAATTGAAAAAATTAAAAAAAATATAAGCTAAAATGAGGAACAATTTAACAAAAAAAAACATCATTAATTCAATTTATATGCAAATCGGATTTTCTAAAAGAATTTCTGAAACTTTGCTTGACGATATGTTGAATATTTTATCGGAAAATATAGTAAAAAATAAAAAAGTTAAAATTTCAAACTTTGGTACTTTTACTATAAGAGAAAAAAATAAAAGATTAGGACGCAATCCAAAAACAAAGGAAAGTAAATTTATTTCAAGTAGAAAAGTTGTATTGTTTAAACCATCTAAACAATTTAAAAAATTTTTGAATAGTAATTTAAATGAAAAAGACTAATAGTGCATATAAATCCATTGGAGAAGTTGCTAAATTATTAAATTTAGTAAATAGAGAGACTGGTAATTTGAATACCCATACAATTAGATTTTGGGAGAAACAATTTAAACAAATTAAACCAAAAATTTTTGCTGGCAAAAGACGTTATTATGATCAATATTCAATCTCATTATTACAAAAAATTCATTATTTATTAAAAGATAAAGGAATGACTATATATGGCGTAAAAAAACTATTGAATAGTAACAAATCTTTGAATATTGACGAAATTCAAAATGATCCTATAAATAATAATAATTTTAAAATTAAAAATAAACTTAAAAAAATATTAAATTTAACAAAAGAACTTAAAGAACTTAAATGATATGGCAAAAAAAACACATTTAAAAGTCAGATTGGTCCCAGAGTCCAAACCTGATAGTCCTTTTTTTTATTATGTTAAAAAGCCATCAGGCGGCGAAAAAGCTAAAGTAAAGTTAAAAGCTAAAAAATATAATCCTGCAACTAGGAAACATGAAATTTTTGTAGAAAAAAAATTACCCCCACATAGTAAGTAATTATTTTTTTTTAAAATTTCTTTTTTCATAATCGATATAAGACCAAATCATATTTTTCCATATTCTATAAGTTATTTTAGGGTCAATTTTACTTTTATAAGATTTTTTTTTGATTCTACTCAATATTATTTGTATTCTTTTTTTATCGATTATTTGATTTTTTTTATCTTTCAATTTTAATACTTCATCAACCAAACTAGTCCTTTTTTTTATTAGCTTTATTAGATTATTATCAATATTATCTAATTTTTTTCTTATTTTATTTAATTTACTTTGTTTATCGGGCGACATTTATTCAATTGGATTTATATATGAATATTATATTTATTATCTCATGTATATAGAGAATAAAGAAATTAAAAAAAATATATCTATTTGGCTTATTTTTATGTTTTTTCTTATTTCATTTATGATCATTGTGGGTGGTCTTACAAGATTGACTGACTCTGGCTTATCAATAACTAAGTGGCAACTTTTTAGCGGCATTATACCTCCATTTAGCCAGACTCAATGGAACAACTATTTTGACTTATACAAAGAAATTCCTGAATTTAAACTCCAAAATTATTCTATGAGCTTGAATGAGTTTAAAGTAATCTTCTGGTGGGAATGGGCTCATAGATTATTAGGTCGATTAATAGGTCTATGTTTTCTTATTCCTCTTATTTATTTTTCTTTAAAAATTAGAATTTCTAAACTTTTAAATTTATATTTAATTTTTTTTCTCATATGCTTCCAGGGTTTTATCGGATGGTATATGGTATCTAGTGGTTTGGTTAATAGAGTTGATGTAAGCCATTATAGATTATCTATTCATTTATTAATTGCTTTTATAATATTATCTTTGATTTTGTGGAATTATTTAAAATTTAGCGATAAGCATATTGGAGAGCAAAAGCTAAATTTTTTTCTACCTTTTTTTTTGTTATTATTAATTTTTTGTCAGATTTCAATTGGTGCTTTTGTTTCCGGGATGGATGCTGGTAAAATTTATAATTCTTGGCCATTAATGGGATCATCGTACTTTCCAGATGACAATTCATTTTTTAATCTATTTAACTTAGGAGCTTTTAATGATCCATCTCTCGTTCAATTTATCCACAGAAACCTAGCTTATCTTATTTTTTTCTTTTATATTTATGTTTTTTTTAAAGTTTTTAGAGAAAAGCTATCAGATTTATATATATCAACAATTATAATAGGTTTTTTATTGCTTGCTCAAATTATTTTAGGAATTTTTACCTTGTTGTATGGTGCACAGATTATATTAGCTTCTATGCACCAAATAAGTTCAATATTTTTAGTTAGTTCTTGTATTTATTTTTTATTTTTAAATTCAAAATCTAACTTACAGCCTTAAGACTTGGTTTTCCCGAAGACTCTAAAGCTTGGTTTAGATCTTCAATAATATCATCAGGATGTTCTATACCTATTGATAATCTAACGTATCCGGGTGTTACACCAGCAGCTAATAATTCTTCTGGTGTTAATTGGCTGTGTGTAGTAGTAGCCGGGTGTATTGCTAAACTCCTTGCATCACCTATATTTGCAACATGGTAAAACATTTTTAAAGACTCAATGAATTTTTTACCTGCTTCTACACCTCCTTTAACTTCAATACCAACTAAAGCACCATTACCACCTTTAAAATATTTTTTTGCTCTAGCCGCCAGGTCACCTTTGTGTAAAGTTGGGTAAATAACTCTTTCCACGTTTTTATGTTTGCCTAAAAAGGCAACAACTTTTTCTGCATTTGAACAGTGTTGTTTCATTCTAAGCGGAGCTGTTTCTAGGCCCTGGATAATACCCCAAGCATTATCTGGAGCCAATGGTGCTCCTAGGTCTCTAAGCAAACAAACTCTAGCTCTAACTGCAAAAGCAACATTTGCTCCTGTTAGTTGTGGCACAACTTCGCCCCAAACTGCACCTCCATAACTCGCATCCGGTTCATTGAAAAGAGGTTGTCTTTTAGGGTTAGCTGTCCAATCAAAGTTACCACCGTCAACTAGGCATCCACCAATTACTGTTCCATGACCACCAATAAATTTTGTTAGCGAATGAACAACAACAGCAGCACCATGTTCAATTGGCTTACAAATAACAGGAGCAGCTGTATTATCCATTATTAATGGTATATTCAGTTTTTTTCCTATATCAGCAACTTCTTGAATTGGAAAAACTCTTAAATATGGATTTGGCAATGTCTCTGCATAAAAACATCTTGTTTTTTCATCAACTAATTTTTCAAAATTTTTAGGATCTGAAGGGTCAGCATATCTACATTCAATACCAAGTTTTTTTAATGTGTGTGTAAATAAATTAACTGTTCCTCCATATAAATCTGTTGAACTAATAAAGTTATCGCCAGATTGACATACATTCATTATAGCAAAAGTTGATGCAGCTTGCCCAGATCCTACTGTTACACAAGCAAGTCCACCCTCTAAAGCTGCAACTCTTTTTTCCAATACATCATTAGTCGGATTCATTATTCTTGTATAAATATTACCAAATTCTTTTAATGCAAAAAGATTGGCAGCATTTTCAGTATCTTTAAACTGATAAGAGGTTGTTCTGTAAACAGGCACAGCTACAGCTGTAGTTGCAGGATCACTTCTGTAATCCCCTCCGTGCAAAGCTATAGTTTCTGGATTTTTTATAGTTTTTGACATTTTATCTCCCTTTTTTGTCGTTTATATTTTTTTAAGGTAAATATTTTTTATTTAAATACCTTCCGAAAAATTTTCGTATAAATAGTTTATTATAACAATGATAGATGGTGCAAGTTATAAAAATGGCCTAAATGTTATTGATTTTAAACATTTTTAACTAATCTTATAATTGACTTTTGATTTATAAGAAGTATTAATTCCGCACAATGACAAAATTTGTTAAAAAAAGCGATATATTAAGTAATTGGTTTGAGATTGATGCTAAAAATGCTGTTGTTGGAAGACTTGCAACTATAATATCTAAAATTATTAGAGGTAAAAATAAAAATACCTATAGTCCACATGTAGACGATGGTGATTTTGTTATTGTTAAAAATATAGAAAAAGTGCAATTTACAGGAAAAAAATTTCAGAATAAAAAATATTATAGACATACTGGTTATCCTGGAGGCATTAAAGAAACTACACCTGAAAAGCTTAGCTTAAAAAAGCCTGGAGAAAGTTTAAAACTTGCAGTAAAAAGAATGCTACCTGGTGGTGTTTTGGGTAGGAAGCAACTTGCTAAACTAAAAATTTATGTAGGTGAAAGTCATCCACATGCATCTCAAAAACCAACTGTTATTGATTTAGCAAAGCTAAATACCAAAAACCTTATAAGAAATTAATCTATGAATGAATTTCAAAATAAAATAGATTTTAAGGACAGTATGTATGCCACTGGTCGTAGAAAAAAATCTATAGCAAAAATTTGGTTAAAAAAAGGGTCTGGTAAAATATATGTAAATGGTAAAAATTATGAGAACTATTTCAAAAGATCAAACCATAAGATGCAAATACTTCGTCCTTTTGAAATTATTAATCAATCTACTGCCTATGATGTTAAATGTAGTGTGAAGGGAGGAGGACACACTGGTCAAGCTGGTGCCATGGTTCATGGAATATCTAAAGCGTTACTTCAATTTGATTCGAGCTTTAAATCAATTCTTAAAAAAGAAAAATTAACAACCAGAGACTCTAGGTCTGTAGAAAGAAAAAAATACGGTCATAGAAAAGCTAGAAGAAGCTTTCAGTTTTCTAAAAGATAATTTTTTTTTTCATATAAACTGATATATATTAAATATGCCTAAGCTTAATGTTCTAATTGCTGGATCTACTGGTTACATTGGAATTGAATTGATTAAAATTTTGTGTAATCACAAAAATATATTAATAAAATATTTGTGTGGAAGTACATCTGTAGGTAAGAAGATTTCTTCCTTTGATAAAAATTTAAAAACTAAAAAACTTCCAAAAATTGTTAAATTTAAAAAGATTTATCTTGAAAATGTAGATATAATATTTACCGCTCTTCCAAATGGTGAGGCTCAAAATATTTCGAAACATTTATTGGCTAAAAATATATTAATAGATATAGCTGCTGATTTTAGATTAAGTAGTTCTAAGCAATACTTGAAATGGTATCATCAAAAACATAAAGCTCCAGAAAATATAAAAAAAAGTCTATACTCTTTACCTGAAATCACTGGTAAATTAATTCAAGATTATAAAATTATTTCTTGTCCTGGATGTTATCCAACATCAATTTTATTACCATTAATACCTCTTATTAAAAAAAATCTAATTAATCTTGAAAATATAATAGTTGATTCAAAGTCAGGTTATTCAGGTGCTGGTAGAGGGGTTCATAAAGCGTATGTTGGAAAAAATCTTTATGAATCTATTAAGGCATACGGAATTGGTTTTCATAGACATAATTCAGAAATCGAACAAGAGATAAAAAAAATTAATAAAAATAAAAAACTTAATATTACTTTTACACCTCACCTATCTCCCATGTTTAGAGGTATATTAAGCACTATATATGTAGAAACCAAGAATGACGTTACTTTAAATAAAATAAACAATTTTTTTAAAAGTAATTTTAAAAATAAAAAATTTATCAAATATATGAAGCTTAACACTCAAATAAGTACTAATGATGTTATAAATACAAATTACTGTCAAATCTCTCTTTGTAAGACAAGATATAAAAATAAATATATAATTTTATCTGCTATAGATAATTTGATAAAAGGAGGCGCAGGTCAAGCAGTTCAAAATATGAATATTAAATTTGGTTTTCCTGAAAGTAGAGGTTTAAAATGAAAAAAATATTAATATTATTTTGTGTAGTTTTTTTGTTATTACTCGTAAATTTAAAAGTATATTCTAATGATGATAATAAATTACAAATTATAATAGACTGCATTGATGAAAATCTTAATCCTTGTTCATCACATGATGAATTAACTCATTCTGTTAATAAAAGTTACGGGAAAATAAAAGAAAATAAGTTATCAAAGGATAAATCAAAAAAAGAAAAGATTATTAAAAAAAAAATAGTAAAATCTATTTCAACTAAGAAAATTAAAAAAAAAAAGGAATTTGTTAAAAATAAGAAAGCGGAGAAGCATAAAAAATTACCTAAAAAAAAGAAAAAAAATAAAGAAAAAAATAATTATTTAATGACAAAGTCTAATAAGTCTAATCATAATATTGATTTTAATAAGAATATGTCATTTGATGACTTTAAGAATTTGTTGATTGACTACAGCATTAGTTCGAAATACCCAAATATTGATAATTGATTATGAAAAAAAATATAAATATTGCTATAGTTGGTTTAGGTCAAATTGGAAATCACCTTTTCAATGAACTTAAAACTAAAAAAAAAGATATTGAACTTAAGACAGAAAAAAAGATAAATTTAATTGCGTTATCAGCTAAAAACAAAAATAAAAAACGAAAGTTTAAAATTAATAAAAAAATTTTCTTTAAAAATCCGCTAGATATAATTCGCAATCTAAATGTTGATATATTATTTGAGGTAGTAGGTAAGTCTGATGGTATATCTAAAAAAATTGTTGAAACTGCATTAAAAAATAAAATTCATGTAATTACACCAAATAAAGCATTAATTGCTAAACATGGTGATTATTTATCTAAAATAGCTGAAAAAAATAAAGTAAATTTAGAATTTGAGGCTTCCGTAGCCGGAGGAATACCAATTTTGAGAACTATTAAGGAAAGTTTGGCTACTAATAAAATTAATAAAGTCTACGGGATTTTAAATGGCACTTGTAATTATATTCTTTCAGAAATGGAAAAAAATGCCGATACTTTTTCTAACGTTTTGAAAAAGGCTAAATTGCTAGGTTATGCTGAACCACTAAACCCAAAACTTGATTTAAATGGATATGATGCTTTTGCTAAGGTTAGAATTCTATCATCACTTTCTTTTCATAAAAAAATTTCTAACAATAAGTGCTTAATGGAAGGAATAGAAAGCATTGAGTATAAAGATATAGATATCGCTAGCCAACTTAATTACAGAATTAAACTTTTAGGAATTACTGAACTTATAGGTAACAGACTTTTTGAGAGAGTTCATCCATGCTTGGTAAAAAAGGATACTTACATTGGAAATGTAAATGGTGTGATGAATGCTGTAATTGTAAATGGTAAACCAATAGGAGAAAGTATTTTACAAGGGGAGGGTGCTGGACCAGGTCCTACTTCGTCCGCCTTAATGTCAGATCTTCTTTCTATTTTAAGAGGTAATATAAAATATCCATTTGGATTACCTCATAAAAAGAGAAAGAAAGCTAATGTTTATAATGTTAACTTGTATTCAAACTCATTGTATATGAGGTTAGAGGTAAAAGATAAACCAGGTGTTCTCTCACAGATAACTAAATTATTGGCAAAAAGAAAAATTTCTGTTGAAAGATTAATTCAAATGCCAGATCATAAACGTAAAACAGCATCTATAGTTATTATCACACATAAAGCTAATGAATATAACGCTCAAAGATGTATAAATTCATTAAAGTCTAACAAAAATATACTTAAAAATCCTATCTTGATAAGACTTTTGTAAATGGAAATTTATATTAAATTATTTGAAGTATTGTTTCCTGTTTTTTTTGTTGTTGGTATTGGTTATTATTTAGGAAGGAATAGTCCTAAAATTGATACAACTTTTATTACAAATTTTGCAGCAAATATCGGCACACCGGCAATGATTATTTTTGCTGTAACCTCCACAGGAATTACTTTTGATATCTTTAAGGAGTATTTTTGGTATTATTTGTTAGCTATTGGATGCTTTGCATTAGTCGGTGTTCCAACTCTTTTTTTTTTAAAAACAAAAGACATAGTAAGAGAGTTACCACCACTCATTTTACCAAATACAGGAAATATGGGCGTTCCAATATGCCTTTTTGCTTACGGATCTGAGGGCCTTGGTGTATCTGCTGCAATTACTTCAATTATTATATTGTTTCATTTTACTTTGGGTGTTTTTCTTGCTGATAGAAAGTTCAATTTAAGTGTCATTTTGAAGAATCCTCCATTTTATGCAATTTTATTTTCTGCATTTATTTTGTATAACGATATCACCTTACCAGTGTTTGTTATCAATACTACAGAATGGTTAATGTTTGCTACTATTTTTTTAATTTTAATGTCTTTAGGAATAGCATTAACAAGATTAAAAGTTTTTTCATTAAATAAAGCAATAATTTCTTCATGTACGCGTATGTTTTTTGGACCACTTATAGGTTTGGGTTTGATTTATTACTTCAATCTTTCTGGTTTTGCTGCAGGTGTTCTTTTAATACAGTGCTCTATGCCCAGTGCTGTTTTAAATTATTTAGTTGCCAATATATACTCCCCTAAAAAAATAGTAGACAGTGTCGCAAGTACAATTGTTGTATCTACCATTATGTCTTTTGTGACTGTGCCTATAGTAGTTTTTTGTGCTTTAAAGTATTTTACATAAATGAAAGCTATTTTCTTAAATTTGTCAGCATGGATAATGCTGCCAATTATGGATGGTTTTGCTAAATATTTAAGCTCGTCAATCCCTATACTTCAAATTACATGGTCTAGATATTTTTTTACTGTGTTAATTACTTTTCCAATTATGTTTTTTTTTTTCAGAAAAAATATTAAATGGACAAATCATCCTAAGCTTCAAGTTATTCGTGGTTTATTATTATTTTTTGCTAATATTTTATTTTTTTACTCAATATCAATTATATCTTTAGCTAAAGCGTTGACATTAGCTTTTATAGCTCCACTTGTAGTAACTATATTATCCCCAATTTTGTTAAATGAAAAAGTTGGATTCAGAAGATGGGCTGCCGTGATTACGGGATTTATAGGTTCTTTAATTGTCTTGAGACCTGGTTTTGTTGAGATAAATCTAGCCAGTATTGCTGCTCTAGGTACTGGTTTTTTATATGGAATTTATTTAATAGTTACTAGAAAACTTCATAATTCTGATCATCCACTTTTAACTTTATTATTAACTGGTTTAGTTGGTGCTGTTATAGGATCAATAATTATGCCTGCAGTATGGGTTCAGCCAACTTTTACAGAATGGTATATGATGTTTGCCATAGGGTTTTTTGCATCAGTAGGTCATTTGTTTCTAATTCTTTCTTTAAAATTTGCTGATGCATCGAAGTTAGCTCCCTTTGGCTATTTTGAGATAATTACTAATATTATTATTGGTTATTATTTCTTTAATCACCTTCCTGACAATTGGACTTTTTTCGGATTGTTTGTAATTATATTATCTGGCATTTATATACTTAGAAGAGAGGCTTTAAATAAATTTAACTAATACTTAAAATAATACATTAATTTATAACTTTAAATGACTGATATTATTAAATATTTTTGATAACTTAAAGTAGTACATTAATTAAGTTTAAATGGTAAAATAATTAGAGTATTCAAATAAAAAAATATTTAATGGTAAAAAAACTAATAAATCAATGAAATTTGAGAGTAAGAATTAAATAAAATAAACAAAAATAAGTAATAAACAAATAATAAAGTTTTTTTTTAATTTAAAAAGGGTTATTGAAACACAAAAATTCTGGAGCTTTGCACAAAAGGAATATAGCATTTAAACGCACATAGAAGGGGTTTATTTAGCGATATAATGATATATAGCACAACTGAGGGGAGAAAATTAAAAAAACTATAAAAAAATGGATCAAAAAGTAAAAACCCTTGGTATTGTTATCTTTTAGAGCGAAAAACCTTCTTTTTTAAGCAATCTTTTCTTAGCCTTTACGCCGCCAGGAGCAGAATAACCACCTAGACTTCTATCAGATCTAATTACTCTATGACATGGTACACTGGGTGCATAAGGATTATTACCACATGCATTAGCTACTGCTCTTGCTGATTTAGGTCTATTTATAGCAATAGCAACTTCTTTATAGGTTTTAACTTTACCTTTAGGTATTTTTTTAAGATATCTCCAGACCTTAATCTGAAATTTAGTGCCTTTCATGAGTTTAAAAATTCATAAACCCTGTTTCCTTGTGCTTTTTAAGGCACAAAGAACAGTAGTTTTGGCACGTCGTTGTATGCGCTACCGCCATGCCTTACGTCCTGCGATTTTAGCGCTACTCCGCAAGACTTTCTGCCCCCTGGGCTTGAACCTCTCGGTTTTTCCCCAATCGGCCAGTTAAGGGTTGCCCCTTAATTAAATCGAATATATCAAACTTATTAGGTTGCATGTATCACTTTTTAGGTGATTTTTAATTGGTATGTGAATAACGTTAATAACTTTTAGAATAAAAGAAGGGCAATCAAAATTATAAAACCAATCATTATAACTCCAAAAATTGATGCTATAGACCTGTTTTTAGTTTTCTCAGTAAGTTTGGACCAAACATTCATTCCAACAAACAAACCAATTATTACAATTAATCCAATTAACACATATTTTGGCATTAAAATAATTTAACTTATTCGGTTGACTTATTAAATGAGTTATATTATTATTAATGATAATTAATTGTTATCAATAGTAATTATATGAACGAACTCACAACTGACCTAAAATCGCTTCATGAGGCAACATTAAATAACCTCAAAAGCTCTAAGGCAAATAATACTTTAAGAGCATATAAGTCAGACTTTAAAGATTTTGATGCTTTTTGTGCTAAGCATGGTTTAAATTCTTTACCGTCAGAGCCAAAAATAGTTTCCTTATACCTTACACACCTTTCAAAAAATTCAAAAATCAGTACTTTAAGAAGACGATTAGTATCAATAAGCATGGTTCATAAGCTTAAAGGACATTATTTGGATACTAAACATCCAATTATTATTGAAAATTTAATGGGGATAAGAAGAGTAAAAGGAAGCATTCAAAAAGGTAAAAAACCTATATTAATCAATCATTTAAAATCATTAATTAATGTAATAGATGAGCAAAAAATTAAAAATATCAAGAAGCTTAGAGACAAGTCTATCATCTTAGTGGGCTTTGGAGGTGGTTTTAGACGAACAGAACTCATTTCAATTGATCGTGAGGATTTAGAATTTGTTCAAGAAGGTCTTAAAATTAATATAAAAAGGTCAAAAACTGATCAATTTGGCGAGGGTATGACCAAAGGACTGCCCTACTTCACTAATGATGCCTATTGCCCAGTGGCAACTCTTAAAAAATGGTTAGAAATTACTAAAATAAAATCAGGTCCAATTTTTAGAAGATTTTCTAAAGGTTCAATATTAACTGATAAAAGATTAACAGACCAATCAGTGGTTTTGTTACTGAAAGAATATTTAGACTTAGCTGGTATTGAAAATAAAAATTTTGCAGGCCATAGTTTAAGATCAGGTTTTGCAACGGTAGCAGCCGAGTCGGGTGCAGATGAGCGAAGTATTATGGCTATGACTGGTCATAAAACAACTCAAATGGTAAGAAGATATATAAAAGAAGCAAATATATTTAAAAATAATGCTTTAAATAAAATTAAAATTTAATTTCTCAATAATTTACTAGAAATAATTTCTGCAGCCCATTTATTGCCAACAATAGTCCAATGACCATCACATTTTAAATAAAGATCCTCTAAATTAGGTGTAGGATATTGAATTAAGTCAATAAAGGTAAACTTTTTATTTTTTTTAGTCAAATCTTTAAGAGATTTTACCCAAAAAACATCTTGTAGACTTTCACCTCTATTGAATCTTTCAAAGTCTTGAATTCTTGGAATGCTAACTAAATATGTTTTAATATTAGCTTCATCTATTATTTTTTTAATGAAATAGATTGCGGCTTTTTGTTGATCTAGTTTAGAATCAAAGTAACCAGAAAATGTATCTTTGCCATATTTTTTTTTAGCTCTGTAAATTTTATAATTATAATTTAAGTTTATAAACAAACCAGATGTCCAAAAATAATTTTTAAATATTTTTTTGATTTTTTTGGTTTGAGATTTATAATTTTTTACAGCATCATTTGGTATAAAGGTTTCATAATTATTATTTTCTATCTTTTTATAGTAAGGACGATATCTTTTTGAACCTCGCCAATTGTTATAATCATTTTCACCAAAATCATTACTTGGTAAAAAAAAGATTATTAGTTTGTTATGTTTATAATTCTTAGCAAGGTTTTTGTAAATTTCATAATATTGAACTATTCCGAAATTTTTTGAAACTCCAAAATTAAGAACATTAAAACCAGTTAGATTTTCAATATATTTTTGTGATGTATTATCATGATTTACTCCATAGCCCTCAGCAAATGAATCTCCTATTAGAATGATATCATTTGGATTGTTAAATAAAAAAGAATCATCTCTGGCACCTACTTCGTTAGAAATATAAGTTGCGTTATAACAACTTCTTATTTGTCTGGTTTCACTATTTTTTATGTGCCATGCGCCCCATATATTTTCCTCAGTCCACCATTCATCATTAGGAACTTCATTTTTTGACAAATAAATTTTGGGTTTGTGAGATATTTCAAGTAAATTCAGCTTATAAAATCCATAACTTATTAGCTCAAATACAAATAATAAAAAAAGAATATAAAAAACCTTGTTAAAATTATTCATTAATTTCTGTCCATTTTTTGGGCCAAAAGTCGAGGTTGTTGATTTTAAATAGCGAAAAATAATTTGGATTTGGTCTCAAGATTATGCTCGTCTTACTTTCTCCAAGCCATGCACCCCACCAGCTAAAAGTGGATGGAGTTACAACAAAATGTTTACATTTTGATAGTAAAAAAAGATTTAACGCTCTTATATCAAGATTATTTTTATATTTGGCAGTATCAACAAAATTAACTTCAAAATTAAAATTTTCTTTTTTGATATTCGAATAATCGTTTGACCATAAATAAAATTTAGCATCTTGTACTTTATTTCTAACTAATTCGACAGATTTATTAATATATTTTATTTGTTCTTTTGAATAATATTTAGATTTATTGATGTTATCATTATTATTTTTTCCATAACCCTCGTTAAAACGATTTTGTCTAATACAAATCCCAACAGATTTAGCGTTGTTTATTTGATCGTAGATAGGAAACTGCTTAAATTCGGCCTCCTTAATAAACTTATACTGTTGCTTTATTTCATCAGCATACATATTGAAATATCTAGGACTTTCAAAATGACCTTCTAAATGCAGGTTTTCATCAAATGAATTATTTATAAAATTTTCATCAAATTTTGTTATTTTATTATTGTCTTTTTTTTCAACATAAAACCTTTTTTGTGATCTTATAAAATCTGTTTTTAGTATTATTTTACGTCTCAAATAACCATTTAAATTTTTAAACTTAAATTTGTCATCAACAATAGAAGCTGATATCCTAAAATTATCCAGACCATATTTACTTATATTTTTTTTAAGTAAAAATGCGGTCTCATTATCTATAAATAGTTCTCTATTCATTTTTTTTGCAAAAGAATACGCTGATGCATACATAAACATTTGATTACCTATTTCGTTAGAGACTCTTAAAATAATTCTTTTATTCATTTTTTTAGAAAAAAATTCATTTTTTTTAAAGTTTTTTTTATATCTTTTTTTGGAATAATAAAATCATATCCTTTATATGAAGGTTTAAACTCATAAAAGGAATTTCTATACTTTCTATAATCGTTCCAATTATTTATTTCACAAAAATAAAGATCTAAAACTTTTTTTTTTTCGATCCATGCAAAACTTGTGATCATTCCATGTAAAGCAATAATTTTATCAGCTTTTCGTATTATATCATACAGTTCCTCTCCTCGAACATTTTCCATCAGTATTATGTTTGATTTGTTATCGATGAAATTTTTGCTATTAAAATCGTATACGTTAAATTTTTCATAAAAATCCATATTTCTATTATTAATTTCTATGTCTCGTGTAACTATAATTTTTTTCTTAAATC
>CACHVT010000002.1 GCA_902583345.1 uncultured Pelagibacteraceae bacterium | reverse complement strand
TGCTCTAAATAAAGTAATGATATCCCCTGTCTTAGAGATATATCTCTAAGTGAAACAGGGTTACTGTTTTCGAACTTTGCTATATCTGCAAGAGCCATAACAGCGTATCTTCCTTTTGTACTGAGCTTCATAAAATCCTTTAATTGCAACAGTTTATATATATACCATACTAAAATAGTCAAGTTTAGATAATTAAAAATAGCAATTTGTCTGCTACATATGGTAGACATATTTTTAATAACTTAAAAATTTTTGAGATTAATAATCAATTGCATTTATGGAAAAAAATAAGATTGTTGAAATATTTATTCCTGGACCCGCAGGCAGACTTGAAGCAAAATATTTTAAAAGTAAAAAAAATACATCGCCAATCGCTTTAGTTCTTCAACCGCATCCTCAGTATGGAGGAACAATGAATAATAAAGTTGTCGTAGAAACTTTTCATATATTTGTGGAAAATGATTTTTCAGTCTGTAGAGTTAACTTTAGAGGAGTTGGAAAAAGTGATGGAGATTTTGATAATGGTCAAGGAGAATTAGCTGATGCAGCCGCAGCTTTAGATTGGCTAGAAAAAGAAAATTTTGATAACTCTCAGTGCTGGATATCAGGTTTTTCATTTGGCTCATTGATTGCTATGCAATTACTAATGAGAAGACCCGAAATAAATAGATTTATTGCTATCTCACCTCAGCCAAACGTATATGATTTCTCTTTTTTATCGCCCTGTCCAACCTCGGGCTTAATGGTTTTTGGTAAAAGAGATGAGCTAGTTCCAATTGAATCCATAAATGAGTTAGACAAAAGATTGTCATCACAAAAAGGAATAAAAGTTGAATTTCAACCAGTTAATGATGCAAACCATTTTTTTTCAAAATCTGAAGAAAATTTATGTAAAATTTTAGATAAATATATAAAAAAGGAAACTACTTTATTTTGAATATGTTTGGAGAATTTTTAAATATATTTTTTCGGTCTTTAAAGTTAGACAAAAATCTTTATAAAGATAATACCAATTTTGGGGAAGCTGCAATATATTTTTCTGGTTTAATAATGATATTAGATGGTATTGCTGGTGCCATAGCTGCAAACACTATAGTAAAAACAGCAATTGGTTTATCTGGATTAACTGCAATATTCACATGGCTAGTTTGGGGTCTCTTTATATATGTTATTGGTGTTAAATTATTTCCAGATAAGGAAACAAAAGTTCCATTTAAAAAAGTTTTAATAAGTGTAGGATATGCTCATGCGCCAGGAATATTAAGATTTTTTGCTGTTACTCCAGATTTATTAATTCCAATAATTTTTATAACTCAATTCTGGATTTTTGCTGGACTAATAATTGCAACTAAACAAACGTTGAATCTTAAATCAAATTTCAAAGCTTTTGGTGTGGTAGTTTTATCTTTTTTAATAATCGCTTTCATTTCAATATCTTTTGTTATGAGTAAATTAAACTCTTTACCTATAAGTACTATAAGTTAAACAGGAAAGATATTTTTTGAAAGTCTACATGACTCACAAATTTTAAATCCGATTAAAATTAAATTTTGAGATACAGTAGTATCTTTTTTTATACAATCCTCACAAATATCATTCATTTCATCGATATTATAATTTTCTAATTCTTTAATCATTATCAGTTAAACCTGCTCCAGCTGCTTTTTGTTTTAATTCGTCCGTTTCATTAACAAATGTTTGCTCTGAAAGCTTGTAAAGTTCTTGCCACTCTTTATCATTAAAAGAATTTTTGTTTTCAATAAAAGTAATTTTAATTTTACTTGCTTGTTCGATTATCTTTTCACTAAAGTAATTTGAATAAATAGATTGGTTAAAGTTTAATAAAAATTCTTTTCCATCAATTTTCAAAAATATTCGTTTTCCAATTATTTCAGATGACCTGCTTAAAAAAGCTACGAAAATAATTGGAAAAGCAACATTTTCAAATTCAATTTCTACTAAATCTTGCAATACATGGCTCTGGTCTAAAAAATTTAAACCAGAAATTATTGGACAGTAGGATAAGTTTGAAATGTTTGATTTAGATATTAAACTTATATTTTGAAATTTTTTACTATTAAAAACTCTGAAATACTGATTAAGGTTTTTTAGTCCAGGTAACCCAAACATCTCTAAGATACGAATACATTTTCCTACCTCTTCTGCAATGCCCCATGAAAATCCAACTGCTTTAGTTGCTCTTTTTACTGTTGTATCAATTTCACTCAAACTTATCATTAATTTATAGAGTTATATATCCATCCACTATCCAAAGATTTCAGTTCATTTGGCAAAGGTGCTCCTTGAAACATACAAATTCTTAACCATTTGTCTGATCGTGGATCAAATTTAACTGCACCAAAAAAAGATAGTTTTAATCTTAGCATATCAATAGGCATTAGTTGTGAACCAATTGTATTATCCTGAATCTCAGCATACGGAAAAAATTCTGAAATAAATACTCTTCTAACTAGATGTCTTAAATCATTATTTTCAATTAAAAATTTTCCAACAGTTAAGCTATTTTTTATGTTGGAGATTCTCTCATAAAGTTTTTTTATATCTCTTGCAATTGCAAGTGGTTGCTCTAACTCAGATCCTTGTTCTTTATATCTATCAGCTAATCTTGGTTCTTCCTTATTTTTAGAAATAAACCAAAAATTTTGATTATTTTCTTTTTTTGAAAAATCAATTTTAATAATTTGTGAATAATTTTCTTCTATAATTTTTCTTAAACATTCAATATTTTTTTGCGCAGGAATAGTAAAAAACTTATCCTCATCTGCACTCATTTTTCTAATTAAAGGGTTAATAATATTATCATAAGGCTCCATAAACATGGAAACTGCGAATTCTATACATTCATCTTTAAGATTTTTTTCGCACCAAATATACAAATCATTAAAAGGATAATTTTTTTTAAAATCAAAATTATCATCTAAAAAATTTATTAGTTTTTTTAAATCTTCATAAAGCTCTTTTATTTTTTTTTTTTGATATTCACTTTCTGTGTTCCAATAACTTATATTTTTGATCGATTTTTTTAAAAAAATTTTGAAAATTTCCGAATCTTCATTTGCTACTTTTTTAATTTCCCTTATTTTTTTTAGAGAAGTTTCTCTAGATAAAATCCAATTATTTAATAGAATTGGATGATTTATAATAAATGGAGCCATTCCAAGGCCAGTAGAATTTCCTATTCCTAGATTTCTGCAAATTTCTCTATCTAGTTCTACCGCATCCCTAGGATTTTTTTGTTTAGCAATATGATTGACCTGATCAAAAGTAAATTGTCTAACTAAATAAACCAGCATCATTTCTAATCTAAATGGACCACAAATTTCATTTCTATTTTTTATTCTAAATCTATCTGCTAAACCAAATTTACCAGATCCATAAACTGCTGTAGTTCTGTATAAATAACCAACATCTAAGATTTTTTTTTTATCCGGTTGTTTTCCTTTAGATAAACACTCAACAATATAATTAAATATTCTAATTGATTTATTGGCTCTGGATAAGGTTAACTCTTTATAGGAAAGTCTTCCAACTTCTTGTTTTGGAACATTTTTATGAAGTCTATCAATGTCCATCTTCGAAGGTACACCGTCATGTAAAGCAAAAGCTGCGTCCCATCTAGTTGCAATTACCCTATCAGATCTCTCTAAATCACTGATATTGTTTGCAAAACAAACTAATGAATAAGTTTTATTATTTTTTTTTAAGGAATATACAGCTTTTCCATTTCCATTTTCATCTAAGTCAAATAAATCTCTCTTGTAATCCCAGTCTTTAAATTCTTTTAAGAAAGATCTTAGAAATGATAATTTTGATTGATGAAATGATCCAAGTTTAGAAAGTTTCATTACCAGTTTCGGATCTCTAAGTTTTATCTCCACTAGTTTATTCCTTTATAAAAATTAAACCAATTGTTTCCCAAAATACCATTAACTTCATCTTCATTAAAACCCACTTTTTTAAGTCCATTCTCTAGATTGTAAAATCCTCTAGCATCAATAAACCAATCAGGTTGTTTGGGAAAACCTGGTTTTTCTTTAGATCCTTCTCCAAAATTTTTTTTTTTTGCCCAAGTCCCATTACGCATCCATTCGACAATAGTATCGGGTTGATTAAGACAAAGATCAGAACCAATACCAACATTTTTCACTTCCATTAATTCACAGGTTTGTGCGGCCATTTCACAAAAACTATCTAAGGTACAATCGCTACCATTTTTTAAATGGTGTGAATATAAAGATAAGCCTAGCATACCTCCACTTTCACTTAAGATTTTTAAAAGGTCATTTGATTTATTTCTAAGCGCTTCGTGCCAAAAATTTGGATTTGCATGTGTAATGGCTATTGGCTTTTGACTTATCTCGATCGCATCTAATGTACTTTTTTCTCCAGAGTGCGACATGTCAATTACAATTCCCAATCTATTCATTTCTCTTATAGCTTCTTTTCCAAAATTTGTGACACCGCTATCATTTTTTTCATAACATCCAGTAGCCAATAGAGATTGATTGTTATAAGTAAGTTGCATAAAGCGACATCCTTTTTGATAAATTTTTTCAACAAGTCTGATATCGTCTTCAATTGGCGAACAATTTTGAAAACCAAAAAAAATAGCAGTTTTTTTCTCTAATTTTGCTTTTTCTATATCTTTATATGACTTACCCAAAAAAATTAAATCTGAATTTTCCTCAAAATATTTATCCCACTCACTTATTTTTGCTTTAAACTCTTCATAATCTTCATGATAAACTACAGTTACATGAACTGCATCAAGTCCTGCTTCGCGGTTTATTTTAAATACTTCTCTTGACCATTTGCAGTATTGAAGATTATCAATTCTATATTTCATATTATTAGATATATATTAGTGGTTAATTTTTTGATATTAAAAGATTAAAATGTCATATAAAAACAAAAGACCTAAAGTTGCTATAGTTATGGGTAGTCAATCAGATTACTCAACAATGAAAATATGCGAAAAAGTGCTGAAAATACTTAAAATTAAATATGAAACAAAAATAGTATCTGCGCACAGAACTCCAAAAAGAATGTACGAATTTGCTACAGCAACGGAAAAAAATGGTTTTTCTGTAATTATTGCTGGAGCTGGTGGATCGGCCCATCTTCCAGGTATGATTGCCTCTTTAACGAAAATTCCGGTAATAGGAGTGCCAATAGAAAGTAAAAAACTTAAAGGTATTGATAGCTTGCTATCTATAGTGCAAATGCCAAAAGGGATACCAGTCGGAACAGTTGCTATTGGAAAAGACGGAGCAATAAACGCAGGGCTCTTTGCTGCATCAATAATATCAATCAGTAATAAAACTATAAGAAAAAATTTAAGTGCCTGGAGAAATAAACAAACAAATTCAGTAAAAAAGAAACCTAATTAAGATGATTAATCCAATCATTGGAATAATTGGTGGTGGACAATTAGGCAGTCTTTTAGCTAAAGCTGCAAAAAAAATAGATATCAAATCAGTTATTTTTTGTGATGACATAAATTCACCGGCGAAAAATTTTTCTGATGAATTTATATATGGTAGTTATGATAATGAAGATAAAATTAATGAATTTATTGAAAAAGTAGATCTCATAACATTTGAGTTTGAAAATATTCCTTATGAAACTTTAAAAAAAATAAATAAAAATAAAAAAGTTTTACCCCATCCGAAAATAAATTTACTAACACAAAATAGATTAAGAGAAAAAGATTTTTTAAATAAAATTAACATAAATACAACGGAATATGCTTCTATTAGAAATGATAAAGATTTGAAATCAAAAATTAATTTAATACCTGGAATCTTAAAGACTTGTACTATGGGTTACGACGGGAAGGGTCAATACAGAATAAATTCAGTTGAAAAATTGAATAATCTAAATCCAGATTTTAATAACGAATTTATCCTTGAAAAAATAATAGATTTAAAAAAAGAAATTTCGATTATTATTACAAGATTCAGTAAAACAAAATATGAAATGTATGAACCAATAGAAAATATTCACGAAGACCAAATTTTAAAATATTCAAAAATACCTGCTGAAATAAATGAAAATATTTTTGAAAAATCAAGGGAGTGGGCAATAAAAATTGCTGAAGAGTTAGATTATATAGGAACTTTATGTGTTGAATATTTTATAGATAAAAATGATAATCTTTATGTTAATGAAATTGCACCAAGAGTTCACAATTCAGGTCATTTAACAATCAATACCCATAACATAAGTCAGTTTGAAAATCATATACGAGCAATATGTAGTTTGCCACAAATCAAACTTAAAAAAAATTTTAATGCTAAAATGATTAATTTATTAGGCGATAATATTATATCTTATAGAGGAAAAAAACTTAATGATAATGAATATTTTTTTGATTATCTAAAAAAAGATATTAAGAAAAAAAGAAAAATGGGACATTTAACAATCACGGAAAAAATTTGAAATGCAAACTTCATTTTTATAATTAATTTGTGTTAAGATATTTAACAATCATAATTTTATTAATAAATTGTATAATAGACATAAATGCTATGGAAAATAAGCCTTATCACCATTTAAAAGATGGTACATTTAGAAATCCTGAGGGATCACCCGCCAGAGATATGAAATTTAATTGGAGCTACAAAATATTTAACGAGGAAAAAAAGAAACTGAATATGACTGTTCCTAAAGAACACTTGATTGAAAAAAATGAAGTTATTAAATCTCTTCAAAAAAATCAAAATAATGATTACGTATTTTGGATTGGTCATGCTACATTTTTAATAAAGTTAGGAAATACAACTATCATTACTGACCCAGTTTTTGAGAAGAATATGGGTCCCTTAATATTTGGACCTAAAAGATTTGTCGATCCAGCAATAAATTTAAATGAGTTGCCTAATGTTGATTTATTTCTTTTGACTCACAATCACTACGATCATCTTAGTACAAGAACAATACAAAGATTTCCATACAAAAAAGCTAAAGTTGTTACCGCTCTAAAGCTTGGCACGTACTTCACAAAAAATGGGTTTAATGACGTTAATGAATTAGATTGGTATGATGAAATAAAATTTAATGATATCAAAATAACATTTGTACCAGCAGTACATTGGTCAAAAAGAAGCCTTTGGGACACTAACAAAACTTTGTGGGGAAGTTTTTTAATAGAATATAAAGATAAAAAATTTTTCTTTGCATGTGATACGGGTTATGGGAGCATTTATAAAGAGATAGGCAAAAAATATGGGCCTATCGATTTAACTTTTATAAATATTGGTGCATATAATTTTTATCCTATGGCTCCTAAAAAAGATAAGTCAATTTATCACACTAATCCTGAGGAAGCTCTTAATATTGGACAAGATTTGAAAAGTAGGAAAGTTTTGGGAATGCATTGGGGTACAGTTGTTTTATCTTTGGAGCCAATTATGGAACCAGGAAAAAGATTTAAAAATTCCGCTAACCAGTATGGGTATCATCCAGATGATGCAATTATTTTTAAAATCGGACAAGTAGAACAAATCAAAAATATATTAAAATGAAATCAATTGAAGGAGACTTTGATAACCAAGAAGTAGATAAATTATTAAAAAAGCATTTTGTCGAACTCAGATCTGTCTCACCACTAGGAAGTACTCATGTACTAGATATAGAGGGACTTAAAGACTCATCAATAAAATTTTGGAGTATGTGGGAAAATGATCAATTAATTGGATGTGGTGCTTTAAAATTTCTAGAAAAAGATCATGGTGAATTTAAATCCATCAGAGTTGCTGATAAGTTTCGAAAAAATGGAAATGGAATAAAAATTATTAACCATCTAATCGATAAAGCCAAAAAATTAAATATTAAAAAAATAAGCATAGAAACCGGAGCAGGAAATTTTTTTAAACCAGCTCGCGAGTTATTTATTTTATGCGGATTTAAATCATGTGAACCTTTTGCCCATTACAAAGAGGATATTAATTCTGTTTATATGAATATGTTTATAAATGAAGTAAAAGTAAAATGATTTATGAAAAACAAAAATATTTTAGATTTAACTAATCAGTATAATAATTATATATATCCAAAACCCACTCAGAGTTTACCAGAAGAATGGATTAAGAAAAACCGTTTTCAAATCTGTGACCCTAATTATTGCTGGCATAGATTGTGGCCAGAAAAACCATATAGCTCAAAAAGATTAAACGTATTAATTGCTGGTTGTGGATCAGATCAAGCCGCAATATTGGCAAAGTGCAATCCTAATCATAGCTTTGTCGGTGTAGATTTATCAGAAAATAGTCTTAAACATGAAAAAAAACTTATAAAAGAAAATAATATTAAAAATTTAAAATTATATTGTGAAGATTTTAGATCAGTAAAATTTGAGGAGAAATTTGACTATATTATTAGTTCTGGAGTGATCCACCATTTAGATGATCCAGGCACAGGTCTAAAATATTTTTACAAAAACTTAAAAGACGAGGGTGTAATTTATTTAATGGTGTATGGAGATAAAAAGTCATACGCAACAAATCAAGTTAAAAAATTATTCCAAAAATTAGACCTGAAACAGAATAAAGATTCAATAAATTTTATAAAAAATACTATTACTAAACTTAATAATTTACATCCAGCAAAAATATTTTCAGAAACTGAAATAAAACGGGATTTAAATCACCCCTCTGGAATAGTAGATTTTTTTCTTCATA
Source organism: uncultured Pelagibacteraceae bacterium (assembly GCA_902583345.1). Classification (GTDB taxonomy): domain Bacteria; phylum Pseudomonadota; class Alphaproteobacteria; order Pelagibacterales; family Pelagibacteraceae; genus Pelagibacter. The sequence continues at coordinate 100,784 of CACHVT010000002.1, read as the reverse complement.
AAAAAGAAAATTTTTTTTCAATTAAAGAATTGATTAAATTGTTAGAAAAAAATAAATTTGTTATAAAAAATTTTGCAAATGGTAGAATTAGACCTTTAAGTAAATTTTTTACAGATGCGCCATTAGATATTAAGGAAAAAATAGACTCTTTGCCAATAGAGGATAAGCTTGAAATTTCACAAATATTAAATTGGAATGATAGAAAAATTGACCTTATTTGTTGTAAAAGTAGTAATAAAAAAAATTCTGTAATTTATAACAATATAAATTTAGAGAAAATTTATACCTACCAGTACCATGGAGTTGAGTATAAAATTGATGGTTCAAATATCAAAATAAATGATAAAATTAATAATGGTTTTTTTAATTTGAATTTTGATAACAGTAAACTTGAAATTCATGAAATTTTAGACGGGAAAAAAAATCTTTTTGATATTACAACAAAATTTAATAAAACAGAAAAAAGAAACTTTATGAGTAAAATTCTTTTTATGATAGAAAATTCTATCTTAGATTTTTCTTACCATCCAATAGTGGATTATAAAAAATATTATGCTATTAAAACAAATTAGTTAAATATTTTTGTAACCAAATTCTAGACAAGCATCAGTTATTGAATGATGTAATGATTCACCAAAACTTCTTAGTGAGAATAATCTTATTTTTTTCGGGGAGTCATGAATCATATCGATTGTAATAGTAATGCCATTAAAAATTGAATTAACACATTTACTTTCATTTAATTCATTAAAGTTATAAGGGCACCCTTTTTTTAGTACTTCTTTTGCATCTTCTCCCTCTAGTTCGATTATTGCTCTAGAATGAGATAGATCAGTTATTGCAAAATCTTTATCATTGAATAAATGGTATATATTTGTAATTAACTTTTTATTTTTAGAAGTTAAAAGCCAATTATTTGGTCCTATCCATAGAATTCTTGTTTCATTACTAAAAACTACTCTATGTGGTTTGTCGCTTAAATTTAAATTATCAATTTTTATATCCTCTAATTTAATATTTGATTTTTTATATTTCACAATCTGAAAAATTAATAAATCTTTAACCTCGCCTACCTTAATTAAATTTTTAACATCTTTATTTTCATAATCCCCATAAAAACCTTTTATATGGACATTTTGAAGTGGTGACATTGATCTCATGATCTTACTCTTTCTCCTTTTGGATCAACGTAATGTGATGATACAATTTCTACAGGTATAGATTTATTTTTCAATGGAGATAAAGCAAATAACTTTTTACCTATCATATTTTTCCCATCTTTGAGAATGGCTAAAGAAAAGGGATTATTATATTCTACGCTCCAACATGATGCAGATATGTGACCCAATTTAGGGTTTGGCAATTTTGCGTTTTCGTCTACAACTAAATGTGATCCTTCTGGAATACTAGTTTTTTTATCTAATGGCACAACTCCTACAACTTTTTGTCTATTTGTTGCAATAAATGCTTTTCTATTTAAAGATCTTTTTCCAATAAAATCTTTATTTTTACTTACCAATCCATCCAGGCCGTTATCATATGGAATAGTTCTACCATCTAATTCAGTTCCAGCAACGTGTCCCATTTCTATTCTCAGTGTAGAAAGTGCCTCGGTTCCATAAGGTTGAATCTTAAACTCTTTGCCGATATCCATTATTTTTTCCCACATATAATTACCATTATCTGATTCTACATTAACTTCGTATGCCAGCTCACCAGAAAATGAAATTCTGAAAATTTTTGCCGTTACTCCAAATAGTTTAGATTCTACGTACCCCATAAATGGTAATCCGTCATTTGATGTATCAAGATCAGGAAATAATTTTTGTAACAAATCTCTTGATTTTGGACCTGCTATTGCCGCGCCAGCCCATTGTTCAGTTGTTGAAACGACATTTACGTTCAGATCTGGCCAAACTAATTGTAAATAATATTCTAAGTGAGATAATACATTTGCAGCCTGAGCAGTTGTTGTTGTCATATGATAATGATTTTCGGAAATTCTTGTTGTTGTACCATCATCCATCACAATTCCATCTTCTCTTAACATTACACCATATCTGGCTTTACCCACTGGAAGTTTAAGCCATGCATTAGTATAAACTCTATTTAAAAATTCTGCTGCATCTGGACCTTTAATATCTATTTTTCCTAAAGTTGTAACATCACAAACACCAACATTTTTTCTAACATTCTCAGCTTCTCTTTTTGAGGCTTCAAACAAATCTTCATTTCCTTTTTTATAATATCTAGGTCTTAGCCATATACCTGCATCTACAAATATAGCATTATTCTTTTCATGCCATGAATGCATAGGAGATTTTCTGGTTGGTTTTGAATGTTTTCCTACCTCTCTGCCAACTATTGCGCCAATTGAAACTGGCGTGTATGGAGGTCTAAAGGTTGTATGCCCCACAGAGGGTACTACTTTATTTTCCACATCTGAAACAAGTTGTAAGCCATTAAGATTACTAGTTTTTCCTTGATCAGTTGCCATTCCTAATGTGGTATATCTTTTAACGTGTTCAATTGACCTATATCCCTCTCTTAATGCGAGCTCTATATCAGAAACGGTAACATCATTTTGAAAATCTAAAAACCTTTTATAATTTTTTTTATCGGGTAGTGGAACGCACCAAAATTTATCATGATTAGTGGATTTTTTTTCAGATACCTGAGGGACTGAAATTTTTAAATCATTATTAGTTATTTTTTTAGCTAATTCTTGGCCTTTTTCAAAAGATTTTTTTAAAGTTTCCTCTAAATTAAATATACCATTTGCGGAACCAATTGTTGTTTCATTTTGTTTAGATGTTCCAGGTACAAAGGCATCAATTTTTTCATCAAATTTAGTTTTATTTCCTGATTGTGAAGATAAATGAATAGTCGGTGTCCAAAATCCTGATACGCATATACAATCACATTTTATTATTTCTATTTTTCCTAAATCTTTTTTATTATCAGATAATTTGGAAATTTGTGCTGATTTTACTTTCTTATATCCATTTGCCGCAACCACTACGTGGGAAAATTTTATTTCAATACCTAAATCTTTAGCCTCCTCTATAATTTCTGATTTTGGATTTATTCTTGTATCTAAAACAATTACATCAATTCCATACTTTTTAAATTCAATTGCAGTTTCATAAGCGCTATCATTATTGGTAAATACTAGAGGTTTTTTACCAACTAAAACTCCATAAACTTTTAAATATTCTTTCGCAGCTGAAGCCAAAACAACACCTGGAGTATCATTATTTCCAAAAACTATTGGTCTTTCAATTGAGCCTGATGAAATTAAAACTTCTTTAGCTCTCACATACCAAAGTCTCTGCTTTGGAGTAAATTTTTTAGATTTAGGCAAATGATCACTTACTTTTTCGGACATCACTAACATATTGTGATCATAGTAACCAAAAACCTGCGCTCTGTTTTTAATAGTGACATTTGGCATTTCTTTAAGTTCAGCAATTATTTTGTCAGCCCAATCTTTTCCACTTTGGTTCCCTATATTCACGTCGCTAGTTAACAAACTTCCACCAAATCTAGGTTTTTCTTCAGCTAAAATTATTCTCGCCCCGCTTTTGGCTGCTGTATAAGCGCCAGCTAATCCGGCCGGACCAGAGCCTGTTATTAATAGATCACAATACTCATATTTATGCTCATATCTCTCTGAATCATATTTTGTAGAGGCAACACCAAAGCCTGCTGCTTTCCTAATAAATGGCTCATAAACTCGATACCAAAAACTTTTTGGCCACATGAATGTTTTGTAATAGAAACCAGCAGGTAAAAATTTATTAAAAAAATTATTTATTGCACCTATATCAAAATTAACGCTTGGCCAACAATTAACACTTTTTGCATCTAAACCCTCAAATAATTCTTGTTCTGTAGCTCTTACATTTGGCTCTGTTTCTTTATTTCTAACCATTTGTACAATTGCATAAGGCTCATCAACCCCAGCGCCAAAAAAACCTCTAGGTCTATGATATTTAAAACTTCTTCCAACAAGGTGAATACCATTAGCTAAAAGAGCTGAAGCTATAGTATCCCCTTCAAAACCAAAATACTTTTTTCCATTAAATTTAAAAGATATTTTTTTATCTCTATTTATTAAACCTAAATTGGCTAATCTAAAATTTTGACCCATTGCTTATATCTCTTTATTAGCCTCTACAGTTTTAAAGATTTCATGTGTTACTGTATCTCTTTGAACTTTAATCCATTGTCTACATCCTGATATATGCTGCCAAAGTTCGACATGCTTTCCTCTTGGACTTTTTCTATTATAAACAAAATTATTCCATTGTTCATCTGAAACTTCTTTATTAAGGGCTGGTCGTTTTACTGTTGCATCTCCTCCATAGGAAAATTCATTTTGTGATCTTAAACCGCAATGAGGACAAAAAATATATAACATCTAAGAAATCCAAGTTTTTGTACCAAGACCTTTTTCATCTATAAGATGTCCTGTGTTAAATCTATTTAAATTAAATCCAACATTTAAATCATGAGGTCTATCTTGTGCTATTGTATGAGCGAACGTCCATCCTGATACAGGTGTAGCTTTAAAACCTCCATAACACCAACCACAGTTTAAGTAGAGTCCCTCAATATGAGTCTTATCTATTATTGGTGAACCATCCATTGACATATCCATGATTCCTCCCCAAGTTCTAAGCATCTTAAGTTTGCTTAAAAATGGAAGCATTGCGATCCCTTCTGTAAGAACATGTTGTAAAGTTGGTAAATTTCCTCTTTGTGCATAACTATTATAACCATCCAAATCTCCTCCCATAACCATTTCACCTTTATCTGATTGACTGCAATAAAAATGGCCTGCACCAAACGTTACAACATGATCCAGTATTGGTTTAATTGGTTCAGATACACAGGCTTGCAATAAATGAGTTTCTAAAGGCAATGTCATATTTAGCATCTCTGCTAAAATTGATGTACTACCAGCAACGCATAATCCAACTTTTTTTGCTTTTATATTTCCTCTTGAAGTTTTAATTCCTTTAATTTTTCCATTTACAACATCAAATCCTGTAACCTCACAGTGTTGAATAATATCTACACCCATAGAGTCTGCTTGTCTTGCATATCCCCAAGCAACTGCATCATGTCTTGCAGTTCCACCGCTTGGTTGCATTAAACCGCCAAATATTGGAAATCTTACATTTTCTGAAAAATCTAATATTGGAACTAGTTTTTTAATTTCTTCCCGTCCCAGAAGTGTTGCATCAATTCCATTTAGTTTCATTGAGTTTCCTCTTCTGGCATAAGCATTCATTTGTGCATCAGAATGAGCAAGATTAATTATACCTCTTGGTGAATACATCACATTAAAGTTGAGCTCCTGGCTCATATTTCTCCAAAGCTCCATTCCTTTTTCATAGAACAGGCCATTCTCGTCATGCATATAATTTGATCTGAGTATTGTTGTGTTTCTCCCTACATTTCCTCCCCCAATCCAACCTTTTTCAATAATGGCTACATTGGTTATGTTATGCTCTTTTGCTAAATAATATGCTGTAGCTAGACCATGGCCACCTCCACCAATTATAACAGTATCGTATTCTTCTTTAGGATTTGGATCCTTCCAGGCAACTTGCCAGTCTTTATGACCTTTTAAGGCGTTTTTAAACAAACTAAACACAGAGTATTTTTGCATAATAAAATTTTATAGTAATAAGTATAAATAGTTCTTTATTTTTTTTATATATATTTTTTAGAACTTTAAAAAATCCTAAAAAAGAGATACTAATCCAGCTTCAAATGGTTTTGAAGGCTATAAAAGGCCACTATTTATGAGAAAAGTTAAAACAGATATTGAAATTGCAAGAGCGGCAAAAATGAAACCCATTCAGAAAATTCTTGATGGCATAAATGTCCCAGATAAACAAGAAGCTTACAGCCCAATTGGTAGGTATATGGCAAAAATAAAATCGGATTATTTAGAAAAATTAAAAGTTAAAAAAAATGGCAAACTGATTTTAGTAACCGCTATCACCCCAACCCCTGCTGGTGAAGGAAAAACAACAACATCAGTTGGACTTTGCGATGGCTTAAATAAAATTGGTAAAAAATCAATAGTGTGTTTAAGAGAACCTAGTTTAGGACCATCATTTGGAATGAAAGGGGGTGCGGCTGGAGGCGGTTATGCTCAAGTGGTTCCAATGGAGCAAATTAATTTACATTTTACTGGAGATTTTCATGCAATTACTTCAGCGCATAATTTGCTATCTGCTTTAATAGATAATCATATTTATTGGGGTAATAAATTAAATATAGATATAAGAAGAATAGTATGGAAAAGGGCTATAGACATGAATGATAGATCTTTAAGATCTATTGTTGTTGATCTTGGTGGTATTGCAAATGGATATCCTAGACAAGATGGTTTTGATATATCTGTAGCTTCTGAAATTATGGCAATCTTCTGTTTATCAAAAGATTTGGAAGATTTAGAAAAAAGAATTGGCAATATAACTATTGGATATACAAGAGATAAAAAACCTATTTATGCAAAAAATCTTAAAGCAGAAGGTCCAATGACTGTTCTTTTAAAAGATGCAATACGACCAAATGTAACTCAAACTTTAGAAAATAATCCTGCAATTATTCATGGAGGACCTTTCGCAAATATAGCTCATGGATGTAATTCAGTTATAGCAACAAAGACAGCCTTAAAATTAGCAGATTATGTAATCACAGAAGCTGGTTTTGGTGCAGATCTTGGTGCTGAAAAATTTATAGATATTAAATGTAGAAAATCTGGTCTTAAACCCGATTGCGTTGTAATAGTTGCAACTATACGAGCACTTAAAATGCATGGCGGTGTAAAAAAAGATGAATTAAAAAAAGAGAATTTAGACGCTTTAAAAAAAGGATTAGCTAATTTAGAAAGACATATTAATAATACAAGAAAGTTTGGACTTCCAGTTGCAGTTGCGTTGAATCATTTTGCCTCAGATTCAAATAAAGAGGTAAACTTTCTTATCGATTTTTGTAAAAATTTTGGCGTTGATATATCACTATGCACTCACTGGTCGGATGGGGGAAATGGTACCAAAGATCTTGCTAATACTGTGGTGAAGATTTGCAAAAAAAATAAAAATACTTTCAAATTTTTATACGAAGATAAACTTCCCTTATTTAAAAAAATTGAGAAAATTGCCCAAGAAATCTACCATGCAAGCGAAGTTGTGGCAGATACAAAAATTCGTAATCAATTAAAAAATTTTGAAAAAAATGGATACGGTAAGCTCCCAATTTGTGTTGCTAAAACTCAATATAGCTTTTCTACAGATCCTAGTTTAAAAGGTGCGCCTATTGGTCATGTTCTTCCTTTAAGGGAAGTAAGTCTTTCCTCTGGCGCTGAGTTTATTGTGGTCATATGTGGAGAAATAATGACTATGCCCGGTCTTCCTGAAAGACCAGCAGCTGAAAACATAAAAGTAAACAAAAATGGTGAAGTAGAAGGTTTATTTTAATTTTTCTAGCTCATCCCAAAAATCGACCGTCAAGTTTCTACCAGTTAAATTCATATATTGAGGTAAACCAGTGGGAGATGTCACGTTGATATCTCCAATTAAAAATCCACCAACTAAATCTATACCTGCAAAAAAAATATTATTTTTTTTCAATTCTTTTGCAACTATTTTAGAAATCTTTAGCTCTCGTGGATTCAATGTAGTTTTATATGCCACTCCACCTTGAGAAATATTTGACAATATTGAACCCTTTTTAGGCAATCTTCTTATTGCGCCCTTTACATTGCCATTTATTATAAATATTCTTTTGTCGCCATCTTGAACTTTAGGAAGATATTTTTGAACCATAACATGATTAAAGTTTTTTAGATATTTCTCAATATTTTTTTTATTTAATTTATTACTTAAAAATAAGATGTTTTTTCCAGCATAGCCATTAATTGGTTTAATTACAATTTTTTTGTTTTTTTTTAAAAAAATTTTTATCTCATTAAAATTTTTTGTGAAGATTGTTTCAGGCATAAATTTAAAAAACTTTGAAGAGAAAAACTTTTCAGACACATTTCTTACAGATGTAGGATTGTTTATAACCTTTTTAGAGTTTAAGTAATCTAAATAATACGTTGAATTTATATAGTCTTCATTAAATGGTGGATTTTGTCTGATTAATATAAAATTAGCATTATTTAAATTAAACTTAACATTTCTAATAATTTTGTAAAAGTTTCGTCTATTTCGAAAAAATTTAACAACTTTTCCATAAATAATAATTTTTGATTTAATTAAATTTAAATCTTTTGTTTCATACCAAATAATTTTATATCCTCGTTTTTGTGCTTCTAGCGCCAACAATAAAGTTGTATCAGTTTTTACATTTATTTCTTTAAGACTATTTGATTGTATTGCTATAATTTTTTTCATTTTGTTAATTTATTTAGTTCCTCCTCTGCTTTTGTAAGATTACTTGCTAAAATTTTTTCAATATTTTTCAAATAAATTTTTTCATTATTATTTTTTTTGTTTAAAAAGGATCTTTTCTTCAACCCATTCGTTGAGACTTTCAATAACTCTTTTGACCAAAAAAGTATATCTTGCCCATTTATTTCAGTTCTTAATCCCTTTTTGCAAGAAGTGGCATAGGCATTTTTAATTTCATCTTTTTTCCAGTTTTTTATAATTTCGTAAGTTTCTTCTAAACCACCATATATTAATCCAGTAAAAAATGCAGGACCTCCACAATGACAGTCCCATTCACATGCATCCAACGATCTTAATTCAATATATTTTTTTAATCTCACCTCAGTGAAAATAGTTGACAAATGTAATTCGAGATTTTCTTTATTAGCTATTTCATTTTCGATCAAGAAATTAAATGTTTTCCCATTTGAATTTTTGTACTCATTATTATCGAATAAAAAAAGTAGAGGGAAATTTAGAAAAAAATCTGCATACTTTTCAAAATTCATATCCTCTAAAAAAATATCAGGCAAACCACCTCTTGAGGTACTTTGCCAAATCTTTGATCTGTATGACAAATAGCCAGACGGATTGCCTTTCTTTAATGCTGAATTAGAAAATAGAGCTATTGTGATGGGAGTTAAAAAAGAAATAACTTTAAATTTTCTTCTAAAATCCTCTTCAGATTTATAATCTAAATTTATTTGTGTACCACATGTATGATACATCATATCAAGACTAAGTTTTCCATTTTTTGGCATCTCCTCGGTCATAATCTTGTATCTTTTTTTTGGATTGTTTGGGACATCACTTAATTCAGTTAAGGGATCATATCCTATCGAAAGTGTTTTAAGTTCTAAATTTTTACAAGCTTCATCTAATTGTTTTTGAAATTCATATGATTCTGAACATACCTCATGAATATTTGTACACAAACCGCCAGATAGCTCTATTTGATTACCAGGTTCTAATGTAATTGATTGACCGTCTTTTTTTAATCCAATTAAGTTTTGATCTTCTTTAATTTCTTTCCAATCAAATTTTTTTAAATATTCTAAAACTTTGGAAATTTGTGTAAAATTTGCTCGAGAGCCTGATTTACTATCAAATAAAAATTTTTCATTTTCAACGCCTATGGATAAATTTTTTTTACATCCACTTTTGAAATACTCAATTACATCCTCTTTTGATCTAATTTTCATTTAAAAATTCTAACCAATTTTTAAGTTCTGACATTCTAGAATCTTTATCAGATTTATTTTTTTCCTCTTCTATAATTCTTATGTGTTCATTAATTTCTTGATCATTTTTAAACGCTTTTTTATTAAGTAAACGCTCCCTTCGAAAATGAATTAAACTAATCATTTTACTATAAGTAATCTCTGGATGATATTGAATACCCCAAACATCGCTTGCCCCTATTTTAAAATTTAAACCCATTACTTTATTTAATGGATTTGATGAAAGTAAAACTGATTTTGAAGGTAAAGTGACTACTTCATCAAAATTGAATGCAGGAGTATTAAATTTTCTTTTTTTATTTTGATAAATCTTGTGTCTTAAGCCAATACTATTAACCTCAATATTATATGCAATTCCTCTGTGAGCACCTTTTAAACATTTTTTAACTTCTCCACCTGCCACAGTTACAGCTACTTGCATTCCCCAACAAATAGCTAAAATTTTCTTTATTTTCTTTTGACATTCTCTCATAAATTCAATCTGTCTTCTTATTTCAATTGTATTATTATAGATATTCAGACTGCTTCCTCCCCATATTAATCCATCATATTTTTTTAGATCTTTAACTTTATTAGATATATTTTTATCAGACGAGGGATTCACAACGTCAATTTCTAAGTTTTTTGTAAAATAATCTAAACTATCTCTTAAACTTTCTGTGTGAGTTTTAATTCCACCTTCGGTAAAACTCTGATTTTCCTCTCTCAAATTTCCCTCTACAATTAAAATTTTTTTTATCAAAACAGCTCACCAGTTAAACTATGTTTATACATTTTTTTCAAATCATTCTTTTTCAATTTTACAGGATTTCCGTTTGTAGATGGATCATTAAAAGCCATTTCAGACAATTTGTCCAAGTCAATTTCACTAACATCAATAACATCAGAAAGTTTATGTGGTATATTAAGTTCTTTTCTTAACTCTAAAATCCATTTGAAAAAACTTTCAAAGCTTTTATCTAAACCTAGATAGTCACAAATAGAAACAATTTTATTTTCAATTATTTTTTTATTAAAACTCAAAACGTATGGCATAAATATCGCATTAGATAATCCATGATGAATATTAAATTGTGCGTTAATTGGATGGCTTAAAGAATGAATTGCACCAAGACCTTTTTGAAAAGCAGTAGATCCCATGCTGGCTGCAGCTAATAAGTCTGATCTAGCACTCAAGTCTTTTCCATTTTTTACAGCATTTAAAAGAGATTTTTTTATTAATTTCATTCCCTCAATTGATATGCCGTCTGCCATAGGATGAAATCCAGGTGCACAAAAAGCCTCTAAATTATGAGCAAGGGCATCCATTCCTGTAGCAGCAGTTAATCTTGGGGATAGTTCAGTTGTTAAAACTGGATCTAAAATAACTATAGAGGGTAAAAATTTTGGATGGAAGATTATTTTTTTAATTCCAGTTGCTTTATTTATTATTGCTGAAGCTCTTCCAGTTTCAGATCCAGTTCCAGCAGTTGTAGGAATAGCAATGATTGGAGCAATATCTTTTTCATTTGCTCTTTTCCAGTAATCTTCTATGTCCTCGAAATCCCATATAGGTCTAGACTGTCCTGACATAAAAGCTATAGCTTTACCAACATCCAAGCCACTTCCACCTCCAAAGGCTATAACTCCATCACACTTATTTTTTTTAAATTCTAAAACTCCTTCTTCTACATTTTCTCCAATAGGGTTTCCTGAAAAATTAGAAAAAATAGCTAAAGTGCTTAATTTTTTTTTAACCTCAAAGATAATATTTTTGGTCATTTCAAGATTTATAAGATCTTTATCAGTTACAAATAATGGGGTTGAAATTTTCAAATTTTCACAAGCCTCTGATAGGTCTTTAATTCTATCTTCTCCTACCCATAAAGAAGTGGGGTAATTCCAATTAGTTTTCATAATAAAATATTATTGTAATTTTTGCTTTTTTGTTAGTAAAATACATTTATAAAATTGTTTTTAAATGGGGAAAACTCAATGACTAAAATAGCAATTATTGGAACAGGACCATGCGGTCTATCAATGTTAAGAGCTTTCGAACAAGCAGAGAAGAAAGGTGAAAAAATACCTGAAATAGTTTGTTTTGAAAAACAGGAAAATTGGGGAGGGCTATGGAATTATAGCTGGAGAACTGGCTCTGATGAATATGGCGATCCTATTCCTAACAGTATGTATAGATATCTGTGGTCAAATGGTCCCAAAGAGTGTTTAGAATTTGCAGACTATCCATTTGATGAACATTTTGGAAAACCCATTCCATCTTTTCCACCAAGAGAAGTTTTGTATGATTATATTATTGGTAGAGTAAATAAAGGTAACTTAAAAAATAAAATAAAATTTAATACTAATGTTTCTAGTGTAATTTTTGATGGAAATAATTTTAAAGTCACTTCTATAGACAAAAAAAATGATAAATTTTCAAAAGATATTTTTGATTATGTAGTTGTTTCTACAGGACATTTTTCTGTTCCTTTTATTCCTGAATATCCAGGAATGAAATCTTTCCCTGGTAGGATTTTACATTCCCATGATTTTAGAGACGCTGAAGAATTCAGAGGTAAAAATGTTGTTGTTTTAGGAAGTAGTTATTCAGCTGAGGATGTTGCCCTTCAATGTCATAAGTATGGGGCTAAAAGTGTAACAATAGGATATAGAAACAACCCAATGGGGTTTAAATGGCCTAGTGGAGTAAAAGAGGTTCATTATTTAGACAGACTAGATGGAAACAAAGCAATCTTTAAAGATGGTAATAAGCAAGAGGCTGATGCAATAATTTTATGTTGTGGCTATCTTCATCATTTCCCTTTTTTAGCTGAAGACCTTAAATTAAAAACTAGAAATAGATTGTATCCACCAAAACTATACAAAGGAGTTATTTGGCAAAATAATCACAAACTACTTTATTTAGGAATGCAAGACCAATTTCATACATTTAATATGTTTGACTGCCAGGCTTGGTATGCAAGAGATGTAATAATGGGTAAAATTAAAATCCCAAATAATTCAGAAATAGAAAAAGATATTAATAAATGGGTTTCTATGGAAGAAAAATTAGAAAACCCAGATCAAATGATAGATTTTCAAACTGAATATACCAAGGAACTACACGAGTTATCTGATTATCCAAAAATTGATTTTGAATTAATTAGAAAGCATTTTAAAGAATGGGAGCATCATAAAGTAGAAGATATTATGACATACAGAAATAAGTCTTTTTCTTCACCTGTTACTGGATCAGTTGCACCCATTCATCACACCCCATGGGCAGTAGCAATGGATGATTCTTTAAAAGCTTTTTTAGATCAATCAAAAAAATAATTTTTATTTACAGTTTTATATTTAATTTTTTATTATCTAAGACAGTTTTTAATAAATTAGTCATCAGAGGTATTTTTTTTTTATTTATTTTTTTCAATATATACGGCGCTATCTCTCTTGCAAGTTGTTCTCCTTCAACTGTATCTTTTGGCATAAATTTTTTTTTTGCTTTTTTAAATGTAAATCCTTTTCCTAAAAAATTTCCCATTTTACTATTTCTTCCGCCTATCGCACTAACATATAAATCGCCTACCCCTGCAAGACCTAGAGTTGTTTCTTCTTTGCCTTTAAAATATCTAGTTAAATATTTCATTTCAATTATTGATTTTTGAAATAGACTTGATGAAGTATTTAAACTCTGTCCCGCTCCAATTATCATAGCATATATATTTTTTATTGCAGAACATATTTCTACACCAATGATATCATTAGAAAATTTTACAACATAGTATTTTGTTGAAATCATCTTGCCTATTTGTTTAGCTATTTTTACATTTTTGTTAGCTATAATTACACTAGTGTGATTTTTTCTAGACAATTCCTTAGCCAAACAAGGACCTTTTAAAACTGAAATATTCATTCCATTATAATTCTTTTTTAATTGTTCAGAAATTGTCAAAATTTTATTATTTTTTTTTTCATACTTTAATCCCTTTGTAAGTACCAATATTGGATTTTTTAATTTTAATTTTTTTAGGTTTTTACTAATAAAATCAATACCTGAAAGGCTTAGAGCAATTACAATTAAATCAAATTTTTCTTTCAACAAGTCAGTAGAGAATTTTTTAAATTTTAAACTTTTCGGAAGTTTAATTTTTAAACTTGAATGAAATTTACTTTTTGATGATAAATCTTTAATAAAATTTTTACTATAAGGCTCTGTAATAGTAACTTTATTTCTATTTTCTAAGCAAGGAATTGTAAATGCTGAGCCCATTGCTCCACCACCAATGACTAATATTTTTTTCATTTTTAATCTATCCCAAGATGTTTTTTTCTTTTATCTACCCAAGTTCTTATTAAATTATCAAATATCAAACCTATAAAAGCTACACAAATACCAAGCGTTAATCCTATACCTGCACCTTTTTTATCTGATAATGCTTTTAAAATATATTGTCCCAAATCTTCTGTTCCTATGAACGCTCCAATAATTACCATAAATAAAGCAAATACAATTGTTTGATTTAAACCAAGCATCATATGTGGAAATGCTAAAGGAAATTCTATTTTAGTTAATCTTTGAAATTTATTTACACCTGACATTGTTGCTGCATCATGTAAACCAATTGGAACACTTCTAAGTCCTTCGATTGTATATCTTGTTGCGGGTATTGTTGCATAAACTATAACTGCTATTAATACTGATGTGTCAGTAATACCAAAAAGCATCATTACAGGAATTAAGTAAACAAAAGAAGGGAAAGTTTGAAAAATATCACAAACTCCTAACATAAAACTTGCACTATGCTTGTTTTGAAAACATAAAGTTCCAACTGTAAACCCAATAAAGCAAGACACAATAACTCCAAAAGTTGCCATATATGTTGTGACTAGAGCCCTATCCCACCATGGACTTAAAGCAATAAATAATGTTAATCCACACACAACTAAAGCTGAACGAATTCCACCAATTAAGTATCCCGCACCAACAACTAAAACTATTGTAGCTACAGCTGGCATCCTCAAATACAAGGCTCTCATTGGTTGAAGCACATCTTGAATTAACCATGTATTAAACGCTTTTATGTATATAAAGAAAGTATCAAAAATCCAATCAACACCTTTATTCCAAAAATCGGCAGTTGATATTCCTTTATTATGTGGAATTTCGAATAAATAATTGAAAGTTCCTTTAAATAAAAAAGTTCCAACATAAGCAAGTATAATTCCAACAACTACTGTTGCAGCAAAAAATAAAATATTTTTGTTTCTTTGTAAAAATGACAGATTACCAAAATAATCTGTCTGTTTATTTGCCCAGGCTAGAGACATCTTGTCTAATAAAATTGCGATTAAGCTAATACATAAGCCGGCTTCTAATGCTAATCCAATATTTAACTGGTTTAATGCTAGTAATAAATTAAATCCCAAACCTTTTGCGCCAATAAAAGCTGAAATAACTGCCATAGAAAAACACACCATAATGACCTGGTTTACACCGATCAATATATCTCTTCTTGCAGTAGGAATTAATACTTTGAGCATTAGTTGCCAATTATTACATCCACTCATTCTTCCAGCCTCAATAACTTCTGGGGGTATTGCTCTTAAACCTAATATAGTTAATAATATCATTGGTGGTACAGCCACAACCATAGTTATTATTACTGCAGCATGGTCGCCAACCCCAAAAAGTACAAGCGCAGGAACTAAGACCGCGTATTGTGGCATTGTCTGCATTACTAATAATATTGGATATAAAGCTTTCTCAACACGTTTACTTTTGAATGCAGCTATCCCTAAACCTAAGCCAAAAATAAATGATAAAGGTGCTGCTACTAATATAAATGAAAGAGTTTGCATAGAAGGTTTCCATTGACCAAATACAGAAATATAAACCATAGTCAAACCTGCAAACAATGCCAAACCTTTACCACTTAGCTTATAAGAAAGAATTGCTGCGCCTGCTGCAACAATAGTCCAGGGTAACCCTGGTAGTTTGGCCCAAGGATTTTTGTCTATCCAATCCCAGCTAGTAAATGCTACTATAGTTTCTAGACCTCCTAATAAAATCTCTCTTATTAATTCAATTAAAAAAGTCATGAAGGCAGTCAAATTTCTGCTTATTTGTAAAACTATTGGACGACTTTTAAATTCTTGAGTATCTTCATTCCAAACTTCTATCGGCATCCATTCATTCATTAAAAAAAATAATGAATCATTTATCCAAATAGGCAACCATCCAAGTAATGGAGGCAATCTCCAAAAGACATCAAAAGCATAATATCTTACTTCTTTACCTAAAAATATATAGCTACTTTGATTAGGATCCTTAACAAATTCTGCTTGTCCTCTAATAAATTTATATGTCTCAGGAACATCGATTGCGAAACATAAGCTAAAAAATACAATTAATAAGAATAACCATTGAAATGTCTTTGGGTATTTTTTTATCAATTCCATAATCTAATTATTATTTTTTCTCCCTCCAAAAACTGTATTGATTATTTTAGTTGGGTTAATTGAACCTACAATTTTATCGTTATTATCAATAACAGCTACTGTTTTTTCTTGTGTAAGAATTTTTTCAGCAACATTCTCGATAATTTCATCTTTTAAAACTTTTAAATCACCTAAATTATCTTTAGATTTATCCATAACATCTTCTATTAATAGAACTTTTTCTCTTGGTACTTCTTCTGTAAATTTTCTTACATATTCAGTTGCTGGATTTAAAACAATATTTGCAGGTGTATCTAGCTGTTCAATTATTCCATCTTTCATAATCGCTATACGGTCAGCAAGTTTTAAAGCTTCATCGAAATCATGTGTAATAAACATAATTGTTTTTTGTAACTTATCTTGAAGTCTTAGGAACTCATCTTGCATTTCTTTTCTAATTAATGGATCTAAGGCAGAAAAAGGTTCATCCAAAAACCATATATCCGGTTCTACGGCTAATGATCTTGCAATTCCTACTCTTTGTTGTTGTCCTCCTGAGAGTTCTCTAGGAAAATAATTTTCCCTCCCATCAAGCCCAACTAATTTTACCATATCCATTGCTTTGCTTATGCTTTCTTTAGTTTTGTTTCCCTTTATTTGAAGTGGAAAAGCTATATTTTCAACAACGGTTTTATGTGGAAGTAATGCAAAGCTTTGAAAAACCATTCCCATTTTATTTCTTCTAAGATCAATGAGCTCTTTATTATTTAGTTGAAGTAAATCCTGACCTTCTATAAAAATTTTTCCACCTGTTGCATCTGTTAATCTAGAAATACATCGTAATAGTGTTGATTTACCTGAGCCAGATAAACCCATCACAACCAACATTTCACCTTTTGAAACTTCAAATGAAGCATTGTTAACGCCAACAATACAACCATTTTCTTGAAAAGTTTTAGCATCAACATTGCCATTTGACTCTCGTAGCATTTTTTGAGCATTTGCTCCAAAAATTTTATAAACATTTTCACATTTGATTACTGGCTTGGACATAAATTATTAATTAAGTTATATGAAATTAAGATAAAATTAAATCCATAATATTAATGATTTTCCTCCTTAAAAGTTTTTAATAAAATAAACTCTAGTATCAATACCTGTGCTTAAAAAACTTAAAGCTTCACCACTTACAGTTATTGACTCATTTACTCCAACATTGTCTCCACTAACTGTAAAGCCAGCAAAACACTTGTTTTTTTCTTCATCCCACTTGACAAATGTTTCATCAATTTTATTACCATTGATTGTATAAATTTCATGAGCTCTAAAATTTAGAAAATTTGCTCCCATAATTGCACGTTGAGGAATTAGTTTTGTTGCTTTGCAGACTTTCTCATATATTTCATCTGTTAACTTATGATGATCAGTGCCATCGAAAGTTACTAATATTCCTGAGGGAAGCTTAGATATTAATTCATTTAATTTTCTTTCTTGAACAATTCTTTCCTCCTCCAATTTCATTTTCTTTACTAATTCATCTCCTTCACCAAACTTAACGTTTAAAGCAAAAAAAGAGGAAATTATAATAAGAACTATAATTACTAAACCAACAAACTGTTTTGTTACTTCTGGTAAATCCTTAATTTTATTTAAATAATTTTCTTTTGACATTTAGTCCTGCAATTTTCCGTTTATCCATGTGCCTGATTTTTGCCTTCCATCGGTCCAAGTAAAAGTTCCCTTTCCATTCATGAAACCTTTGGCCCATTCACCTTCATAGGTTGAGCCATCAGGAAAAGTTAAAATGCCTATTCCACTCCACTCACTATTTTTAAATTCGCCTTTATAAATATAACCATTGGGCCAAGTCTCAACTCCTTGACCATTTTTTTTTGTTCCTACCCATTCTCCTTCATAAGTGGTTTTATCTGTATAAACCCATTTGCCAAATCCATTTTCACAATTTCCCTCTTTGCATCCAGTGCTTCGAGCTAAAACAACTGATGTAATTAGTAAACCTAAAATTATGCTGAGTAGATATTTTTTCATATTTATATTTTACACAAAATTAAACAAAAAAAAATCAGACTTTTTCGTCATATTTAATACATGAATAAATTGAAATATATTTTTCTGAACTTTTACTTTTAATATTTTTTGTAATTTCATGAATTAATTCTCCTGTTTTCATAGTGATGACGCCCGACTCTGAATAATTATTTTCTTGATCAATTGATTTAAATAAAACTACATCTTGATTTACAATCTTAACATTTAGATTAGCTGAATTGGAAAGAAACAGAGTTAATCCTTTTATATAAAGTAAATCTGGTTTTTTTGATTGAATTATAAATTTATCTAGCCCTTTCTCGTTCAAATCTTTAGCTAAAAAAGTTTGATAATTGTATTTTGAATTTTTAATTATTTTTTTTTTTAACTCACACTCAAACTCAAGATCAATATTTTCATTTATATTAATATCTTTTGCTAGAGATTGATTAAAAAATAATAAACTAAACAAAATACTTAAAAAATATTTAATCATTTAATTGATGTTGAAAAAAAATCTCCCCCAACAAGGTTGGGAGAGATTTTAAAATTTAGATACTTATTACCTTATTTAGTAAAAGCTTGCCAAACTTTCTTGTTCTTTTTCAGCCATGCTTTTGCTGCATCCTCATGAGTCATTTTGTCTATGTCAACTAAAGCTGCCATTGCACCAATTTGACTTGTTGAGAAAGAAAGTTTTTTGAACATCGCTGCTGCTTTTGGATGTGTTTTTGGAAAATCAGCATTAACCGCTTTTTTCAAATAACCATCTGGCGATCCACATTTTCCATCTCCACCATCTTCTGGTCTACAACCAGCTGTGTATGGAGGAAAATCGATAAATGTAAAACCCGCACCATCTGTAAAATTAGGTGTCCAGTTAAAAATGATTGTTCCTCTTCCCTCTTTTTCAGCAGCTGCTAACTCTGCCCAAAGCGCATCAGCACTTCCAGCAAATTTAACCCACCAAAGATTTCCTAATCCTAAAGCGTCTACTCTTTGAGGAATTAAATCACCGTGCCAAGTTTGTGGACCTTCTAACATTCTTCCTTTTCCATCAGGAGAGTCAGGTGTTGTAAAGTTTTTAGCACAGTCTGGATTTTTTAATGCTGTCCAGTCTGGTAGACCTGGGCATAATCCTTTTTCAGCAACCCAATTTGGATATCCCATATCCTCAAGAGTTCTTGCTTCATGATCTCCCCAGTCAAGTAAACCACCTTTGTCTAAAGCTGTTGTGAATGATTTACCGAAAGCAGATTCCCAAACTTCATGTGATATTGTTACATCACCAATTCTAATTGATTCATATACTGCTTGAGAGTCAGCGTTTACATATTTAACATTATTACCCATGCTTTCCATAATTCCACCAATAACATAAGCCATCACAATCTGGCTTGACCAGTTGTGTGTTGGAATTACAATGGGCTTTTTGCTATCTGCTGAATTAGCTATTCCTGTAAAAGAAACAAGTGAAATAATTAAAGCAGATAATATAGATACTATTTTTCGCATCTTTTCCCCTTTCCTTAATATTAAGTTGCTTAATTATGTGCCTAAGTAAATTTATAGTCAACTAGAATATATTTATGTATTATGTATTCAATTAATGAATTGTTGATGAGTAATCTAATTATAAAAGAACCTGGTTTAAATATTTTACCACCTGGGGTTGAAAGATATATTGTTAACGGCGGTGGATTAACTGGAGTCCAAATATTTCCCGAAGATGAAATTGAAATTATAAATAATGAAGGTAATCAAATTTGTGAAATCGCTGCATTTAACAAGGATGGAAAGTCAGAACTTGGAATTTTAAGTTTAAAAGAAAATAAAAATAGTTCTGAAATTAAAAAAATTCTCTCAAAATCAGATGAAAGTTCAAAAACTGCAGCATACCAACTAAAAAAGAGAAACTTAGAAATAGAAAAATCGAAAACCTCGGTTTTGTTTGATAAGGATACGCCTTGGGGAGAGAAGACAAAGTTAAAATCAAAAGATAAATGTTACTGTATTTTTGCTGCACCTGGGCCAAAAATGTTAGTTCATGAACAAAACCCACCAACTGAATTAACAGTATTTATAAAAAGAGCAAACATAATTAACGATAAAGAACACTCAGTAATTCCTGAGCCCATGTTTGATCCTATAAATGAAACTAATATTGAGAAAAAAACAGCTATTTCTTTTCAAGTCAAAGAAGGAGATTATATACAAATTATTTGCCCAACAGGAAGACAATGTTCAGATTTTGTAGCTTTTGATACTGCAAAGCTTGATAAAAATATTGAGAAAGGTCTTGATTGGCAGACAACAAGAACATTCATGGGAAATACCTTTCCAGGGCCAGGATTGTACTCAAAATTTTATGATACTGATCATGAACCTTTAGTTGAGGTAATTAGAGATACAGTTGGAAGACATGATACTTTTAATTTAGCATGTACGTCAAAATATTATGAGGATGCTGGTTATTTTGGACACCCAAATTGTTCTGATAATTTAAGCGAAACAATGGAAAAGTTTGGTGTTAAACGCAAGAAAGGTTGGCATGCAATTAATCTTTTCTTTAATACTTCTTCGGGTGGACATAACTCACTTCTTTCCGATGAATCCTTTGCTAGACCTGGGGATTATGTAATTATGAGAGCTTTAAAAGACCTAACCTGTGGAACCTCTGCATGCCCTAGTGATATAGACCCATGTAATTCATGGAATCCTACTAATATTTTTGTTAGAACATATGATAAAAAAAAAGAATTTACTAAATCATTTGCTTTTAGAATGAAAACTGACTCAGAACCAAAGCTTACCAGAAACTCTGGTTTTCACATTAGAACCTCAAAACTTACTAGAAATTTCATTGACGCTCGAGGATATTGGTTACCAAATGATTATACAAAGCATGGTCTAATTAATGAGTATACAGCTTGTAGAGAAAAAGCAGTTATTATTGATCTGTCTTCACTAAGAAAATTTGAAATAATTGGTCCAGATGCTGAAGACTTAATGAATTATACACTAACAAGAAATGTAAAAAAACTTTCAGTTGGACAAATTGTTTATTCATCAATGTGTTACGAAAATGGCTCAATGTTTGATGATGGAACGCTTTTAAAAATGAGCGATCATGGATTTAGGTGGATCTGCGGTGATGAATATGCTGGAGAATGGTTAAAAAAACAGGCTAAGAAAAAAAAATATAATGTGTTGGTTAAAAATTCGACAGATCAAATAAGCAATATTTCCTTACAAGGTCCTAATAGTAGAAAAATATTAGAAAAATTTATATTTACACCACCTACTCAACCTACAATTTCTGAGCTAAAATGGTTTAGGTTTACAATTTGTAGAGTAAAAGAATTAAGCGGTATACCATTGATAGTATCAAGAACCGGTTTTACAGGTGAATTAGGCTATGAGATTTGGTGCCACCCTAATGATGCTCCAAAAGTTTGGGATGTGGTAATGGAGCAAGGTAAGAACGAGGGTTTAGTTCCTGCTGGGTTTGGTGCGTTAGATCTTTTAAGAATAGAAGCAGGGCTAATTTTATTTGGTAATGAATTCGATGGCCAAGTTGATCCATTTGAAGCTGGAGTTGGGTTTACTGTTCCATTAAAAACTAAATCAGAGGATTTTATTGGAAGAGAAAGTTTAATCAAAAGAAAAGAAAACCCACAAAAAAAATTAGTTGGGCTAGAACTAGTAGGTAAGGAAAAAGCAAATAATGGAGACTGTGTACATATAGATAGATCGCAAGTCGGTATTGTTACAAGTGGTTGTTTGTCTCCAACTTTAAATAAGAATATTGCGCTATGTAGAATTGATAATAAATATTCTGAAGTTGGTACGGAGGTCGAAGTAGGCAAAATTGATGGTCATCAAAAGAGAATTCCTGCAAAAATAGTTCCTTTTCCACATTTTGATCCAAAAAAAACAAGAGTAAGATCATAATGAAAAGTACAAGAGCTTTGTTGGATTTTTGGGAGGAACAAATGAAACAATCTCACACTTCTAGTAATTATTTTTTTAGAAAATCGCCTTCTCATTATCATATGATGCTTTTAATAATGGCTTATTATAAACAAAATGTTCCGATTACGGTTGAAGAACTTAAGACAAAACTTTTTAAAACCTCAAGACCAAAATCTGCATTAATAATTAATGAAGCTTGTGAAAAAGGGTTTTTTTTTCTAGAAAAAACTTCGAAAGATCAAAGAAAAAAAAATATTAAACCTACTGATAGCTTTGTTGAGGAATTTGAAGATTACTTGAAAAAACTTAGAGAAATATCTATTTAACCGACGTTTTTCATTGCAGCTGCAATTCCAGCTATAGTTATAAGCAAGGCATCATCTAAAATTTTTTTTTGTTTCTTTTTTATTTTTTTATTCGAAAGTTTTTTTAAAATATCAGCTTGCAATATATTCAATACTTCAGCGTAGGTATTTCTTAATCTTACTCTGTCTCTATAATCCTTTCTTTGCTCTAAAATATCTTTGGGAATTAAAGATTTGTTTAAAACTAATAATTTTGATAAATCTTGCCTTAATTTTTCTCCAGTTTTTTTTGAATCTACATCTCCTAAACATTCTTCATAAAATTTTATTATTCTTTGATTTGTCTTAACCAATACCCAATCTAACATATCCATTTTTGAGTAGAAAAACGGCCATTTTAGAATCATTTGTTTAAGTAAATTTGATTTTTTGTTTTTTATTGCATAATTTATTGCCTCGTAGGTTCCAAGCCATGCGGGTATCAAAAATCTAATTTGCGTCCATGCAAAAACCCAGGGTATTGCCCTTAATCCCTCAATATCTTTAGATGTGTTTCTCTTAGAAGGTCTAGAACCAATAAATAAAAATTCTAATTTTTTTTGAGGTGTAACCTTGTGATAATAATTTAAAAAATCTTTATCATTTAAATTTTTTCTATATGCAGTTTTTGAAACTTCACTCATACGCTCCATCAAGTATCTCCAATCATTTTTTGGTTTAGGAGGAGGTGATAATGTAGCCTCCAAAACTGAACCAAGGTAAGTTCCCAGCGTATATTCAGCAAGAGACTCGGTAGCATACTTTTGTTGTATTATTTCACCTTGCTCGGTCACTCTTGTTCTGCCATTAACTGTTCCTGGAGGCTGCGATAACAAAGCATGATATATTGGACCTCCACCTCTTCCAACAGAACCTCCTCTGCCATGAAATAATGTTAATTTAACTTTATATTTATTAGAAAGATTTTGAAGATTTTCCTGTGATCGATATTGTGCCCAAGATGCAGCAAATTTTCCAGCATCTTTGCTTGAATCTGAATATCCGATCATAATCTCTTGTATATTTTTAAATTTTTTAAGATAAAATTTAATTTCATAGATTTTTTGCATTATGGTTTCAGAATTATTTAAATCTTGAAGTGTTTCAAATAAAGGAACTATTCTTAAATATTTTTTAATACCAGCTTGTTTCTGCAAAAACATAACTGACAAAATGTCTGACGCGGAAGAAGCCATTGAAATAACATAAGCTCCTAAACATTCTTTTGGTGTTTTTTTTAAAAGTTTAAAAGTTTCCCAAGTTTCTTTATCATCTTTACTAAATTTTATTTTATTATTTATGTTGTTTTTTTTTGACTTAATTGATTCGATCAAAAATGATATTTTTTCTTTTTCTGATAAATTTATGTAATTTCTTTTAAATTTACTGTTATAAATTTTACCTACTAGTTTTGAATGTCTTGATGCTTCTTGTCTAATATCTAGCTTAGCAAGGTTTAATCCAAATGCATAAGCTCTTCTTATAAGATCCAATACTGCGCCATCAGCTAGTGCCTTACACTTAGCTTCACACAAAGAATAATATACTGTTAATAAAGGTTTTATTATTTCATTAGTAGAGTTTACTAATAGTCTCTCATTCAATTTTTTACCTTCAAGCAAAAATAGTTCAATCTCTTTCTGAGTTGTTTTTAATTTACTTCTAACTGGTCTTAAATATACTCTATAAGGTTCTTGACTCTTGCCAGCTATTTTTTTTATTTCATTTGAACATTCATGCATAGATAAGTCTTGAATAATATTTGTTAATTCTTTTTCATATAAATTTGCAGCTTCCCACCTGGAAAGTAAAATAACCTCTTCAGTAATTCTATGATTAACATTTGGATTTCCATCTCTATCACCTCCCATCCAAGAACCAAATCTAAATGGTGAATAATTAATTGGTAAATTTTTTCCTGAATACTTTTGCACAGCCTCATTCAATCTTGAACAAATTTTTGGCACTGAATTCCATAAACTGTCTTCAATTACCGCAAGTCCCCATTTAGCTTCTTGAGCTGGTGTTGGTTTAGATCTTTTTAACTCATCAGTTTTCCAAATAGAGGTTATTTGTTCATGAAGTTTTTTTTCAAGTGTTTTATTTTCTTTTTCAATATTTTTTATTTTAAATATTCTTGATTTATTAAATTTTTCCAAAATATCATTGACCTTAGTATATTTTTGGATAAGAGTTCTCCTTTTTACTTCAGTAGGATGTGCTGTTAATACAAGTTCAATTTTTAAGTTTTTTGAAAGATTATAAAATTTAATTTTGGATGTTTTTTTCTTCTTTAATAGTTTGTCTATAACATCTTCTAATAATGTGAACTCATCATTTCCACGTGCTTGTTGAATTTTTCCTTCTTCGACTTTATGAACATTGTCAAGTGACTCTGCTAGATTGGAAAAATTTAAAAATTTGCTAAAAGATCTTGCGATTATTAAAGATTGTGATGGTGTTAATTTATTAATTCTTGAAATTAATTTTCTAAATTTTTTTGTTTCGTTTAGTTTAATTTTTTTTTTATTTTTTGCTCCTCGACTAGCTTTAGATAAATATCTAATTTCTTCAATTTTATCATAGAGTAGCTGGCCCTCTTGTTCTTTTACTACAAACCCTAAAACTTTTCCTAATAAACTTACTAGTTTTGAAAGTTCTATATTAGCCAATTTATATTTATGATTTTTTTGCATTCAAAGCAGATTTTACTGTTTCTCCCATTACAGATGGATTCTTTGAAATAGTAACCCCACATTCTTTTAAAAGTTCAACTTTTTCAACTGCGCTTTCTCCATAAGCAGATACTATGGCTCCTGCATGACCCATTACTCTTCCCTTTGGAGCTGTTAATCCGGCTATATAGGCTATGACTGGTTTTTTCATATTTTCTTTTGCAAATTTTCCAGCTGCAACTTCTTGTGGTCCTCCTATTTCTCCAATCATCAAAACAGCATCAGTTTCTTTGTCTTGTTCAAATTTTTCTAATATGTCTTTAAATGAACTTCCATTTATTGGATCTCCACCAATTCCAACGCTTGTTGAGACACCAATATTTAAATTTTTCAATTGTTGAGCTGCCTCATATCCTAGAGTTCCTGATCTTCCAATAATACCTATGGTTCCCTCTTTATAGATGTGTCCTGGCATAATTCCTAACATTGCTTTACCTGGGCTTATAACGCCTGCACAGTTAGGTCCAATCAAAGTCATCTTGTCAGTTCTAGAATATCTTCTCATATAACGCTTTATTTTAATCATGTCGTGAGATGGAATTCCATCAACTATCGCGACACAAGTTTTAATTCCTGCATCTGCAGCTTCCATAGCTGAATCAGCTGCAAAAGCTGGAGGTACAAATAAAATTGAAGCTGTCGCTCCGGTTTTATTAACGGCCTCTTTTACTGTATTAAAAACAGGTAAATTTAAATGTTTAATACCTCCTTTGCCAGGTGTTACTCCACCTACCACATTTGATCCATATTTTATCATTTCCTCTGCATGAAAACTTCCCATTTTCCCTGTAAATCCCTGAATTAAAATTTTTGTTTTTTTATCGATTAAAACGGCCATCTTATTTACCTAAAGCTTTTACAGCTTTATTTGCTGCATCCTCTAAAGTTTCAGCCTCTATATATTGAATTTTACTATCTTTGAGAATTTGATTACCTTTTTCAACGTTTGTTCCTGCTAAACGAATTATTAGAGGTACTTTTATTTCAATTTTTTCCAAAGCTTGAACTATTCCCTCTGCTACCCAATCGCATCTATTAATTCCTGCAAAGATATTAACTAAGATAACCTTAACTTTTTCATCCATTGAAATTAATTTGAATGCTTTAACTATTTTTTCAGGTGTAGCTCCACCGCCTACATCTAAGAAATTTGCTGGCTCGCCACCCGCTAATTTGATCATATCCATAGAAGCCATTGCAAGTCCTGCTCCATTAATTATATTTCCTATGTTTCCATCTAAACTTACATAATTAAGACCTCTGTCTGATGCATAAACCTCACTATTATTTTCTTGAGTTTTATCTCTTAACTCTGAAACCTGATTTCTTCTAAATAAAGCATTGTTATCAAAACTCATTTTACAGTCCAGAGCCAGTATTTGATCTTGGTTTGAAATAACCATTGGATTTACTTCTACCATCGTTGCATCTAATTCACTGAATGCTCTGTAACATCCAATAATTGTATCCGCCATTCTTGGAATTAATTTAGAATCAATTCCAAGACCAAAAGCAATTTCTCTAGCTTGAAATTGTTGCATTCCAACTGCCACTTCTATTTTTGATCTAATAATAGTCTCCGGTTTTTTTTTAGAAATTTCTTCTACACTCATTCCCCCTTCTGTTGAAGCAACAACCATTATACTCTCTGAGCTTCGATCAAAAACTAAACCTAAATAAAGTTCTTTTTTAATATCTGTTGCTTCCTCAATATAAACTCTGTTTATAATCTTTCCCTCTGGGCCTGTCTGATTTGTAACTAGTTTTTTTCCCAACAATTTATCTGTTGCTTGTGCTACTTCTAAAGGTGTGCTGCATATAATTATTCCACCTGCTTTTCCTCTTGCACCAGAGTGCACTTGTGCTTTCACAACCCATTTATTGCCACCAAGTTCTCTTGCTTTATTTTCAGCATTCTCAGGACTATAAACAATTCCTCCTCTTGGAATTGAAACACCAAAACCTAAAAGAATTTTTTTTGCCTGATACTCATGTATGTCCATATTATTTATTTTTTATTAGTTTATATATATTTACAACATTTTCTGCCATCCTTGCAGAAGCAGCATCTATCATTCTTCCGTCAAGCTGTGCTGCTCCCTTTCCTTGTTGAGCAGCTTTTTCGAGCTCTTCTAAAATTCTTTTAGCCTTATTTACTTCTGCTTCGGGAGGTGAAAAAACTTTATTAGCTAAATCAATTTGAGAAGGATGTATTGCCCACTTTCCCTCAATTCCAATTGATGCTGCACGCTTTGCTGACTCTATGTAACCCTTTTGATCATTAAAATCACCAAACGGTCCATCAATAGCTCTTAGTCCGTAAGCTCTACAGGTCATAACAAGTTGAGATAAACCATGATGCCATTGATCTCCTGGATAGTCAGGATTTAATCCTCCTATGACAATTGTTCTAGCTCTTAAACTAGCAGCGTAATCTGCAACACCAAAATGTAGTGCTTCTAATCTATCGCTAGATTTTGCAATTTCTTTTATGTTAGACATTCCTAAGGCTGTTTCAATTAAACATTCTAAGCCAATTTTTTTCTTAAAATTTTTGTTATTTTCGATTTGAGTTAATAAACAGTCTATCATATAAACATCACTACCAGTCCCAGTTTTTGGAACTAAAATTGTATCTATTTTATCTCCTGCCTCTTCTACAATTTCTATTAGATCACGATACATATAATGAGTATCTAAACTATTAATTCTCACGGAAATTGTTTTTCCTTTTTCTTTCCAGTTAATTTCTTTGAGTGCTTTAATAATATTCTGACGTGCGGGAATTTTATCTTTTGGAGAAACTGAGTCTTCGAGATCTAAAAAAATATAATCTGCATTAGAATTTAAAGCATTTTCAAACATTTTAGATGAAGATCCAGGCACTGCTAGTTCGCTTCTTTGCAACCTGGACTTTGCTGGTTTATAATATTTATGGCTCATAAAATTAGTATAATTTTTATATGTAAGCAAAAAAGACAAAAATTAAGGTATGATTTTTATATATACTTTTTAGATATTAAAAAAGAACTTTAATAAGTTTTTTGCTTTTGTTAGGGATTATACTTAATAATTAGAATTTATGTCAAATTTACCGAATAAAGCTAAAGTTGTTATAATTGGTGGTGGAATTCATGGTCTGAGCACTGCTTGGAAGTTATCAGAAACATATAAAAACCAAAATGATATAGTTGTTCTTGAAAAAAAAAATACTGCCGCTGGAGCCAGTGGTATTGCATGCGGAGTTGTGAGAAATAATTACTTCCAACCTGCGATGAGAGAATTAATGGCACATTCAGTTGAAATATGGGAAAGCGATCCAAAATCATTTAAATATAATCCAGTAGGTTACATGCAAATCTCACCTGAAATAATGCATAAAGATGTTGAAAGTATTTTTAAGCAGCAAAAGGCTATTGGTTACGATTCAGTTTTTATTGAAGGTGAAAAAGACTGTATGAAATATATGAAAGGTATTTTTGATGATTGGCAAGCGAAAGGTATTACCTCAGTTCTTCATGAAAAAAAAGGTGGTTATGCCTTTAATAAAGATTCCATAAAAGCATTAGAAAATAAAGCAAACGCAAATGGAGTAAATGTTCATAAAGGAGTTAAGGTTACAGGTTTTAAAAGAGGAAGTAACAGTAATGCAATTACAGGCGTTGTGACAGATAAAGGAACAATTGATTGTGATCAAGTTGTAATTGGGGCTGGACCTTGGGTAAGAGATTTTTGGAATATGCTAGAACTGCCAAAAAAAACAGAGGTTAAAAGCAAAGATGGAAAAATGCATCAAGTTGACATGTGGAAGTATTGGTTTTTACAAGAAGGAGTTTTGGGAGTTGAGTCCGATTATCTCAGAACAAATAAAGGAAAGCAACCTCCTGTAATTCACGTGGATACCGATGCAGAATTATATTCAGATAAAGATGGTAAATTGATTACAAATAAGCTTTGGGGAATTTATTATAAACCAGATATTGAAGGATTAGGTGTTCAAGGTGGAACGTCTCCTTATATAGTTCAAAAACATTTTGATGAAGTTGCTGTTGATCCTTATGGTGTAGAGTCCCCTGAGTTTCAAACAACAGATCAATTTGCAGAAATGTGGACCTCTGCTTTAGCGCATTGCCAGAAACGTTTTGAAGGTAAATCAAATTTATATAGGAAAGGTCCTTCAGGTGGACTTGGATGTTTGACTCCCGACTCTTTTCCAATTTTTGACAGATTTTTCGAAAATGTTTATATGATCGCAGATGCAAACCACGGATATAAAATGATTGGTGTTGGCCATTTGGTTGCACAAGAAATTTTAGGTCAAGAAAGCAATTTGTTAAAACCATTTAGATTCAATCGGTACGCGAAAGGTGAACTTCACCCTACTTCCAACAGTCCTTTTCCTTGGAGTTAGTTTATCTGAGTAGACAGATGTTTTTTTTTCAGTTACCTTTTTAATCTTAAAATACTTTAGAGAGGGAAAATGACAGATCTTGAAAAACATGTAAATCAACCAGGTAGAGCTAAATTAGTTAAAAAAGTAAGAGAAAAAATTAATGAATTAGGAATTACGTACATTTATTACCAATTTATATCTGTAACAGGACGAGTTGTAGGCAAAGGAATTCCAGCAGACCACTGGGAAAGAACTGCCGAAAAAGGTTTTCAATTGGTGTATGGATCTACTGCCAACTTATTTGTGGACAGACACAAAAATTATATTGGTTACGGTCCTGAAGCTATGGAGCTTGTTGGTATACCTGACCCTGAAACTTTCTGTCAATTACCTTGGGATAAAAGAATCGGAAGAGTTTTTGTTACATGTTTTAGAAATAGAGAAGAGAGAAAAAATCCAGGAGGACATTTAACCTCTGATTGTAGAGGAAATCTAAGGATATTTATGGATGAATTTCAGAAAAAACACGGCTTAGAATTAAGAGTTGGAACTGAACCTGAAATGATGTGGTTGACAAAAAATCCAGACGGAAGCCCTACTGGGTCAGGTTTTTCTAAACCTTACTGTTATCACATTGATCAATTTGAATCATTGAGACCTGTGTTTATGAAAGTAATTGAATACGCTTCAGCCATGGGTCTAGATATGATCCAAGGTGACCATGAAGACGCTCCAGGACAATTAGAATTAAACTGGACATATGATAATGTTTTAAGAAACGCCGATAGACTTTCTACTTACAGACAAATTTGTGCGCAAGTTGCAAGAGAACATAATTTAATAGCATGTTTTATGACAAAGCCATTTATGGGTGTGTCTGCAAGTGGTTGCCATACAAACATGTCTTTATGGAAAGGCGGAAAAGTTGTAACAAATAAATTAGGTCACAAAAAATTACCAGGTGTGGAGGAAGTATTTGGTTATGTGCAGGGAGGCACAAATACCTTTATGCCTGATACTAAAGACATGCAATTACCAGGTAAAATTGGTTTACAATCCATTGCTGGAATAATGGAACACTTGCCTGCTTTAACTGCTTTAGGATCTTCAACAGTTAATTCTTACAGAAGACTTTGGGATCAAGGATTTTGGGCTCCAGTTTATGCTGATTGGGGATATCAAAATAGAACTTGTGGATTAAGAGTATCAGCTCCTGGAAGATTTGAATATAGATCGGTTGACTCTATGCACAACCCGTATCTATTGGGGGCAGCTTTATTAAAAGCTTGCGACCATGGCATTTCAAATAATCTAAAACCATCTAAACCAGAGTCTAGAAGTATGTATGAAGCTAAGAAAGCTGGTAAAGATGTTAAAAAACTTCCACTAAGCTTAGGTGAAGCTTTGGATAGACTGGCCGAAGATGATGTAATAAAATCAGCTATGCCTGATGAAATGTATAAAGTTTTTCATTGGTATAAGAATGATGAGTGGGAAAAATTCTTGGGTGCGACAACGCAATGGGATCTTGATACATACTTAGATTGTTTGCCATAATAGTAAAAAGGAAAAAATATGTGTGGAATAGCAGGACTAATTCATAGAGGTAAATCTTCAAATGTTGGTGAAGAGCTGAAAAATATGCTCCAGGCATTAAAACACAGAGGTCCAGACTCAACCGGATATGCACTTTATGCCAACAATGGTGGTCAGAACTTTATTTTTAGATTTAAAGTTGGAGAAAATGTCGGAGAAGGTAGTACATCAGTAAATGAAGATGAAAGTGTTTACAATGAAAGAAAAAAAATTGTAGATACAAAACTTTCAGAATTAGGCTCTACAATCATTAAAGAAGATAAATTAACTCCTTACTCTTACAGATATGAAATTAAAATTGATAAAGATTTAATGGAATTTTCAAAATCAATTGAGAGCATCGAAAACGTTGAGATACTTTCAATAGGAAAATCTCTTGAGCTCATAAAAGATCTGGGTGATGCGACAACTGTATCGGAAAGATATGGTTTAAATAAAGTACAAGGAACACACGGAATTGGTCATGCAAGAATGGCTACGGAATCTGGTGTTGATATTAAGTCAGCTCATCCTTTTTGGGGATATCCTTTTGCTGATGTATCGGTAGTACACAATGGTCAATTAACAAATTATTGGAATAACAGAAGAGTTTTAGAGAATAAAGGAATGCGCTTTATGTCAGAATGCGACTCTGAACTAATTGCAGTTTTTCTAGCAGAAAGAATGAGAAACGGCGCAACTTTAGAGGAAGGAATGAGGGAGTCGCTTACAGGTTTAGACGGTGTTTTTACTTATTTTGTAGCAACCAAAGATTCTTTAGGTATGGCAAAAGATACTATGGCTGCAAAACCATTGGTTTTATATGAATCTGATGATTTAGTTGCTATGGGGTCAGAAGAAATTGCAATTAGATCTATACTTCCACAAGAAATTGATACTTATGATCCATTTGATGGCGAGGTAAAAGTATGGCAAACATAAAAACATTAGAAAAAAAAACAAAAGCCCAATCAATGGGTTTACATACAGAAGTTTTAACTGGAAAAACCCAACAAAAATTTTTTAACCCCGACGAAGCTGAAAATTTTTTTTATTGGGGAACTCACGATGTAGATTTTAATAAAAGGACAGAACTTGATGTAAAAGATATGGACTGCAAAGAAGCAAATAAAAAAATCGACATACTTATGAGTGAAGGTTATGGAACTATAGTAATAAAAAATCCACAAGGTAAACATAGTTTAGGTGTAGGAATTTTAAATAAACTTAATTTAATTTTTGAAGGAAGTTTAGGATATTTTGGTGTTGGTTCAATAGATGGACCAATAGTTAGAGTTAATGGCCGTGTTGGCTGGTCATGTGCAGAGAATATGATGGCTGGGAAAGTGGTAATAGAAAAAAATGCAGGTTCATGTTTCGGTGCAGCTATAAGAGGCGGAGATTTGATTTGTAAAGGCAGCGTAGGTGCAAGGACAGGAATTGACCAAAAAGGTGGTTCAATAATTGTAGGTGGCGATGCAGGAGCATTTACGGGTTTTATGATGCAAAGAGGAAGAATAGTAATTTTAGGAGATGTTGGAATAAACCTCGGAGACTCAATGTATGATGGAACTATATATGTTGGTGGAAAAATTGGATCTTTTGGAAGTGATGCGGTAGAAGCTCCCATGACAAAAAATGATATAGAATGGCTAACAAGGAAACTTAAAGTCGCTGAGATTGGTAATAATTTTAATATTTCTAAAATGACAAAAATTGTTTCCGGTAAAAAACTTTGGAATTATGACGCTTTAGAACCAACAGAAAAAAAAGGAGCAATATAATGGCAAAAAAGAAAAACGGTAAAGCTAACGGACATGCAAATGGAAAGAGCGAGTTTGCAAAAAGAAATAAAAGCTTACTTGGCTATAATTCAATTTTTACACCTGAAGTAATAGACGATATTCATATTAAA
The DNA here is from genome assembly GCA_902583345.1 of uncultured Pelagibacteraceae bacterium. Taxonomy (GTDB): domain Bacteria; phylum Pseudomonadota; class Alphaproteobacteria; order Pelagibacterales; family Pelagibacteraceae; genus Pelagibacter. The sequence goes on along the minus strand of CACHVT010000002.1, from coordinate 67,678 downwards.
GCTCAATTAGGTAGATACAGAATGCGTGGAATGGCTTTAATGAAGAAAATTCCAACATTTGATGATTTGGTTTTTTTACCAGGTACTTTAACAAGATTTGTAATTGAAGGTTATAGAGAAAAATGTGAGACAAAAACTGTTATAGGACCAAGATGTGAAAATCCAATAGAGTTGGATATTCCAGTTTATATAACTGGTATGAGTTTTGGAGCTCTTTCCTATGAGGCAAAAACTGCTCTTGCAAGAGGTGCAACAATGGCAGGATCAGCCACATGTTCAGGAGAAGGTGGAATGATACCTGATGAAAGAAGATATTCCGAAAAATGGTACTATCAATGTATTCAATCTAGATATGGGTTTAATCCCCATCACGCACAGCTTGCTGACGGAATAGAAGTATTTATTGGACAAGGCCAAAAAGTTGGTATGGGTGGACACTTAATGGGTCAAAAAGTTACTGACCAAGTAGCTGAAATGAGATCCTTACCTGCTGGTATTGACCAGAGATCTCCTGCTAGACATCCTGATTGGTTAGGACCGGACGATTTAGCTTTAAAAGTTCAAGAGCTTAGAGAATTAACAAAAAATAAAGTTCCAATTCAGTTAAAACTTGGAGCAGCAAAAGTTTATGATGATGTTCGAATGGCTGCTAAGTGTGATCCAGACTCTATTTATCTTGACGGTATGGAAGGATCAACTGGAGCAGGGCCACACATTGCTGCAGCAAACACTGGTATACCTGGCATAGCCGCTATAAGAGAAGCAAGAAGAGCAATTGATGATGTTGGTAAAACTGGAAAAGTTACACTTATCTATGCAGGCGGTGTAAGAGATGGTGCTGATATGGCGAAGGCTTTGGCTTTAGGCGCTGATGCAATAGCGATTGGAACTGGAGCTATGATAGCTCTAAACTGTAATAAAGAAATTCCAGAGTCTAACTTTGAGAAAGAAATGGGAGTTCCTGCGGGTCACTGTTACCATTGTCACACAGGTCGTTGTCCTGTTGGTGTTGCAACTCAAGATCCGAAATTGAGAAAAAGATTAAATCCTGACGATGCTGCACTAAGAGTTTATAATTATTTACATACAATGACGTTAGAAGCTCAACTATTAGCTAGAGCATGTGGTAAAACAAATATTCATTCATTAGAGCCTGAGGATCTAGCTGCATTAACAATGGAAGCGTCAGCACTGGCAAAAGTTCCATTATCAGGAACTAATCATACTGTTGGTGTAGATGATTTTCATAAAATTTAAATAAATATGGCAAAAAAAAAGAAAACCAAAAAAAAAGAAACTAAAGGCCAACTAGGTAAGAAAAAAGAGACCGCACGTGAAAAAATGATTGGTCAGACTATCGGTTATAGATATGACGTCAATTTGTTGCCTGATTATAAAAGACTAACCCCTTTCTTAAAAAAATATATAGAGCATATGGGATGGGATGATTTAAATTGGTTAGAAGATGTACATATGGGCTATGAAGAAGATAGACCGGCTGTTTTTGATAGAAATGCTAATGGGTGGGTTACTATTCCAAAAAAAATAAAGCTTCCAGATAATCAACAAGATAGAGATATGATTGCAAGGGAGTTATTAGTAAAGTTTCAAATGTCTCCAAATCATCCATTGGTTGATCTAAAAAAGGCATATTTAAAATTTTAATTATATTTTAATTTTTAAATTGAATATCATTACTTCATTTCCAAAGTCAGGCAATACTTGGATGCGTTTTATTATTTATGAATTGCTTTATAATAATGAAAATAAAGATAACGTAAGTTCACTAAGTATTAAAGAAAAAGTCCCTGATTTACATACAATGCTTAGAATTGAAAATAATAAATTCGTATTTGATTACAAAAAAATAGAAAGTCAAAAAGGAATTTTCCTAAAGACGCATTTTAGCTATACGCAAATGAAACAATTTCCTATTAATAAAATTATTGTTTTATTAAGAAATCCTCTTGATGTTTTTGCGTCTCTAATAAGTTATTACGATATTGAGACAAATAAAATTGCAGAATTAGTTGATTTTTTTTGTGAAAATCAAACCTTGCCGAGACTCAAAAATTTTCCAAATTGGCAAGATCATTTAGAAAGTTGGACAAATTCTGGTTTAAAATATTGTCTTATTAAATATACTGATCTTCTAGAAGATTTTGATAACCAAATCTTAAAAATAAGTAAATTTTTAAGCGTCAAAGTAGATAATAACAAAATACAAATAATAAAAAAAAACACGTCTTTTCAAAAATTAAAAAAAATAGAAAATTTTGAACGAAATAATAAGTTAAATAGTTTTTTTAATGATGCTATGGGATTGGTTAAGAATTCTTTTATGAATGTTGGAAAAAATAATTATTATTCTTCATTGTTAAACCAAAGTCAGATAAAAAGAATCGAGAATTCTTTTTCCAAATCAGTTAATAAATACAATTTATAATTATAAAAAAGCTCAATCTGAAGTTGATAATTTCTTATAATACTGCTGTCTATAATGGTTTTTTAATCACGGTTTAGTTTGTCACAACCTATAAATTTTCATAAGGTTTCCAAAATAAATATGGGAGGAAGATTATGACTGATCAATTAGGCGCTCTAACAACCATATTCACAGAATTTTACTACTGGGTAACAGTAGTACTTATGTTTTTAATTCACGTAGGATTCTGTATGTATGAAGTAGGCGCATCACGTTATAAACATCACCAACACACCCTAATGAAAAATACAATGTTAATTCCGTTAGTTACGGTAACTTGGTTTTTCTTTGGTTGGTGGATTTACTGGGCGTTTCCAACTGGACCAGGTATTGCACCTTCAATAATGACTGAAAGTGCTGCACTGATAACAGATGAATCAACTTATAGTGCAAAGTGGTATATGCCTAATAGCCAATTAATGGCTATTAATTTAGGAGATCACATCTCTGGTGTGTTCTGGGCTGCATTCTTACTGTTCTCATGGACAGCTGCATCAATTGTTTCTGGTGCTGTAATTGAAAGGATTACTACTTTTGCTTTTGGAATTTTAGCAATAGCAATTGGATCAGTATTCTGGTCAATTGACGCTGCTTGGGGATGGCACTTTGATGGTTGGATGTTAAAAATTCTAGGATATCACGATGCTTACGCATCTGGAGTAATTCACGCAATTGCGGGTGGATTTGCTTTAGGTATCTTAGCAGTTTTAGGACCAAGAATTGGTAAATTTTCTTCAAGTGGTGAACCAAGAAATATTGGACCAAGAAATCCTTGGCTTGTTACAGTAGGATTATTTTTAATTTATACTGGTTTCTGGGGATTCTATGCTGCTTGTAATATACCGATATATAACCTTGGACCTGAGTATGGAATGGAAGGTGTAACATACTTTACTGCAACAAACATATATGTAACCCCTACTACACTTAGTGGTATTACTATGAACTTCTTGATGTCTTTATCAGGTGGTTTATTGGCAGGATATATCGTCGCTAAAGGTGATCCTTTCTGGACTTACTCAAGTGGTCTAGCGGGAATTATATGTGCATCTGCAGGTAATGACTTATATCATCCAATACAATCTATGATCATTGGTATGATAGGAGTTGTTATCGCATACAAACTTCATTATTGGGTTGAACGTAAGTTCAAAATTGATGATGCTGTTGGTGCTGTAGCAGTACATGGTTATGCTGGATTTGTAGGTTTGGTAATCTGCGGATTTGTTCTAAATGGTTATCCATCGTCTGGTTACAGTGTTGGAGCTATGTGGGATGGATCAAACTATGCAGCTATCAATCCTTTAGGAATGTTTATAGGTGCATTAATAATGTTTGGACTACTTGGTTTTTTACCAGGATATATTATCGCGAAAATACTTCATGGAATGGGCAAACTTAGAATTCCAAGAGAAGTAGAGATAGCTGGTCTAGACTATAACATGTTGGAGGCTGCTAAAAATGATGAAAAAGCAGTTTCCTCATCAACCAGGTAAAGGAGATAAATATGGCTACAGTAACAAACTGGATCGATCATCTAAGTGCTAAGGAAGTTGCCGGAGCAGTTTATCCCGGCGTAGGCACGGAAACTGTACTAGTTATTATTGGGATAGTTATTTGGATAGGCTGGCATGTTTTAGCAAATATGCAAGAATCTGAAGAACTTGATAAGCTGGCTAGAAAAAGACACAGTGCAAACGACCACAAAAGCAATATTACCGACTGGTAATTAGTTTTTTATTTGAGGGCGCATTTTATTATATGCGCCCTTTAAAATATAATTAAATCCCACTATAATTTCTAAATGGAAAATAAAATTCAATATAGACTTATTAAAAAATTTGGTCCATCAATTTTTCATGTAAAAATACCAGAAGATATAATTGCGAAACTAAATAATTATGTTGATCAAACAATTGAAAATAAAACAAAAAGTAAAGAATTAGATGTTGGAAAAAATCTTGTTGGAGATGTCACTCAAGAGTTTGTTTTAGAGCATGATTTTATGAAAACTTCAGGCTGGTATAATTTTTTGGGATTTTGCATAAATCAATGGATTAAATTAGAAACAAACAAAGATGTAAAAAAATTTGAAATAAAAAATTCATGGATTGTTAGACAGTTTCAAAACGAGTATAACCCAACACACTGGCATGGTGGACATATATCTGGTGCAGGATTTTTAAAAGTTCCAACAAACATGGGTGCTCATTTACAAAAAGGTAAAAATATTGCATATAGAGGTGGCAATCTACAATTAATCCATGGATCTAGGATGTTTTTATGTCATTCTACTTTAGACCTGGTCCCAAAAGTTGGTGACTTTTATTTTTTTCCAAATTATTTAATGCATACTGTTTTTCCATTTAAAGACACAAAAGAGGAAAGAAGGTCAATTTCTTTTAACGCAGTAATTGATGATGAAATCTATAACGTTTATGGACGATAAAGAACAGATAAACAAAACTCCAAGTAAAATGGCAAGGTTAGCTTGGCCAAAAGCAAAATACGGTGTAATTCTTGCTGTTATTATAATTATTGCTGTTAATTTAATATATTACTGGGAAAGTATTATTTCTTTTTTTAAATAAAAATATGCTAGATTAATTAATGTCTAAAAATTTAAGCTCTATAGCTAAATCTAAAAAAATAAAATATTTCCTTATCAGTTTTGTTGATCTATTTGGGGTACTAAGATCTAAATTAGTTCCTGCACAAGCGATAAGTGAAATGCAAAAGAATGGAGCAGGATTTGCAGGGTTTGCTACCTGGTTAGATATGACCCCTGCTGATACAGATATGTTTGCAATCCCAGATCCCAATAGTTTAATCCAACTACCCTGGAATAAAGAAGTTGGTTGGTTAGCATCAGATTTATGGATGAGCGGAAAACCAGTTAATGCTTCACCTAGGGTAATGCTTAAAAATCAAATAGAAAAGCTTTCAAAAAAAGATTTAATAATGAAGTCAGGAGTAGAGTGTGAATATTTTTTAATTTCTCCAGATGGTTCAAAAATTGCAGATGGTAGAGATATTCAATCAAAACCTTGCTACGACCAATCTGCATTAATGAGAAGATACGATTTAATAAAAGAAATATGTGATTGCATGATTGAACTTGGGTGGGGCCCTTATCAAAATGATCATGAGGATGCTAATGGACAATTTGAAATGAATTGGGACTATTCAGATAGTTTAACCACTGCTGATAGACATACTTTTTTTAAATTTATGGTTAAGTTTTTATCAGAGAAACATGGTTTAAGAGCAACATTTATGCCCAAACCTTTCGAAAATTTAACTGGTAACGGCTGCCATGCCCATATTTCATTATGGAAAGATAAACAAAACAAATTCTTAGAAAATGGTGATAGACTAGGTTTAAGCAAAACTGCATATAATTTTTTAGGTGGTATAATGAGATTAGCCCAACCACTTGCTGCCTTTTTTAATCCAACAATAAATAGTTATAGAAGAATTAACGCTCCTCCAACCAAATCTGGAGCTTCTTGGTCACCAAGCAGTATTTCTTACACTGGAAATAATCGAACTCATATGATACGAGTTCCAGACCCAGGTCGGTTCGAATTAAGATTAATGGATGGATCATCAAACCCTTATCTTCTTCAGGCAGGCATAATTGCTGCTGGAATAGATGGACTTAATAATAGAATTGATCCTGGAGAGCCTTTAACTTGTAACATGTATACCGATTACAAAAATTATTCGCATTTAAAAAAATTACCTGACGAAATTGAAGACGCAATAAATGAGCTAGAAAATAGCAAGGAATTAAAAGAAGCTTTTGGTGAAGATGTAATAAATAGTTATATAAAACTAAAAAAACTTGAAATTGAGGATTTTAGTAGACAAGAAAATTTTAACAAAAGAGATTCTATTACAGAGTGGGAAAAGCTAAACACGCTTGATTGTTAAAAATGAAGAGTTCTGAATTATTAAATTGGAAAATTTCCAAATTTCTAACTAACAAAAAATTTAATTTTAACAGGCAGGATATATTAAGAATTCTTCCAGAAGTATATATTGATGATGCTTATAAAACAATATCTTCTTGGCCATCTTATAAACCTACACCATTAGTCTCGCTAAATAAATTATCAAAAAACATAAATTTAAAAAATATTTTTTATAAAGATGAATCAAAAAGATTTGGGTTAAAATCATTTAAAGCATTAGGTGGAGCATATGCAGTTGAAATTATTAGTAAAAATAAAAAAGATATTACTATATCTACTGCAACGGCAGGTAATCATGGAAGATCTGTGGCTTGGGGTTCACAAAGATTAGGTCTAAAATGCAAAATTTTTATCAGCGAGTTCGTAAGTGATTATAGGGCAGATGCAATAAAAAAACTTGGGGCAGATGTTATTAGAGTTAATGGAAATTATGAGGCATCTTTAAAAGAATGTTTAGATCAGTCTAAAAAAAATAATTGGCAAGTCGTTCAAGATGTAGCATGGGAAAATTATGAATTAGTTCCAAAGTTAACCATGGCTGGATATTCAGTTATGATAAAAGAGATTACATCGCAAACAAATGAGTATATTACTCATGTTTTTTTACAAGCTGGTGTTGGCGGTATGGCTGCTGGAGCAATTGCAGGAATAGCAAAATATTTTAAAAAAATACCAAAAATAGTTATTGTTGAGCCTGAAAGTGCTGATTGTGTTTTAAAAAGTGTTGAAAATGGCTTCATCAAAAAAATAAAAATTGAAAAAGAAAGTATTATGGGGGGAATGTCTTGCGGCGAGGTATCTTTAGTACCATGGAAAATTATTAAAAGATCAGTTAATTTATGCCTAAGTATATCAGATGATAATATTTCTAAAACAGTTGCAATGCTTGCTAACTGTAATTTTGGTAACGAAAAAATCATTGGAGGAGAATGTTCTGCGCCTGGAATTATAAGTTTAATAGCAAGTTGTAACAATAATAATATAAAAGAAAAATTATGTTTAGATAAAAATTCAAATATTTTATTAATTGGTTGTGAGGGCAATGTCGATGAAAATTTATATAACAAACTGATTTCAGAAGGAATGAAATTAATCTGATTAATGAACGAAGTTGATCTTTATAATATTTTTAAACCCGAGTTAACTCCTAAAGAAATGCTTGAACTTGGTGTATTTGGTGGAGCATATTTTGGAAATAAAGTTGATGAATATCCAAAATCTTGGTTTAAAAAAGCAAAAATAAGTAAAAATTTTGATGTCAAGTTGAATAGATTTCGTGTGAAAGCGGGTCTATCGAGAAAGGAATGGCAAAATAAAGGTTGGATTTTCAAGGAAGATCCACTTGGTTGGTTTCAATGGTACTGCAGATACACAAATGGTAGACGTATTCCAAAAATTGATGAAGTTCAGATCAAAAGGTGGAAAAATTTTACAAGACACGTAAAAGCAATTAAAAAAAATTGTGATGAGGGAAACTTAGATTGTAGACGAAGACAACGCCAAGCTATACTCCAATGGGCTTATAACCCTTTTATTTAATTTTTGTTTTGAAATCTATACCATATTCAGACCTTGGACCTTTTCTTAATCCATAGGGTCCAGAGATAAAAAGAGTTAATGGTCTAGTTCCGGGTTTCAAATCAACTCTATGAAAGTTATTTGCTGATCTAAAACCTATATATCCTGGTGGCCTCCAATATTTTCCAGATTTTAAAGTTTCCCAATACCCATCTCTTAAAATTATTGTGATAAATGGAAATAAGTGATTATGAACACCATCTCCATGATCATCGTCTAACATTTCATGAATTAATATATTGAATGGAAACCATTTAGGTCTATGTCTAAACAAAAGATAATATCTATTCATCCATGGCTTTGCTTGGTTATACTTTGGATGTGACGGACCCCTATCTAAAACAATTTTTTTTCTTCCTAATTTATCAAGTATCTTAAAAAACATATTTAATTCAGTTTAATAATTGAACTTTTTTCAATTATGAATAAATTTTGATTTAAAATAAATGGTCTTGAGATTTTTCTACTATCAATTTTCAAAATAGATTGTGGTTTACCATTTAAGATATCAATAACTAATAGTAGTCCATTATTTGTAGTAAGGTAAATATTATCAATCCCTACAATAAATCCTATAGGTTCAATTTTCTTTCTTCTTTTGTTTCCAAAACTCTCAAAGATATCAGTAGATCTAATTATATTGCCATTTCTTTTATCAATAACTATTAAATAACCCTCCATACTAATTGTAAAAACTAGGTTGCCAATTAAAGTTGGTCTTAAATTAGAATTTACCCTCTGTTTCCAGTTAAGAGAACCTTTTTTAATATCCAGAGAATAAAATTCGTTTTTATTATTTGAAAATAAAATTAAACCATTCGAAGAAATTAAATCAGATGTTTTTAGAGAGAATGTCTCCTCATATAAAGTAGATGTCTGAGTAGGTTGTTGCCATATCATATTACCAGTTTCTATATCGACTGCACTAATGTCTCCTAATGAATTATTAAAAATTATTTTATTATTTATAATCATTAACGATAATTTTTTTTGTGACTTAATAAAAGATTTCTCAGTCTTAAATTGCCAAATTTCTTCTCCATCTTTAATTGAATAACTTCTCAATATATTTTCAAAATCTACAGCAAAGAATTTATCTTTGAATATTTTCACTTGAGAATTAAATGGAGATGGATTTTTTTTCTCCCATAATAATTCCCCAGTTTCAATATCGACTGCATAAAATTTAGCAAGATTATCAACTACCAGCAAAATTTTTTCATTATTAGCAAAAGATAACAATGGCTTTAATTTCTTTTCAGATTTATTGTAAAAATTTTTTTTCCAAACTAATTTAGATGTTTTATCGAATTTTAGGATTGAACCTTTGTTATCGAAAAAAATAATATTATTTTTACTAAATATTATCTCTGGTTCGGTAAAATCAAAATTATCAATTTTTGAAAATTTAAATCTTGAACTTTTTTTTAAATTTCCATTATAATTGGTTCTTCCATTATTGTTATCCAAATTATTAATAAAGCTATTCTTAATTAGTTTCTCTGAAAGTTTTATTTTAAGTTCGGAGTTAAATTCTTTTTCAAAAATATCATCCTTCTTAAATATCTCATTTGATATTGAATTCTTTTGTACACTTATTCCAGTTTCCTTTGTCCAAAACTTAGATTGGCTGTTAAAAGAACAATTTGTTATCAAAAAAAAAATAAATATGAGTATGATTTTTTTATTCACTAAAATCTCTATTCAATCTTTTTTGAGCTTCTTTTTTAATTGATAAATTACTCTTTTCATCGCTTACTATTTTTTCTAAAAATTCTTTAGATTTTTTTTTTTCGTTTTTAAAATAAAAAAATTCTGCCATTAAATAAAGGCCATGGGATTTCCATATACTTTCTGAATTAATTATTGGATTAAGAATTTTTATAAGATTATTTTCAGTTTCAAATTCTGAATTAAATAAGGCTTTTTTGTAAATTACGAGATTTTTAATCTCTTTTTCAAGTTTTATTTCATTAATTATTATATCAAATAATTTATTAACTTTATTTTTTTCTGTAATTATTTCATTTTCAAGTAGAAAATATAAAGACAATGGAGAATAAGTTCTATCTTTTTTTTTTATAATATTTTCTAATTCTTTTTCTATATTTTTTTCGTTACCAGAATAAAATTCGATTATAGCTTGGTTATATTTTTCTGAAATTTGAACTCTATTTTTTTTTTCAAAATCGATATATAAAAAGTAACCAAAAACGATTATTATAAAAATAACAAAAACGTAAATAACCTGTTTTTTAAATTTTACAAAAAAATCTTTAATCTTCTGATTTTTGGTATTTGAGTTAATTGCTGCTGTGTCCTCATCCATAATTAAATCATATTTCTTAAAACATATTGAAGTATTCCACCATTTTTATAATATTCCATTTCATTTTTTGTATCAATTCTACATAGTGTTTTTATTTTTTTAATATCGCCTGTAATATATTTTATCTGTATTTCGATTTTATCTGTCGGATTTATTCCTTTTTCTAAATTTACAACACTTATCAATTCTGAACCTTTTAGCTTTAAGTTTTTTCTATTTATATTTTCAATAAACTGTAAAGGCAATATTCCCATTCCTATTAAATTAGATCTATGTATTCTTTCAAAACTTTCAGCTATCACAGCTTTAACACCTAACAATTTGGTTCCTTTTGCTGCCCAATCTCTTGAGGAACCCGTTCCATATTCTTTACCTCCAATAACTACTAAATCTGTGCCTCTTTTTTTATATTCTACGACTGCATCATAAATTGGCATTACTTTTCCTTGGGGATATAACTTTGTAAATCCTCCTTCAGTACCCGGCACTATCTCATTTCTAATTCTTATATTAGCAAAGGTTCCTCTCATCATAACTTCATGATTTCCTCTTCTGGACCCATAAGAATTATAATCTTTTGGTAAAATTTGATGCTCCATAAAATATTCTCCAGTCGGACTCTCTTTTTGAATAGATCCTGCGGGAGAAATATGATCTGTTGTAACCATATCCCCCAAAATTAATAATGGCCTTGCATCTTTTATTTGTTTGAAACCCTCTGGTTTATCTGTGAGATTATCAAAAAATGGAGGTTTTTTTACATAGGTTGATCCTTGATCCCAATTGTAAATGCTACTTTTTTCAGTTTTTATTTTTTGCCATTGAATTGGTCCCTCAGAAACATTTGAATATCTCTTTATAAACATTTCAGCATTCAATGATTCTCTTAAAGTTTCTTCTATTTCTCTATTTGAGGGCCATATATCTTTTAAAAAAATATCTTTATTGTTCTTATCTTTGCCTAAAGAATCTTTATATAAATCTACTTCCATGTGGCCAGCTAATGCATACGCAACAACAAGTGGAGGTGAAGCTAGATAATTTGCTTTTATATGTGGAGATATACGACCTTCGAAGTTTCTATTTCCTGATAAAACCGATACTGCATATAAATCTTCTTTTTCAATTGCTTCAACAATATTATCTGGTAAAGGTCCAGAGTTTCCAATACATGTTGTGCAGCCATACCCAACCAAGTTAAAACCTAATTCATCCAAGTATTTACTCAGGCCTGATTTATCTAAATAATCAGTTACCACCTGTGAACCAGGTGCTAAAGAAGTTTTTACCCAAGGTTTTGTTTTTAAACCTAGCTCTACAGCTTTTTTTGCTAGTAATCCGGCTCCAATTAAAACATTGGGATTAGATGTATTTGTGCATGATGTAATCGCAGCGATAAGCACAGAGCCATCTTCAATTTTAAAATCTGTACCGTTAACCTTTGAAATATTTTTTTTCTTCCTTGATGTGATATTTTCAAATACTTTTTTAAATTCTGAAGATGCTTCATTTAATAATACTTTATCTTGAGGTCTTTTAGGCCCAGATATTGTTGGTACAAGTGAGGACATATCTAGTGAAACTGTATCAGTGAATTCAATATTATCACTTGCCCATAGTCCCTGTTCTTTTGCATATTTCTCCACAATCATTACTGTATGTTCGTCTCTTCCTGAAAATCTCAAATATTTTAGGGTTTCATCATCAATTGGAAAAAAACCACAGGTAGCTCCATACTCTGGCGCCATATTGGCAATAGTTGCCCTGTCAGCAAGTGTTAGATTTTTTAAACCATCTCCATAAAATTCGACAAACTTTCCGACAACGCCTTTATCTCTTAAAATTTTTACAACTGTTAAAACTAAATCTGTAGCCGTAGTTCCTTCTGGCATTTTATTTTTAAACTCAAAGCCTATTACTTCTGGAATTAACATTGAAATTGGTTGTCCAAGCATTCCTGCTTCTGCCTCAATTCCACCTACACCCCACCCAAGAACTGACAATCCATTGACCATGGTTGTATGACTATCAGTACCAACTAGTGTATCTGGAAACAAATATTCTTCATTATTATATTTTTCTGACCAAACAACTTTGGATAAGTATTCTAAATTAACTTGATGACAGATACCCGTCCCTGGAGGCACTATTCGAAAATTATTAAAAGCCTGTTGCCCCCACTTTAAAAAAGAATATCTTTCACCATTTCTTTCAAATTCTATATCAACATTTTTTTCGAATGAATCTGACTTAGCAGATCTATCTACTTGCACTGAGTGATCTATAACTAAATCAACAGAAGATAGAGGATTAATAGTTTTTGGGTCTTTTTTTTTTTCTTTTACCGCTTCACGCATAGCTGCAAGGTCTGCAACAGCAGGTATACCTGTGTAATCTTGTAACAAAACTCTAGCCGGCCTATATGCAATTTCTGTAGAGGATTTTTTTTCTTCAAGCCAGTTTTTAATTGCTTGAATTTGTTCTTTAGTTACAGATATATCATCTTCGTATCTAAGTAAATTTTCTAAAAGAACTTTCAAAGATTTTGGTAATTTTGAGATTTCGTTTAGTCCATTTTTTTCTGCTTCTGCTAAAGAATAATACTTATAATTTCTACCATTTATATTTATAGATTTTAAAGTTTTATAAGAATTTTTATTCCCTGGTTTCATAAACTTATATTTTATAGTTTATTTCGGCTAAATTATGAAACTAAATTATAAGTAAAATGTTGCAATACAAGCCAATAAGAGAGATGACATAACATAATTAAATACTTTAATAAATTTCTCATTTGTCGCAAATCTTCTAAAAAACTTACCAACAAAAGTCCAAAAAGTAATACTTATTAACGCACAAATGAATGAGACTAGAATAACCCAAAATGAATAATTTACAAAATTACTTCCACTTTCCACATAGGTAGAAACAATTATTATTGCAACAATCACTCCTTTGGGATTTAAAAATTGAAAAAAAAATGTTTCTAAAAATTTAACTGGATTTTCTTTTTTGTTTTCTTTTATATTTTTAGAAAACGCTATTTTATAAGCTAAGTATACTAAAAAAATTGATCCTGAAATTTTCAGTATCTCCTGAATTAATGGATAAAGCTTAAAAATATTGATTAAACCAAAATTTAATACACATACTACGGAAGTAAATCCAAAAATTACACCTAACATATGAGGAAAGGTTTTTGCTACTCCAAAATTAAAACCTGAATAGGACGCTACGATGTTGTTTGGACCAGGTGAACAACTTGTACCAAGCATAAATAATGACAACGACAAAAGCTCTGGATGCATGAAGTTAAGCTATTGGCAAACCGTTTTCAGCTTTTTGAGATGGATGAACCAAAGTCACTTTTCCCTCTTTATCTATAGATCCAAGTATCAACACTTGTGATTTAACACCTGCAATATTTTTTTCAGGAAAGTTACAGACACCGATAACTTGTTTTCCTAATAAATTTTCCTCATTATAGTAATGCGTAATTTGAGCAGATGATTGTTTTATTCCGATATCATTTCCAAAGTCTACTTCTACTACTAGCGAAGGTTTTCTTGCTTTTTCGTTTTTTTTTACAGATATTACTGTACCAAGTCGGATATCTACTTTGTCAAATGTATCGTAGGTTATTTGTTCTTTCATGAATTTAATATATAATTGATATTAAATATGAGTACAGAAAATAATTTAGAAACATTATATGAAAATTCAATTAAAATACTATCGGATTTGATAGCGTTCAAAACAATTTCAGGCGAAGATAATAGTTCTTTAATTGATTACTGTGAAAAAATTCTCAATAAATTAGGAGCAGAATCTTTTAAAACATACGATCAAGAAAAAAAAAGAGTTAATTTATTTGCAACTATTAAAGCAAAGAAATCTAACGGAAAAAGTCCAATTATACTCTCGGGCCATACAGACGTTGTCCCAGTTTCTAAAAGTTGGTCTACAGATCCCTTTAAGGCAACTATTAAAGATGATAAACTTTACGGCAGAGGTTCATGTGATATGAAAGGTTTTATTGCATGCACATTAGCCTATGCTCCCATATATTCAAAATCTAATTTAAATAGAGATATTCATTTTTCGTTTACATTTGATGAAGAAACTGCATGCCAAGGTGCTCCAATTTTAATTGAAGAATTAAAAAAAAAAGGTATTAAAAACGGCATTTGTATTGTTGGGGAACCAACAAATATGAAAATTATCGATGCCCATAAAGGATGTTATGAATACACTACACACTTCGAGGGTTTAGCTGGCCATGGCTCAGCACCCGATAAAGGAGTAAATGCTGTTGAGTATGCAGCGAGATTTGTAGATAAATTATTAAAGATTAGAAAAGTTCTTAAAGACAAAGCTCCTAAAAACTCTATTTTTACCCCACCCTATACGACACTTCAAATTGGTGGTATTTCTGGAGGTATAGCAAGAAATGTAATTGCAGATAGATGTAGAGTAGATTGGGAACTAAGACCAGTAATCAAAGAAGATGGAATATTTGTTAACGCAGAGATAGATCAATTCGTAAGTAAAGAATTGTTGCCAGAAATGAAAAAAGTTTATCCAAAGTCTTCGATCAAAAAAGAAATTATTGGAGAAATAATTGGATTCGATCGTCACGAAAAATCTGAAGCATGTGAATTAATTTCTAGTATAACAGGTGACAATTCTAGAGAGGTAGTTTCGTTTGGAACTGAAGCTGGTCTATTTCAAGAAATTGGTATTAGTACTGTCGTTTGTGGTCCTGGCTCTATAGAACAAGCTCATAAAGTTGATGAATATATAAAGTTAAACGAATTAAAAAAATGTTTGAGTTTACTTGAGGGAATTAAAAAAAAATCTACTAATAATTAGTTCCAGCCACCAACGGTTTTAACCTCTAAAAACTCTATTAAACCTTCAGTTCCAGCTTCCCTTCCGATACCTGAATGTTTATATCCACCAAAAGGAGAAGCTACAGCTATACCAACTCCATTCACATCTACCATTCCAGATCTTAATTTTCTGGCAACTCTTTTAACTTTTTCTTTATCTTGAGTTTGAATGTAGTTTGTTAAACCATATGGGGTATCATTAGCTATAGAAATTGCATCTTCTTCATTTTCAAAAGGGATTATTGATAAAACAGGACCAAAAATTTCAGTTCTGGCAATTTCCATATTATTATTAACATCGGCAAAAACTGTCGGTTTTACATAATATCCTTTTTCAAAACCTTTTGGTTTACCAGTTCCTCCTACGACCAATTTTGCACCTTCATCTATTCCTTTCTGAATTAAATCTTGAATTTTATTAAATTGTATTTCTGAAACAACCGGACCGATATGATCACCATCTTTTAGAGGAGAGTCTACTTTTGTATTATTTGCTAACTCTTTTACTTTTTCAACAGTTTCATTATAAATTGATTTTTCAACTAACATTCTAGTGGGAGCATTACAAGATTGACCTGAGTTTCTAAAACATCTTTGGACGCCTCGAGCAACAGCATCTTGGTCTGCGTCTTTAAAGATTATATTTGCCCCTTTTCCTCCTAGTTCTAAACTTATTCTTTTAAAGTCTTTTGCAGCATTTTGGGAAATTAATGCTCCAGCTCTTGTTGAACCAGTAAATGAAATCATATCAATGTCTGGATGACTAGTTAAAGCATCGCCAGTTTCAGCTCCATCTCCATTAACTAAATTAAAAACTCCAGATGGAAAATTTACTTCATCAATCATTTCTGCGAGCAGCATAGATGACAAAGGTGCTATCTCAGATGGTTTTAATACAACAGTACACGCCGACGCTAGTGCAGGAATTACTTTTAAGTTGACTTGATTTATTGGCCAATTCCATGGTGTAATTAGGGCACATACGCCTTTTGGTTCATACAATAATTTTTGATTATTTTTCTCCTCTCCTAAATCTTTTTCAAATTTAAAATCTTTTAAAATATTTTTAAAAGATTTAATATGACTTGCTCCTGTTGCAGCTTGCATCTCGGTTGAAAATTTCATTGGTGCTCCCATCTCAAGAGTTATGAGTTTTGCCATTTCTGCCCATCTTTTTTTATAAACTACATACAATTTCTCTAAAAGATCTAGTCTCTCCTCTTTTTTAGAAAAAGCCCAAGTTTCAAATGCTTTTTTGGCTGCGCTTACAGCTTTATCTATATCTTTTTTTCCACCTAGAGAGATCTCGGCACATGGCTTTTCATTCGATGGATCAATAACTTTATAGCTCCTTGGTTCAATTGGAGATACCCATTTTCCATCAATATAAAAATTCTTTTTATCCAGCATCAAGGGAATTTAACCTAAAGTTTTTTATTTGCAAATAAATTTGTCAATTCATAAATTATTGTAGCAGCCGCCAAAGACGTTAGTTCGGCGTGATCATAAGCTGGCGCAACCTCAACTACATCTGCTGAGATTAAGTTCATTCCTGAAAGTCCTCTCAACACATTAACTATTTCTCTTGTTGTCATACCTGCAATTTCCGGAGTACCTGTGCCGGGAGCATGTGCTGGATCTAAAACATCAATATCTATAGATAAATAAAGTGGATTATTTCCAACTCTTTTTCTTATTCTTTGAACAATTTTATCAATTCCTTCTGTTTGAAATTCATCACAATGAATTATTTTAAATCCAAAACTCGCATCATTTTTTAGATCTTCTCTGCTGTAGAGAGGTCCTCTTATACCAACATGCATTGATGCATCATCTAAAAATAAATTTTCTTCTCTAGCTCTTCTAAATGGTGTTCCATGCGTATATGGTGCGCCAAAATATGTGTCCCATGTATCTAGATGAGCGTCGAAATGTACAAGTGCCACTGGCCCTTTATTAATTTTATTAATCGATTTTAGCAGGGGAAAAGCAATTGTATGGTCACCTCCCATGCTAATAATGCCTCCAACTTTCTGTAATAGTTCAGTTGCTCCTTTTTCTATTTGTTTTATTGCTTCATCAATATTAAATGGGTTACATGCTATATCTCCTGCATCAGCAACTTGTTGTACTTTAAAAGGTTCAACATCGTAATTTGGATGGTAATTAGTTCTTAAATGTCGTGAAGCTTGTCTGATGCTTTGAGGACCAAATCTTGCTCCTGGTCTATAACTTGTTCCAGCATCAAATGGGATACCAACAATAGCTACATCGCAATAATCTACATCTCTAATTTCTGGCAATCTAGCAAAGGTATTTGGGCCAGCATATCTTGGAACTTTTGTTCCCATGACGGGCTGAATTATTTTTTTTTTCATTATTTATATGCAATGACATTTAAGCTTATAGGGAAACCAAAAAGTTTAACGTCACTGCTATCGTTAAATAAATCAAACGATTTAACTTGTTCAATCTTTCTAAAATTTGTACCCTCTAAATAAGCTTTCAAAAACTGAAAATTCCATCCAAAATAATGAAAATCATGCTGATCTGTTTGACCACCAAATATCATTCTCATGACATCAAACTTTGCCGATCCACCTGCTTTTTTATCAATAAACATTTTGCATAAAATATCCATATCAGGAACGGAGATATAAAGTTTTCCCTCTTTTGTTAAAACTCTATTTATACCTAATAATGTTTGTTTAACTTTTCTTTGACCTACATGCTCCAAAACATGACTCGCATATATTTCATTAAAAGAATTTTCCGAAAACTGAGTTAAATCTGAAAGGTCACCAACATAATCAACACCATCGAACTTTTGTATATTAAGTATTTTCCAACCCTCTTTGGGTGTTTTGCCACCTATATGAAGTTTCATATATTGATTACCTTTTACCCTTTTAAAGTTTTTTTATATCACACAAAAAATGCAATTATTAATACGATAATAATAGCAGTAGCGTAATAAAAAGGCATCAATTTTCTCCAGCCTACAAGTATTTTTTCAGCAGATTTTGCAGATCTTTTTTTTTTATTTTTCATATATTGTTAAATTTTTTCCACTCGGAGAATGGAGGTGTTAAATGTTCCAAATTTTTAGATTCTTTTGCTAAAACAGATATATCTGCTGAAATTGATATCCTTTCATTGTTATTAATATTTTTTTCTGTTCCATGAAGAGTTTTTGATGGAAATATAATTATATCATCCTCTTCAGTTTCAATATTAATTCTTGGTATATTCATAATTGTTCTTTTTTTAAAAATTTTACTTCTATTAACAGAAGGAGAAGTAAATAATTGTGGAATAAATTCATTATGTTTAGATGTATCTATCAAAACTAATGGTGAATCTCCAGGTTTTTTTTTTAAATAATATGCAAAAGATAAATTTGATTGAGAATGATTATGCGTTGAAATATGTTCTTTTGAATTAGATAGTGTTGCCCATGATCTTTGAAAATAAAACTCTAGTTTGCTAATATCTAAATCAAAATGTTCCATATACTTCATTATATGCTTTTCCACTTCTTTATAAAAAAAATCAAATTTTTTATTCTGAAATAAATATTCATGTCCATGTGTATCTCCTGTCCAAGCGTTTTGGGTTGGTTTTAAGCCTTTATCGGATGTTTTTTTCATTATGACTATTTCATCTATCATTTCTTTTTTAATATTTGCGGATAATTCAAGTTTTCCTCGATAAATTGATAGTGGAAAAAAATTATAGATTTTACTCATTTAAAGAACATAAGGTTCATGCCTGGCATTTTTTTGCAGGACTCTTTCTACACCAAAGCAACTTATATCTATTGATTGATATGAACCTGTTGTTATAAGTTCCGTTAGAGCTCTTCCAATACCTGGTGCTTGCATTAGGCCTCTTCCAGTGAAGCCTGAAGCCATATAAACATTTTTATATTTTGGATGCTTTCCAACAACTGCGTTATTATCAAGTTTATTGCAATCATAGTATCCTGCCCAACCTCCAGTTAATTTAAGTTCTTCAAAAGCAGGTATTCTTTTTGCTAATGCTGGCCAAACTAATTCTTCGAAGTCATGCCACGCAGGTTCTAAATCTTCAGCATCAAAAACAGATTTTGGGGATCCAGCTAGATACTCTTTGCCCTCTGGCCTCCAATAAACTCCTGTTGTTAGGTCACCAGTTAAAGGCATCTCAGGAATATGTTTAGGACATTTTACTCTAAAGACTGTATGTTTTTGAGGTACTACTGGTATATCGTTCAGCAGTTCTTTGGTCCAACACCCCGCAGCAGAAACTATAGTTTTAGCTTTAATTTCATTTATGTTTTTGACTTCACCTTTTATAAACTCTGTACCTAATTCTATTGCTTTACTTTTTAAAGCGCTATGAAATAAAAATGGATCAATCCATCCTTCATTTTTATCATCAGTGTATGTTGCAGTCTCAATTCCCTCTTCATTAATATAAGGAAAAATTTTTTTTAGTTCACTGCCTCTTATATTCTTAGTGCCTGCATTACATGCTTTGTGATTTTCTAAAGCTTTATATTGTTCTTCTGCATGTTCTGGACCAAATAAGAGCAAGTATCCATTAGGGACCATACTTGCCGTAGGATTTGGATTTTTATCTGTTTTTAATAAATTAGGAATTTCATAAATAAACTCTCTCGCAAATTTTCCAAGCATAATGTTTTCTTTTTGAAAAAATTGTCTTCTAAAACCTCCAAGAGATAAAGGGAATGAAGCATTTTTATATGTTGGGTCTCGCTCTATGACTTTAACTTTGCGTCCCTCTTTCGACAAAAAATATGCCGTCGCTGCACCTATAATTCCACCGCCTATTATTACAACATCATCCATTTTAATTTAAAATAAGTAAGGTTAAATTTAGAATTAAGGCATAACAACTCCAAAGTAAATATGGAATCATTAAGTAAAAACTAAATTTACTTAAATCTATATATCTTAAAATCAAATATATTATAAAAAGTATTACTATTATTAAATTTATTAATGCGACAGAAATGCTATGGTATACGAAAAAAACTATACTCCAAGTTGTATTAAAAAATAAATGAATAATATAAATAAATACTAAATTAAAATTTTTTTTATTTTTATGCCAAGCATGCCAAATCGCGATTGCCATAAATAGATAAAGAGTTGTCCAAACTGGAGCAAATATCCAATCAGGAGGAGTTAAAAAAGATTTATTTAGAGAGGAATACCAGGGTTCTTTTGATGATATTGTCGCAAAACGTCCTATGAAAGACGCTAAAAAAGTTACTACAACAAAAAGAACAAAAGATACAAATTTATTTTTAAGCATAAAAGTATTATACATGAAGATATCATGAATAATAAAACTATTTGGATTACAGGTGCTAGTAGTGGAATTGGAAAAGCTTTAGCAATTAAATTTTCTCAAGAGGGTTGGCATGTCGCTATATCTGCTAGAAGAGAAGAATTATTAAAGGAAATTTCTAAAAGTCAAAAAAACATTAGTTACTTTCCATTAGATGTAACAGATAGTGAAAAATGTAAATCGGTATTCGAAGAAATAAAAAAAAAGTTAGGTGATATAGATATATCTGTTTTTTCAACAGGAATTCATGATCCTAAATCTGAGAAAACTTTGAATTTGGAAAAAGTAAAAAAAATAATGGAGGTAAATTTTTTTGGTACAGTAAACTCAATTAACTCAGTTTATGAATATTATAAATCTAGAAAATCTGGGCATATTTCAATTGTTTCCTCGGTGGCAGGATATAGAGGATTGCCTGCTGCAGGTGCATACTGCGCCTCGAAGTCAGCACTTAGCAGTTTTGCAGAGAGTTTATACTTTGATTTAAAAAGGCATGATGTAAGAGTTTCGCTAATAAGCCCTGGTTTTATTAAAACTCCTATGACTGACAAAAATGATTTCCCAATGCCAATGATTAAATCTGCTGAATTTGCTGCTGAGCAGATGTTTAAAGGTTTAACTAAAAGTAAAAGTTTTGAAATTCATTTTCCTAAATCTTTTACATGCATAATGAAAGTTTTAAAAGTAATACCTAATGGTTTGTATTTTAGAATTGTAGAAAGAGGTATGAAAAAAATAGTTGATTAGTTTTTAACGAACATAACTGTTAATTCTGCTACTTTAAAACCAAATTTTGTCATTGTTGCTCTGTTTATTGCAACTCGTTCATCTTGCTTAAAAATCCAGTCATCAAAGGTAATTTTAATTTCTTTTCCCTTAACAGGAACTAATAAAACATATTCAAACTTAAAAGCAGGACCATATGAAAAACCTTTAGCGGTTCCAACAACATCACTAGCCGTTCCTTCATAATTATGTTCATCAATTTTGTTAATTTTCCACTGTCGAGTTTGGATTTCACCATCATTCCAATTAAATTTTTCATCGAGAATTAATTGTTGACCATCCCATTTGCCATCTAAATCAGCAGTAAACTGTCTAGTAACCTTTCCAGATCTATTTTGTAAAATACCATAAGCTTTGACATTGCCGGTCAAATATTCCTCTATAATTAGCCTTGGCTTTTGATCTTTAAAGTCTGTTGGTTTCATATTGTTATTTGAGCATCCAAATAATAAAAATAATGTAAGTATACTAAATATTATTCGCATAAATGTCTATTTATTAGATAATGAAAATTGAATTAGATCGATATTTTTGGACTTAAAGCCTGCCTCACAATAAGACAAGTAGAAGTTCCACATTCTCTTAAAAGTTAAATCAAATCCCTGGCTTGATATCTGTTCCCATTTTTTCGAAAATTCTTCTCTCCATAAATTTAATGTACTGGAATAGTGAGATCCATATGAAGTGCTCTCTTCAAAAATAAGATTTGTTTCCTTTGATAAACTTATTAAACTATTTTTACTAGGTAAAAAACCACCAGGAAAAATATATTTTTGAATAAAGTCCTCTTTTTTTTTATAGCGATTGTATAGATTGTCATCAATAGTTATTGCTTGGATCGCTGCTTTCCCATTATCTACTAAGCTCTCTTTTATTTTTTGGAAATATTTTTTAAGATAGTTTTGACCTACAGCCTCTATCATTTCTATAGAGGTTATAGAGTTATATTTTTTTTCAACATCCCTATAATCTAACATTTCAATATTAATTTTTTCGTTTAATCCGTTTTTAGAGATTCTTTCTTTGGCATAATCATATTGTTTTTTTGAAATTGTTATACAATCTAATTTTACATCAAAATTTTTTCCTATAAATTCTGCATAACCTCCCCAACCGCATCCTATCTCAAGCATTTTATCTCCTGATTTAGGTTTAATTAAATTAGATAATTTTTTATATTTATATATTTGTGCTTCCTCTAAATTGTTTTTTTCGCTTTCAAAAATTGCACTTGAATAAGTCAAAGTTTTGTCAAGCCAAAGTGAAAAGAATTCATTACCAAGATCGTAGTGTTTTGAAATATTTTCTTTACTTCTTTTTTTTGTATTTTTAAAAAGAAAGTTTTTAAAATAATTAATTAATGGTGCATCCATTATTCCTGCAAATTTATGAACTGCCCCAATATTGTCAGCTAATATTTCTATTAAATTTGTTAAATTATCAGTATCAAAATCTCCACGCATGTATGACTCTGCAAGCCCCACACTGCCCTTAGATATTATTTCTAATGTAAAACTCTTTTTTTTTATTACTAAACTGGCACTTTTTATTGAATTTTTATTTCCTAAATGAAACTTTTGCCCATTATAATTAGTTACATATATAAAACCTAACTTCATATTTTTTAATGAGGTGAAGACAATTTTATCAGCAATAAAATTCATTTTACTTTTCAAAAGTTATGTTATTTTTTATTTTGATTTTTTTTTTTACTAACTTAATGCCTTTTGTCCATAATCTTAATGCCTCAAAATGTATCGCCGTTATAATTTTTAAAGTCATAAAAGGATGCTTTAAGAAAGAAAAAATTAGATTTTTAGAGGAAAAATCGACTCTGTCACCATCTTGTGAAGCAAATAACAATTTCCCTTCTTTATCTCTCTGATCAATTACAACCGACAATTTACTTCCAGGATATAAAATTTTAAAATAATAAGTTGATTCTAGATCCATAAATGGAGAAACGAAGAATTTTTTTTTACAATTATTCTCAATTACTTTTTCTTGGTTTTTCACTTTAAAAACATATGTATGCTGTTCTCCAAATGTATTTTTGACCTCGTAAAGTATAGAAATTAATGAATTTTTATTATTGTAAACAAAAAAAATACTTAATGGGTTAAAAACGTATCCAAATATTCTTGGATAGCATAAAAGTTTAATTTTGATATTTTCGACAGCAATATTATGTGCCTTTAGATTGTTAATTACCCACTCTTCAAGATTTGACCCATCTCTATCACCATGATCCTTATCAAAAAAACTAATTAGATTAAATTTGTTATATGAAAAAAACAAAATCTTTTTAGAAATCAAATGTATTTCTGATAAATCTATCAAAAGAGAGAAAACTTTATATTTAAAAAAATGTACCTTAGGTTTAAATCTTTTGTGAATAACCTGACCAGAGTAAATTGAAGATTCTTTAAACATTAATATATTTAATCATTTCTAAAGATGATTTTATTCCATCCTCATGAAACCCATAACCAAAATAACTTCCACAAAAAAGAATATTTTCTTTGTTTTGTAATGATTTAAGAAGTTTCTGATTACTTAAAGTTTCTTCATCATAATATGGATGTTTAAAAATTATCTTTTTATAAATTTTTTCCTCCGAGATTTTTTGAGAAGTATTAATTGTTAAAAAAATATTTTTATCTATATTTAAATTTTGCAATAGGTTAAGCCAATATGTTACGGAACTTTTTTTTAAATTGTTATCATCAATTGAAGAATTCCATGAACACCAGTTTTTTTTATTTTTAGGCATAACTTTTTCGTCTGAGTGTATAAACGCAAGATTTTCTTTATATTTAAAATTTCTTAAAATTTTAATTTCATCTTCTTTTGGATTTTGAATTAAATCTAACGCTCGATCAGCATGCGTTGCTATTATTACCTTATCGTAATTAAAAAACTCATTTTCATCTCCATAGTAAATGCTTACATTATTTTTATTTCTAATCACTTTGTTTATATGATAATTTTTATAGTGCTCACCACTTATTTTATTAAGTACTTTATCAACATAATTTTTACTTCTATTTTTGACTGTGAACCATTGGGGTCTTTTTCTAATTTTAAATAAACCGTGGTTTTTAAAAAAAATAACGAAAAACTTTAACGGCATTTGTTTTATTTCTTTTGGTGGCATTGACCAAATTGCAGAAACCATAGGTATCAAATGATAATTAATAAAGTAGCTTGATAACTTTTCTTTAGCTAAAAATTCATTGAGAGTAATGTTTTTAATTTTATCTATATCCATTTTTTCACATTTATTATAAAAACGGATTATTTCGTAAAACATTTTTATAAATTTTAAATTTAATATATTTTCCGTTTTAGAAAAAACTCCCTTAATTCCTCTTCCACAATACTCAATGTTCGTATTTTCAACTGACACAGAAAAAGACATGTCACTTTTTTCATATTCCACGCCTAGTTCTTTAAAAAAATTAATTAAATTTGGATACGTTTTTTCATTAAAAACAATAAATCCTATATCAACATCTATGTGTTTTTTATTTTTTTTATCATATAAAACTTTAAGTGTATAAGAGTGTCCTCCAAAGCGATCTTCTTTTTCGAATAAGTCTACCTTAAATTTTTTTGATAGATAATATGATGCACTTAATCCTGAAATACCTGATCCAATAACTGCTATTTTCATTTGCTCAGTTTGTATTGATGCAAAAATTGTATTAATACTGCAATTATAACTATTGTCCCTCCTGCTAAAACTACATTCGGTGGTTGTTCGTTGATAAATAACCAGGCCCACAAAGGTCCAAAAATAGCTTCTGTTAACATTATAATTCCAACCATTGCTGAAGGCGTTCGTTGAGCTCCTATTGTTATGAAAATAAATCCAAAACCAAGCTGAAAAAAACCTGCAAGAAATCCTAAAAAAATATCGTGATAAGATATAAGAATCTTTCCAGACATCAGATAACCAATTATTAACGCAAATATACCTGCAATAAATTGAGAAGGCACCATATCAATACTTGGATATTTTCTTACTACAAGTATTAGAACAGCAAAAGAAATCGGCATAGAAAAGGCAGCTATATTTCCAAACATTTGGCCTGGCGACAATTTATTTCCAACCATTAATATAATTCCAGATATAGCTAAAATAATTGAGATTAAAGTAACTTTTGAAATTTTTTCTTTTAAAAAAAAATATCCAAATATTGCAAGAAAAATTGTTTGAGTTTGTATTATAAAATTTGTATTTGCAACAGTTGTATTGTACATGGCAAATACATATCCACAAAAACCAAAAGATAAAATTAGTCCCCCAAAAAAGCCTGGGATACCTGAATCATAGAATGATTTAAAGATATTTTTTTTGTAAGTAATTAATAAATAAATAGAAATAACTAACAAAAAAAATATAGTTCTCCAAAATAAAATTTGCCATTGAGTGGATCCCTCAAAAGATTTTATTATCAATCCTCCAAAGCTTAGGGAAAAAGCACCTAAAAACACAAGTACAGGCCCAGGAAGACTTCTAATTAATTTCATTTAAATATTTATTTGTTTCAGATAAATAACTTTTAAATAGATTTTCAGCATCTTCAAGACTTACTTCCTCAAACTTAATTTTTGTATTTGGAGTAAGTTGTGAAACTTTGTCTAGGTCAGCAGAAATAACTACTGCAATTTTAGGATAACCACCAATAGTCCCATGATCATTTAGTAATATAATTGGATTACCATCAGCGGGCACTTGAATTACTCCTTTAATCAAACCTTCTGATTTTATATTAGTACTTTTTTTATTTTCTAAGATTGAGCCCTTTAATCTCATGCCCATTCTATCAGTAAGATTGGTAACAGAATATTCTTCTTTAAAAAATTTAGATTGTGATTCTGTTGAAAAATAATCGAAGTTTGTTCCTTTAATAACTCTAATAGATTTATTAGATACGTTATTATAATCAATTTGTCTATCTGGCCCTTTCGCCTCAATAGAGTTCTTTATTTGTATTTTTTCACTTATGGAAAATTTTTTTCCATTATTTGGTCCAATATTTGCTTTTGTGTTGATCGAAAAACTATCCCAATAACTTTTTAATTTTAATCCTCCTCCAATTGCTAGATAACCATAGACAGAATTTTTTGTAGAAATTATATCAATCTGTTCCTCTTGTTCTAAAAAATAGTTTTTATAGCACTTTCCATTTTCCACTTCTGAATTTTTTCTAATTATTTGAAAAACTACATCTCCAGTAATTGCAAAATTTATTTTACCATTTTTTAATTTTAACAAAGGTCCTTGGTAAGCAAACTCAACCGTTGCTTCTTGTGTATTGTTTGAAACTAAAGCATTCGCCAATTTATGGTTTCTTAAATCCATAGCTCCACTTACAGTGACGCCAATGTGATATAAATATTTTCTACCATAATCTTGAATAGTGGTATTTATACCAGGACGTAATATTTCAAAAAAAATCTCACTCATTCCAGTTTAAAAACTCCTTTTCCGTAATTTCGTAAAAGATAACTCTATCTCCAGGTTTTATTAATGCTGGATTTTCAATTTGGTTTTTTATAAAAATTTTTTTTGGTGTTTTTCCTATAATATTCCAGCCTCCAGGACTTTCGAATGTATAAATATTGGCGAATTGTTCTGTAATTCCAACTGAACCTTTTGGCACTTTGACTCTAGGAGTTTCAAGTCGATCACATCTAATATTTTTTTTTAAATCACCTAAAAAGGGCATCCCTGCAATAAACCCTGTCATATAACAAAAATATTCTTTGCTGAAATAAAAATTAAGAATTTCTTTTTTATTTAATTTTAATTTTTTACAAAGTCTTTCGAAATCTAATCCGTACTTATCTTCACAACATACAGGTATTTTTACATTTTTTGATTGTCGTTTAACTTCATTTTCAATATGTATTTTTTCTAAACTATTTTTTATATTTGAAAATGTAGTAAGACTTAGATCAAAACTTATTATTAATTTGTTATATGAAGGTGAAAGGTTAGTTATTCCTTCAATTTTGTTATTTTTTACTAATTGTGACAAGTAATTAAAATATTTAATTACCTCAGAATTTATATTTTCATTAACCTCAGATCCAAAATCACAATAAACAGATGCGTCACCAAGATTAGATATATTTTTTATCATGCCATGTTATACTCTAGCTTTTAAGGTATGGAAATTAATATCAATTGTGATTTAGGTGAAAAATCAAAGCTTCATTCAAATGAGAATGATCCTGATTTATTAAATATAGTTAATTCTGCAAATATTGCATGTGGATATCATGCTGGTGATGAAGAGACAATGAATCGTGTTATTAATATATCAAAAAATAATGGAGTAAGTATAGGAGCTCATCCTTCATTTAATGATCCAGATAATTTCGGAAGAAAGAGAATGAATCTGAACGAAAAAGAAATAAGAAAATTAATCATTGATCAATACGAAATTCTACAAAGAATTGCATTTCAACATAATGAAAATGTGACTCACATAAAACCACATGGTGCATTAAATAATATGGCATGTGAGGATATTGGATTAGCTACAATTTTAGCAAAAGTGATTAACGAAATAAATAAGGATTTGATTTATTTGGTCCCAACTGGTTCAAAAATGGAATCAGCAGCAAAAAAATTGAATATGAAAATAGCATGTGAAATTTTTGCAGATAGAAATTATGAAGATGATGGTAATCTTGTATCAAGATCTAAACCAAATGCTCTTATTACAGATCCTGAAGAAGCAAAAAAACATGTTTTAAAAATGGTAACTAACCAAGCATTAAGTTGTCACTCGGGTAAACAAATACCATGTGAAATAGACTCAGTATGTATACATGGTGATAACCAGAGTTCATTAGCTACTGCTAAATCAATAAGAGAAAATCTTGTCGAAAATAAACTTATTTTAAAACCTTTAAATAAAATGAAAAAATTTTCTTAATATGAAAAAAATAATAATAAACTTAATTTTAATATTTTTTTTTTTCCAAAATATTTTATATGCAGCAGGCGACTCCAGTGGAAATTCAAAATCTCTTTATGATCAAGCAGTTACTCTAATCAAGTCTGCAAAAAAATATGAAAAAAAAGGAAAAACAAATAAAGCAAATAAAAGATATGAAAAAGCATTTAAATTACTTGTTAAGGAAAATAAAAAAAAACCTGAACAGCCTGACACCCTAAATTATCTTGGCTTCACAACCAGAAAACTTGGAGATTTAAAAAACGGTGAAAAATATTATTTACTAGGTTTACAAATAGATCCGTCTCATAAAGGAATAAATGAATATTTAGGTGAACTTTATGTGGTAACCAATAGGATGGATCTTGCAAGGGAGAGATTAAAAGTTTTGGAAAATTGTAATTGTGAAGAGTATTTAGAGCTTAAGCAAGTAATTGAAGGAACAAAAAAGTCTAAATATTAATTTATATTCAGCACCATTTGCTGTGGTAACCATAACGCAATTTCAGGAAATTATATAATTATAATCACTGCTAATTGAATTATTTTTAATATTTTGTAATATATCCTTACTTTGTTAGAAGAAGGACTCATATTAGTTCAGATTATTTTTATCGATATAATCTTGGCAGCAGATAATGCAATCATCATTGGATTGATTGCTGCAAACTTTGCCCCAAAACATAGAAGACAAATTATTTTATGGGGAGTTGCTGGGGCATTAATATTTAAGATTATTTTTGCATTATTTGCTACTTACTTATTTAAATTTTATTTTATCAAGATTTTAGGAGGTTTACTTTTAATCTGGATTGTTAATGATTTAAGGAAAGACCTTTTTGAAATAAAAAAAGTAAAATCACCAACAAAAAAATCAAAAGAGCCGTCGTATATTCAAAGTGTTTATAAGGTTTTGTTTGCGGATATTACAATCAGTTTTGACAATGTAATAGGTGTTGTTGGAGCTGCCAAAGGCAATTTTGGCTTTATGATTTTTGGATTGGTCCTTTCAGTAATTTTAACTGGAGCAATGGCTACATATCTTGCAAGTTATATTCAAAAGCATTTATGGATTGCTTATATTGGTTTAGGTTTTATTTTATTAGTGGCACTTCAATTAGTAATTGGAGGACTCGTTGACCTAGAAATCTTATCGATTAACGAGCAATTCAGAAAATATTTCTAATAAGAGTGTTTTTTGGTTGGATATTTATTAGACCTTACATCTGATGCAAATTTTCTTAACCCAGCATTGATATATTTTCTAACATTTACAAATTTTTTAACGAATTTAATATTTGTATGATTTAAACCAATTAAATCATCAGTAACAAGAACCTGACCATCACAATGAACGGATGATCCAATTCCAATTGTTGGTATATCTAAATTCTTTGTAATTTTTTTAGCTATTGGTGTTTTAATACACTCAAGTACAATTGCAAAAACCCTATTTTTCTGAAGTAATAACGCATCATCAATTAATTGATTGATTTCTTTTGTGGTATTTCCCTTAGATTTAAATTTACCTTTGGTAGACTGAGGTAGCAAACCAAGGTGTCCCATTACAGGAATTTTGTTTTTGATTAATAGTTTGATTTGGTTGATAATTTTTTTTCCACCTTCTAACTTAACTGCATCACACCTAGTTTCTTTAATTATCTTTTTGGCATTTTTTAAGGCAGAATTCTTATTCGCATACGTATTAAATGGCATATCGACAACCATCAAACTCTTTTTTACTCCAAGTCTTACACTCTTAGAATGCTTTATCATTTCAGTCAGAGTAACTTTTCTAGTAGTTGAATAATTGTATAATACTGAACCTAAAGAATCTCCAACTAGAATAATATCAACATGTTTGTCTACTTCTTCTGCAATATTTTTTGAATAAGCTGTAAGACAAACAATTTTAGATTTATTCTTTTTATTAATTATTTTTTTAATATTTTTCATTCAAGCTCAATGGTACTTGGTGGTTTTGAAGTTATATCGTAAACTACCCTATTAATACCATTTATATTATTAATTATTTTATTTGAAACAAGCTGCATAAATTCTTTAGAAAAATTAAAGAAATCAGCTGTCATGCCGTCTTCGGACGTTATTGCTCTTAATAAACATATATGCTCATATGTTCTATTATCCCCCATAACTCCAACGGTTTTTACTGGGAGCAAGGCGGCATAGGCTTGCCAAATTTTGTCATAAAGATTGAATTCTTTTAATGAGTTTATAAAAATATTATCTGCTTCTTTTAAAATTTTAATTTTACGCTCAGTAATCTCACCAGGCATTCTTATGCCTAAACCAGGGCCAGGAAATGGGTGTCTATATACGATCTCTTTTGACAATTTAAGCTCTAAACCTAATTTCCTAACTTCATCCTTAAATAAAAATCTTAAAGGCTCAACTAATTTCAGCTTCATTTTTTTAGGCAATCCACCAACATTATGATGTGATTTAATTTTAGAAGTTTGGCTTCCCGTTACTGATTTACTCTCAATTAAATCTGGATAAAGAGTTCCTTGAGCTAAAAACTTAACATTTTTTATTTTTTTTGCATATTTTTCAAAAATATTAATAAATAAATTTCCAATTATTTTTCTTTTCTTTTCAGGGTCTGAAACATTTTTAAGTTTTGTTAAAAACAATCTTTTTGCATCAACATAAATTAAGTTTATTTTAAATTTATTTTCAAATGTTTTGCGAACTTGAATTTCCTCGTTCTTTCTTAGTAAACCTGTATTAACAAAAATACATATTAGTTGTTTTCCTACCGCACTATGAATTAGTTTGGCAACAACGCTACTATCAACTCCACCTGATAGAGCACAAATTACTTTTGATCTTTCTAACTTTCTTTTGACATCCTCTACTAATATTTGTTTTTGATTTTTTGATGACCAATTTTTTTTTATATGACAAATTGAAAAAATAAAATTTTTTAAAATTATTTTTCCTTTCTCTGTATGCGTTACTTCAGGATGGAATTGAATTCCATAGAATTTTTTTGAAGAATTTTCAACTATAGAAAATTTAGATGTTTCTGTTTTTGCAACAACTCTAAATCCTTTTGCTAATTTTATAACTTCGTCAGCATGACTCATCCATACAGCATTTGATCCATTTTTATTAAAAAAATTGTTGGTGAGTTTGCTTTTTCTCAGTCTTTTAAGCCTTGCTAACCCGAATTCTCTCTGCTTAGCTTTTTTAACTTTTCCACCCAGCTCCTTTGAAATAACTTGATGACCAAAACAAATTCCTAAAATTGGCACTTTCCATTTAAATATATCATTATTAAATTTAACTTTTTTGGATTGATAAACATTTAAAGGTCCACCTGATAAAATAATTCCTTTAATTGGTTTACTGTTATAATTGGTCCCTAATTTTTTATGACTAACAATTTCTGAGTATACTCCAAATTCTCTAATTCTTCTTGCGATTAGCTGAGTAAATTGAGAACCAAAATCAATAATTAAAATTTTTTTTAAATTATTGCTAAGAATCATTTTTTGGTTCAATATTTTTTAATATATCATTAATCTCTTTCGTTTTGTCGCATAGATCTTTGCATATGATTACAAATTTTTCTTTTAAATCTTCTACTCCTGAGTAATTTGATTTTTTTAATTTTATTTTTATCAGCATATACATTGCCTCTTCATTTGCGGGGTCTAGAAGTAAAGTTGTTTCTAAATTTTTTAATTCTTCTTTTTCATTTTCTTCTAAATTAAAAATTTTTGCTAAATATAAATATGATTTTGCATCCTTCGGATTAAAAACAATATTTTTTTGAAATAAAAATTTTGAATTTTCTAATTCTCCTTTATCGTATTTTTTTTTTGCTTCTTTATAATAGTTTCCATTTGCCAATGAAATACTATAAAAAATAAAATATAATATAAAACTAATTAGTAGTTTCTTTACGTAGGTCATTAAAATCCGTTATCTTTTTTTACTTCATCAATATTATGTACCATGCTTTCATAAAATCCAGCTTTAGTAATTTTTACAAAATTTGGTTTATTTCTTAATTTAATTATTGTTTTTGCACCTAGGTAGCCCATAGATGATTTCAAACCTCCAACAAGTTTAAAAATTACTTTATTTACACTACCCTTAAATTTCACTAAACCTTCTACGCCTTCTGGCACATATTTAGATTTATCTCTGTGTTTTTTTTGAAAATATCTGTCAGCAGAGCCTTTATTCATTGCGCCCACAGAGCCCATCCCTCTAAAATTTTTAAATAACTTTCCCTTTTTTTTTATTAACTTGCCTGGTGACTCTATAGTTCCAGCAAATAAAGAACCGATCATTACCGCATCTGCTCCTGCGGCTAGTGCTTTTGCTATATCTCCCGAAAACTTAATACCACCATCAGAAATAATTTTAATATTTTTATTTTTTATACCATTTCTTACATTAATTATTGCACTTAGTTGTGGAACTCCAATGCCGGCAACTAATCTAGTTGTACATATTGAGCCAGGTCCTATTCCTACTTTTACTACATCTACGCCTAATTTAATTAAAAATTTCGCTGCTTCAGGAGTGGCAATATTTCCAGCGCAAAGTAATGTATTTTTATTTTTTTTTCTTTTTATTTTTTTTATTATTTCGGCTACTTTTTTAGTGTGACCATGTGCTGTATCAACAACAATTAGATCAACATCCTCTTTTAAAATCGCCTCTGCTCTTGATATTTCATCTAATCCAGCTCCCACAGCTGCTCCAACTATTACTTTTTTCGATTTTACTTTTCTGATTTCTTGAATCTGCTTAGTAATATTTAAATTTCTATGAATAACTCCAATTCCACCTGCTTTAGCTATAGCAATAGCCATTTTAGATTCTGTTACCGTATCCATCGCTGAAGATAATAAAGGTATTTTAAGAACAATTTTTTTTGATAATATAATTCTCGTATCCACCTCTGATGGTAGAACCTCAGAATATTTTGGAGCCAATGTAACGTCGTCGAATGTTAGAGCTTCTTTTATAGGACCCATAATCATGTATATATGATTCTTATAAAATTTAAAGTCTATCTATCTCAAAAATTTACAGATAATAAATGTCTCTTTAGAATTTTTTCTGCTAGCTAAAGGTTTAAAAACCCTTACTTCCTTAAAAGATTTTTTTGCTTCTGCGACAATTTCGTTAAAACTAGATCCCATAAAAATCTTAGATAAAAATATTCCATTTTTTTCTAGTTCTTCTATAGCAAAATTCATTGCTTCCATACAAAGGTCTCCTGTCACAATTGAATCTACGTCTTTATTTCCTATTGTGTTCACAGCCATATCTGAAATTACTAGACTTATTTTTTTACCAAAATATTTTCGTATCTCATTTTTATTTATTTCATCCGTAAAATCTCCAATTATTTGATGAATATTTTTAATTCTTTCAAATTTTAATAAATCAATTGATAGAATGTTTTCACTTTCAATTTTAGTAGCAGCATACTGTGACCAGCTACCGGGTGCAGCTCCAAGATCTACAACAGAATTTACACCTTTAAATATTTTAAATTTCTTTTCAATTTCTTTCAGTTTATAAACAGCTCTTGATTTAAAACCTTCGATTTTAGATTGACGTACGTAAATATCTCTTTTTTGTCTATTAATCCAATTTTTAGAAATCTTATTTTTTTTCAATTAATGACCATATCTTAAACTTTTTGTTACAGTATCATTTTCCAAAGTTTTAATATCTATTTTAATACTTTTATCAATTCTCATATCTTTATCATCTATCCAGATGCCAGCTGCTAAATGCATAATCCCAATTTTATAATTTGGCAAATAAGGTTCGACAAAAGTGTTATTTTGCTTATCAAATTTTGGTAATAGATTACTCGCAATCCAATTACAGTTTAAAGGTAAAAATTCAGTTTCTGCATTATCAATATATACGCTCATATTTATTGCTAAACCTTCTGAACCAAAAATTTTACCAAAACTTAATGTTTTCTCTAAATTCTTTTGCCAAATTTTCCAACATGGTGAGTGTTTTTCAAGTGAAAAGACGCCGATGTTAATATGTGGTGCAAATGCTAATTTTCTAGCTTTATCAAGACCTACTTTTGAACTTATTGCATGCTTAAAATTTTGCGACTTAATTATTGCTAACTTACCAAGTAGCCAACTAACTTTAGACATAACTTTGTACCCGGGACCCAAAGTTTGAGTTATGCCTAATTTTCCATTTTCACAAGCTCTAAAATATAATTCGATCGCGTCCCAATTGTTTACCCAGGCATCACAATCTATCCATAAGTATTTTTCATATTTAGGAAAATAGTTAGGTAAAAATGCTCTTGAAACTTGGCTTTTAAGCCATTCTTTTCCTCTAACTTTAATTGATGATACTTCAATATTCCATTCAGCACTCTTTATTTCGTCAACTTTTGTTGATAGTATTTTTTTCTGATCTTCACTAAGTCCTGCATCTAAAATACATATAGCAGTTGATGAACTATTGCTAAATTGTTTAATTGAGTCAATTAATTCGTTTAATAAATCAAAATAATTTGAATCTGCTAAAGAAACAATGGTATTTTTTTTCATTTACAGAACATCTTCAGGTTCTTGATCATTTTCTTTGCTATAATTTTTTAAATTTTTCTTTAATTTCAAAAAATGTATAACACTTGCTGGAATCATCAAAAGATAAATGGCACAACCAACAACAAGAACTTTAAATGGAAAAATTAACAGTAAACCAAATAAAAGTACAATTCCAAAGAGTAAAAATATAGTTGTGCTTCTTGGTACAACGATTTTTTTAAATGAGTAGGTTGGTATTTTACTAATTAATAATATTGAAATAGCTATGAATATAATTGGAGTAATCAATTGAAAGTTTAAATCAAATATATCAAAACCACTAGATTCGTAAATCAGCGGACTTAAGACTAGAATTCCTCCAGCAGGAGACGGAATTCCCTCAAAAAAATTATCTCGCCAAGATGTCTCCCCTCCAGTATTAACATTAAATCTAGCTAATCTCAAAGCTACACAAACTACATATATTAATGATATTAACCACCCTACTTTTCCAAAAGAATTCAACTGCCAAAAGTACATTATGAATGCTGGGGCAACACCAAAGCTAATTACATCCGTCAAAGAATCTAACTCTTTTCCAACTTTTGAGGTGCCTTTTATTAATCTAGCAATTCTTCCATCTAATCCATCAATTATTGCAGCTAGCAAAATTGCAATTATACATAGTTTGTAATTTCCATTTAGAGCAAAATTAACAGATGTTAAACCAACACAGACTCCAATAAGAGTTAAGGTATTTGGTAAGATAACTCTAGCTCTGGTATCTGTAACTATTTTAAAGTTTTTTTTTGGTTCATTCATTATTTCATTTTTTTGCTAGAAGTGTCTCTCCAGCTATAGTTTTTTGATCCATCTTAACTAGAGGATTGTAATTATCAAAATAAATATCTACTCTACTTCCAAATCTAATCATACCTATTCTATCTCCTTGTTTTAATTCTGAGTTTTCATCTACTTCGGTTACTATTCTTCTTGCTATAAGTCCTGCTATTTGAACAACTATGATATCTTCTCCATTTAGATTAGAAATTTTGTAATAGTTTCTCTCATTTTCTTCACTTGCTTTATCTAGGGACGCATTAAAAAATTTCCCCGGTTTATATAATATTTCTGTTATTTTTCCAGAACATGGGGTTCTATTAACATGACAATCAAAAACATTCATAAAAATACTAATTTTTTTAAATTTTTTATTTTCAAGGTTTAGTTCTTTAGGCCCGTCTGATTCACCTACATTTAAAACGAGACCATCAGCTGGACTAACTAAGTAATTTTCATCGTTAATAGAAACTCTATCTGGATCTCTAAAAAAATAATAAACCCATATCGTCAGGACCAAACCTATAAGTCCCAAAAAACTACTCATAAAATACAAAACTAGGGTTACAAAACCAAATATAACTAAAAATTTATACCCTTCTTTGTGTATCTTTGGAAAAACTTTATCTATCATAATTCTTAAATTGGTAATTTTTGTTTAATATGTATATAAAATGCTTAAATTCAATTAGTAAGATAACAACTAAATATGAGCAAAATTAAGGTAAAAAACCCGATAGTAGAGCTAGATGGCGATGAAATGACTAGGGTGATTTGGAATTTCATTAAAAATAAGCTTATTCTACCTTATTTAGATTTAAAAATTGAATACTACGATCTTGGAATTAAAAGTAGAGATAATACGTCAGACCAAATAACAATAGACTGTGCAAAAGCAATAAAAAAGAATGGAGTCGGAATTAAATGTGCAACAATTACTCCAGATGAAAATAGAGTTCAAGAGTTCAATTTAAAAAAAATGTGGAGATCTCCAAATGGCACAATAAGAAATATTATTGGGGGAACAGTTTTTAGAGAACCAATCATTTGTAAAAATATTCCCAAATTAGTTCCTTCTTGGACAGACCCATTGATTATTGGAAGACACGCTTTTGGTGATCAATATAGAGCGACAGATTTTCAAGTGCCAGGAAAAGGTAAACTAGAAATAAAGTGGACATCGGAAGATGGGAAAAAAGAGAAAAAATATGAAGTATTTAATTTCCCTGGACCTGGTATAGCTTTATCGATGTATAATTTGGATAAATCTATAGAAGACTTTGCGCGTTCATGTTTTAATTATGGACTAATAAAAAGATGGCCAGTTTACTTATCAACAAAAAATACAATACTAAAAACTTATGATGGTAGGTTTAAGGACATATTTCAAAAAGTCTTTGACGAAGAATTTAAGTCAAAATTTGAAAAAACTAAAATTACTTATGAACACAGACTTATCGATGACATGGTAGCATGTGCTATGAAATGGAGTGGTAAATATATTTGGGCATGTAAAAATTATGATGGAGATGTTCAGTCTGATACCGTTGCCCAGGGATATGGGTCTTTAGGATTAATGACTAGCGTATTGCTTGCCCCAGATGGTAAAACAATGGAGGCAGAAGCTGCTCACGGGACGGTTACAAGACATTTTAGAATGCACCAAGAGGGAAAGGAAACTTCTACTAATCCAATCGCATCTATTTTTGCATGGACAAGAGGTTTGACGCATAGAGGTGAGCTTGATGGAAATGACGAGTTAATTAAATTCTCAAATATTTTGGAAAAGACCTGTATAGATTGTGTAGAGAGCGGATCTATGACAAAAGATTTGGCTATTCTTGTGGGGCCATCTACCAAGTATTTAAATACCAATCAATTCTTAGACGAAATTGATGGTAATCTTAAACAAAAATTAAATTAACGATTTTAATTTTATAAAAGCTTCTTCAATTTTATCAGTAAATAATCCTCCTGCTTGAGCAAAGTCGGGTCTTCCTCCGCCTCCTTTTCCGCCAATAATTTCTGATCCTATTTTTACAAGTTTAACTGCATCGTACTTTTTGCTTAGTTTATCTGTAACCCCAACTGCAAGTCCTATTTTATTATCATTAATTGCAAAAATGATAACTATTCCCTCTTCTATCTCCTTTTTTCCATTATCTACTAATTTTCTTAAATCTTTTGAAGGTAGATCGATTACTTTTTGTAACCTTATTTTAATTCCATTTATTTTCTCATTATTTATAATATTTTTTGACTTATCTTCTAAAATATTTTTTACCAAAAGTTGATCAAATTGTTTATTTAAATCTTTTATAAGATCTTTTTGATTTTCATTATTCAAATTTGGTTTTCCACCAAGTTTTATAATTTGTTGTGAAATTTTTTTTATAATTTCCTCGTTTTTTCGCAGTGATAAATCAGACAACTTTTCTTTTTTTGTTAAATATTCATTTAACTGTTTATCTCTTAAAGCCTCAACCCTCCTAACGCCTGCAGCTATAGATGATTGACTTACAATCTTAAATTTACCGATATCGCCAGTATTTTTAACATGAGTTCCTCCACAAAGTTCAGTTGAAAAATACCTTTTTTCTTCATTTCCCATTGAAAGAACTCTCACTTCTTCTCCATATTTTTCTCCAAATAGAGCTAAAGCCCCATTCTCTACTGCTTCTTTTGGTGTCATTAATCTGGTTTTAACATCAGATTTAGTTTCAACCATTTGATTAACATATTTTTCGATTTTATTAATTTCTTCGTCAGATA
The DNA here is from genome assembly GCA_902583345.1 of uncultured Pelagibacteraceae bacterium. GTDB lineage: Bacteria > Pseudomonadota > Alphaproteobacteria > Pelagibacterales > Pelagibacteraceae > Pelagibacter. The sequence goes on along the minus strand of CACHVT010000002.1, from coordinate 29,124 downwards.
TTGGCTTCATATGACTAAAATCAAATCTCAGCCTGTCTGGTGCTACCAAAGAACCTTTTTGAGTTACATGCGTTCCAAGAACTCTTCTTAGAGATTCATGCAGAAGATGAGTTGCTGAATGATATGCTCTAACATTTTCTCGTCTATCAACGTCTATTTTCATTTCTATATTCTCGTTTAGTTTAACGGATCCACTTTCTACTTCTCCATAATGTGCAAATATGTCTCCGAATTTTTTTTGAACATCATTAACTTTAAATTTGAACTCACCAGTTAATATATAGCCAGTATCTCCAACTTGGCCTCCGGACTCACCATAAAAAGGAGTCTGATTAACAATTATAACTGCTTCATCACCTTTCATCAAATTTTGCACTTCTTTATTATTTTTAATTAATGATAGAATTTTTCCTTCTGCTTGATTTATCTCATAGCCCAAAAATTCGGTAGGCTCTACTTTATCTTTTATTTCGAACCAAATTTTCTCAATAGAGCTATCTCCAGATCCTTTCCAGTTTTTTTTTGCTAATTTTCTACTTTCATTCATCAAAGATTTAAATTTATTATGATCTATCGATAAAGATTTATTTTTTAAAATATCTTCAGTTAAGTCCAAAGGAAATCCATAGGTATCATAAAGTTTGAAGGCAACTTCTCCAGGTAAAACTTTATCAACTTTACCTATTTCTTCATTTAAAATTTTCATACCTCTTTCAAGTAGAACTAAAAATTTTTCCTCTTCTGTTTTTAAAGTTTCTCTTACTAAAGACTCTGCTCTTTTTAATTCTGGATAATTATCCGACATTTCACCCATCAATGTTTTAAAAATATTATAAAATATTGGTTGCTTTGTACCTAGCAAATGAGAGTGCCTCATACCTCTTCTCATTATTCTTCTTAAAATATATCCACGACCTTCATTCGACGGTAGGAGACCTTCAGCAATTAAAAAAGAACTTGCTCTTAAATGGTCTGCAATAACTCTAAAGCTAGATATATTTTTTTCTTCAGGTTTTATTTTAACAGCTTCAGCTATGGAGCTTATCAATTTGTTAAAATGATCTGTTTTATAATTATCGTGCGTACCTTGAAGTAAGGCTGTAATTCTTTCTAAACCCATGCCTGTATCGACAGATGGTTTTGGTAAATTAATCCTCTTATCTTTTGAAACTTGTTCAAATTGCATAAATACCAAATTCCAAATTTCTATATATCTATCTCCATCCTGATCTTTAGTGCCTGGCAATCCACCTTTTAACTTATCTCCGTGATCATAAAATATTTCTGAACAAGGACCACACGGACCAGTTTCTCCCATGGACCAAAAATTATCAGATGTAGAAATTTTAATTATCCTATCATTTCCAAAACCAGTAATTTTTTTCCAAAGATTAAAGGCCTCTTCATCTTCATTAAAAACTGTAAAATACAATTTATTTTTATCTAAACCAAAATCTTTTGTAATTAAATCCCATGCAAACTCAATGGCTTTTTCTTTAAAGTAATCTCCAAAAGAAAAGTTTCCTAACATCTCAAAAAATGTATGGTGCCTAGGTGTATATCCAACATTTTCTAAATCATTGTGCTTTCCGCCGGCTCTAACACACTTTTGAGAAGTGGTAGCTCTTTTATAATTTCTCTTTTCTAAACCGGTAAATACATTTTTAAACTGTACCATTCCAGAATTAGCAAACATTAAAGTTGGATCGTTATTAGGAACTAAATTGCTTGACTCAACAATCTTATGATCATTTTTTTCAAAATACTTTAGAAATGTTTTTCGAATTTCATTTAATGTTTTATCAGCCATACTTTTAAAATACAGCTTTTTTATTTGATGTCTAGATAACAGTAGGGAAAAAAGGCGCCTGTTTAAAGCGCCTTTTTAGATAACTAGAAGTTAATTCTTTTTAGGAGATGTTTCTTCTTTGGATCCAGCCTTTACTTTTTCTTCATCTATTGGATTTCCTTCAATCTTCTTTGAAATCATACCTGCTTTTTCACGTATAGCCATTTCAATTTCAGCTGCTGCTTTTGGATTTTGTTCAAGATAAAGCTTTGCATTTTCTTTTCCTTGTCCAATTTTTTCACCTTTATAGGCATACCAAGCACCTGATTTTTCAACTATATCTGCCTTGGCTCCTAAATCAATCAATTCACCTGACTTGCTAATACCTTTGCCATACATCAAATCAAATTCTACAACTTTAAATGGTGGTGACACTTTATTTTTAACTACTTTAACTCTTGTTGAATTTCCAATTACGTTGTCTTTGTCTTTTATAGCTCCGATTCTTCTAATATCCATTCTTACTGAAGAATAGAACTTAAGTGCATTTCCTCCTGATGTTGTTTCAGGACTTCCAAACATAACACCAATTTTCATTCTTATTTGGTTAATAAAAATAACCATTGTGTTAGTTCGTGAAATTGAGCTTGTTAGTTTTCTTAGCGCTTGACTCATCAATCTAGATTGAAGACCTACATGATGGTCTCCCATCTCACCTTCAATTTCAGCTCTTGGAGTTAAGGCCGCCACAGAGTCAACTACTAGTACTGAAATCGATCCTGATTTAATTAATGTATCAGTTATTTCTAAGGCCTGCTCACCTGTATCGGGTTGAGAAATTAACAACTCTTCTGTGTCTACTCCCAATTTTTTCGCGTATACTGGATCAAGAGCATGTTCTGCATCTACAAATCCACAAATTCCTCCAGCTTTTTGAGCTTCAGCAACAACTTGTAATGCAAGTGTTGTTTTTCCAGATGACTCTGGGCCATAAATTTCAATAATTCTTCCCTTTGGCAATCCACCGATCCCTAGCGCTAAGTCTAAACTCAGAGAGCCAGTTGAAATGGACTCTATATCCATCGCTGTTTGCTGGCCAAGCTTCATTACTGAGCCTTTTCCAAAGTTATCTGTGATTTGACTAATTGCTGCGTCTAAAGCTTTATTTTTCTCTTTATTTTCCAATTCTTTATCCTTTGTGGATTTAACCACTTTTAAGTTATTTTTTGTCATATTTTGCCTTTTTTTTTAATGTTTTTAACATACGAATCATACATATAAATGTACACATTTTGTTCTCATTAGCAATAAAAATATTAAATTAGTAAAAAATAAGATATTTATTGGATTTTTAGATAGTTGCTATTCAGCAAACCTACAGATTTCAGCAAATTAAACTTTGCCAAAAGATAATTTCTCTCTGAGTTAGCTAAACTTATTTTTGAGTTTAAAAGTATTGTATTAGATTGAATTAGATCTAATGTCGATCTTCCAAGTCCAGACTCGTATTCGGCACTTATACCTTCATTAGCAATTTCTGCAGCTTTAACTTGTAATTTAACAGAATTTAATAGACTCTCTGTAGACTGAAGACTTGCCCACGCACTTGCAACTTCAGTTTCATTAGTTCTAAGGGCGTATTCGTATAATAATTGTTTTCTATTTTTAAGACTTTTGCTCCTATTTATCTCAGCAAAGTTTTTACCTCCCTTAAAAAGAGGCCAAGATATTGTTGCTTTAACAGTCTCCTTATCTCTTTCATCAACTGTAGCGCTCAAATCATCAGTTTTGGAAGATTCTAAAGATAATGTAGCTGAAGGAGATAACTCAGATTTTGCTATTGTCAGATCTTTTTCTGACTGTTGATATTCAATTTTCGCTATAATCAAATCGGGACTATTATCTTTAGAAATTTCAATTGCTTTATTTAAAGATGATGGAACCTCAAAACTTAATCCATAATTTCCATTTAAATTATCAGTACTACTTAAAGGGCCTATAACCCTCTCATATTCTAATTTTGAAGTGAGAACTTCATTTTGTGACTCGATTAGTTTTGCTTGGGATTCTGCCAAAGAAGATTCAGATTGAGCAACATCTGCTAAAGTTACTTGGCCTCTTTCTAATCTCGATCTATCGGTTTCAACTTGTCTCTCTGATAAATTTACATTGGACTGGTTAATATCAAATTTTTCTCTCGCAAGAGTGAGTCCTGTGTAGGCTTCGACAGCTTTAAATAAAATATCTTGTTCTTTTTTTAAAAATTTTGCCTGTGCCAAATTCAAACCTAATTTATTTTTTTCATAACCTGCAACTCCGGCAAATCCCTGAAATAATTTCTGTTCAACTAGAACAGACTGAGTTTTAGGATTTACATCAGTTACAGCAGTCTCTGCTCCAGATCTATTTGTATTTTTATCTGTATCTTCGCTGCTTTTAGATCCAGAAATAGTTATACTGGGCAAAAATTCACTTCTTGAAATTTTAAGATCTTCCTCAGAAATGTTTAAGTTTTCTCTTTCAGCATTTAATTCAGGATTATTTTTGTAAGCCTCTGATAGAGCTTCGCTTAGTGTTATTGCATGCACTAAATTAAAACTTATAATTGACAAAAATAAAGCTAAAAATATTTTTTTCATTATTTTTTTTGGTCTAAAGGATGGTTTTCTCCATCATTAACTGGAACTTTTTCTAATTCAAATGGTTTAACACCTTCAACACAAGCTATATTTATTCCATATATTTTCGGATTTATTCTTGGCCTGTTATGAGTATGAATGCCGCAAATTTTACAAAAATAGTGTTGTGCAGCTTTTGTATAAAATTGATAAAGTGTTAAAAGATTTTCTCCTTTTATTAATTTAAAAGCATCTGGTCCAAGAACCCCTATTATGTATCCTTTTTTTTTACAGATAGAACAATTACAACGCATTATCTTTTCAAACCCTTTTTCAGGAACATCCACTTCTGCTTCTACCCCTCCGCAATGACATGTTAATTTTTTCTTCATATTTTCTAATACTGATTGAATATACCATGTATCAAACCTTTGCATTTTATTTTAAAGCTACTTTTAGATGCAGTTATCCACAACGTCCCAATATGTTGTTTTCAATGTTCACCTTTTGATTCTATTTCGATTCACTTAGAGACTCAAAATACAACTTATTTGACTATATCAATAAATTAGTCTAACAATAAGAACAAAACAAGAACATGAAACTAACTGTACCATTTTATCTACATAAAGCTGGGGCTGGTTTTCCTTCTCCTGCAACTGATTATATAGAGGAGGACGTTGATCTTAACGTTCATCTAATAAAAAATGTTCCGGCAACTTTTATTATTCGGGTTCAAGGAAAATCTATGACTGACGTTGGTATTTATGACGGTGATTTATTGGTAGTCGACAGAAGTTTGAAGCCTAAAAATTTCTCAACTGTAGTAGCCAATGTTCATGATGAATTAGTTGTTAAAAACTTTGTTAAATCAAAAGACCAAAGTTTTTTATCTTCGGGATCCAAAAAAATCGAGGATAAAATTATTATTAACCAAGACTCAGATGTTTTCATTTGGGGAGTTGTTACTTATGTCATTCACTCAACTTACTAAAAAAATAGCACTAGTCGATTGTAATTCGTTTTATGTTTCATGTGAAAGGCTATTCAATCCAAAGTTGAGAAATAAACCTGTAGTTGTGTTATCGAATAACGATGGATGTATCATTTCAAGATCAGTAGAGGCAAAAGCTTTGGGGATTAAAATGGGAGAACCATACTTCAAAGCGAAAAATATTATCATGAAAAATAATGTCCAAGTTTTTTCGTCAAATTATTCTCTATACGGAGATTTATCTAGAAGGGTAATGAGAACTCTTAAAAGATTTAATTCTGAAATAGAAATTTATTCTATCGATGAAGCTTTTCTAGATTTATCCAATTTTCCTGATAACGAAGTGGAGGACGTTGGAAAAGAAATTAGAAGTATAGTTTTACGATGGACCGGTATTCCAACTAGTATAGGTATAGCAAAAACTAAAACTTTAAGCAAAGTTGCAAATCACATAGCCAAAAAGAAACAGTCTGGAGTTGTTAGTTTGATAGGAATAGAAAATATTGATCCTATTTTAGAAAAAGTAGAAATAAATGACGTTTGGGGTGTTGGAAGACAATTAACAAAATTTTACCACAAAAATGGAATTTATAATGCAAAACAACTAAAAAATAAATCTAATACATGGATTAAAAAAAGTTCTAATGTTTTAAGTTCAAGAACTGCTATGGAGCTTAGAGGTATTTCTTGTATAAATTTGGAAACAAAAAGCTCAAAAAGAAAAAGCTGTGTTGTATCACGTTCATTTGGACAAAGAGTGGAAAATTTTCAAGAATTAAAAGAAGCTATTGCGAGTTATGCATTAAATGCTTCAGAAAAAATTAGGTCAGAAACGTTAGTTGCAAAATCGGTGACTATTTTTGTAAGAACAAGCCCTTTTCAAAGTCGTTATGGTTTTTACTCTAATTCAAAAACAATAGATTTTCCAATTGCTACAAATAATAGTATAGAAATTGTAAAGGCAGCTATTTCTGCTTTAGAAAGCATTTTTAAAAATGGATACCGTTACCAAAAAGCAGGCATTATGTTATCTCATTTATCTAATTCAAATAATAGAGAAAATTTATTTTCATCTGTCAGAGATGAAAAAATAAGTAGTTTAATGAGATCTATTGATAATACTAATTACAAATATGGAAGATCAACTTTAAGTCTTGCAAGTGCTGGGGTACACAAAAGATGGAATATGAAAAGACAACACTCTTCTAAAATAGATACAGCTGATTTTTATTGTTTACCGACAATAAAAGCTTAGTTAGACAGTATTAATCTTAACACCTTTTAAAAGAAAATTAGATATTTGATTAGCTACCATTTCAGCTACAACTATAGATGCTTCAGTTGTTGATGCTGCAATATGTGGAGTTAAAACGACTTTTGGATTATTAAATAATATATTTTCTTTTGCAGGCTCTTTTGAAAATACATCTACTGCCGCTCCAGCAATCAAATTTTCATTCAAGGCTTCATGTAAATCTTTTTCGTCGACAATATTGCCTCTGGCAGCGTTAATTATGTATGCAGTTGGCTTCATTTTTTTATAATGTTCTTTTGTAATCATGGGCTTTCCATCTTTAGGTGCCTTACAATGAAAGCTTATAATATCACTTTTGCTAATCAAATCTTCAAAATTTGCGCTTTCTACATGTGGGTAATCCTTTTTTCTAGACTCTAATGATTTTGAATTAACTAAAATTTTCATATCAAAACCCTTAACAAGCTTGCTTAATCTTACACCAACATTTCCAAAACCAATAATTCCTAAAGTTTTTTTCGAAAGCTCTGTTCCTTTAATATTTTTCTTCTCCCATTGGCCTTTGTGTGTTGTCTCGTTTGCAAAAGGCATTTTTCTTAAAACTGACATTATCATTGCAAAAGCATGTTCTGCTGTGGCATTTGCATTTCCTCCTGGGGTATTCATCACAATCATATTTTTTTCTTTTGCTGTAGGTACCTCAATATTGTCAACACCTGCACCAGCTCTTCCAATAACTTTTAAATTTTTTGCAGCCTCAATTATTTTTTTTGTTACTTTTGTTGCTGATCTCACAACCATTCCGTCATATTCAGGAATTATTTTAATAATCTCATCTTCAGATAAACCGGTCTTGACATCAACAGAAATATTATTTTTTTCAAAAATTTTTTGAGCAACATTGCTCATTGAGTCTGAAATTAAAACTTTAGGCATTATTTTTAACTGAATGATAGGCCCAGTCTATCCAAGGTAACAATGCTTTCATATCGCTATTTTGTACAGTAGAACCACCCCAAATTCTTATACTTGGAGGTGCTTTAGGATAACCATTAATATCATTGGCTACTCCTTCTTTTTCCAATAATGAGAATAATTTTTTTAATACTCCTCTTTGTTCTTCCTCGTTATGCTTTATAAACCATTCATCTTTAATTAGAACTGTTATACTTGTTGAAGACCTTAGATTTTTATCCTCACACATAAATTTAAAATTTTCATTTTTTGAAATCCAGTCTTCACAAATTTTTAAATTATCACTTGAAATCTTTATTGATCCTTTGGTACCACCTACAGACTCAACCCACTTTAAGGCATCAAGAACGTCTTCAACACAAATCATTGATGGAGTATTGATTATTCCTCCTTCAAAAATAGCTTTAATTAATTTTTTCTTATTTGCTAATCTAAATAATTTTGGAACTGGCCATGGTGGAATATGTGTTTCAAGTCTTTCTACTGCACGGGGAGACAATGCTATCATTCCATGAGCTGCTTCAGCTCCTAAAACTTTCTGCCAAGACCATGTAATAACATCAAGCTTTTTACAATCTATATCCATTGCAAAAATTCCAGATGTTGCATCACAAATCGTTAATCCTTCTCTATCATCGGGTATCCAGTCACCGTTTGGAATTTTAACTCCAGCTGTTGTACCATTCCATGTGAACACTACATCATTTTTAAAATTTACTTTTGAAAGATCAGGAAGAATTCCATAGTCAGTTACATGACTATTTACATCTTTCATTTTAAATTGTTCAATAATATCGATAACCCAATCTTTCCCAAAATTTTCCCAAGCAAGAACGTCCACACCTCTATTTCCTAATAAAGACCACATAGCTGCTTCTAGTGCCCCAGTGTTTGATCCAGTCATAACACCTAGTAAATAATCATCTGGTAAGTTTAAAATTTTCTTTGATTTAATTATCGTCTCATTTAACCTTTCTTTACAAACTTTATGCCTGTGTGATCTTCCAATGGGAGAATTCTTTAGAACATCATAAGTCCAACCAGGACGTTTAGAGCAAGGACCACTTGAAAAGTTTGGATTTTGAGGTTTGACGTCAGGTTTTTCCATAAAAATATTTTGTAGATATATTGTTTTTTTAAAAATTTGTCACTGTTTTTTTATATATATTTTATAGAAATAAAAAAAGAGATTAGTTTTTTGCATCAAACAACTATTCAAATTCATATGCTAAGAGCCCATCTAAAGGTTTGGGGTCAAACCAAGTAGATTTTGGAGGCATATTTAGTTTCCTATCCGCAAAACTTATAACGTTCTGAACTTGAGTGGCATACAAACTAAAACCAACTTCTGCCTCTGATTCATTCACTTTATCTTCAATTGTGTCTAATCCATGAAATCCCGCCAAAAAATCTATTCTATTATCGTATCTTGGATCTCCAATTCCTAAAATTGGTTCTAATAAATAATTATGCAAAAGGTTAATATCTAAGTTAATAATATGGAATAAATTCTGCTCTGGTGGTTTTTTAAGTTCTATAGAGTACCATTGTTTATCAATATACATTCCAAAAGTTTGTGGTTTATTAGGTTTGAAAGAGGAGCTTTGCTTTTCAACACTAAATTTTTTTTTTACTTCTTTAATAAAATCGTTTGGGGAATATCCATACAAATCTTTTATCAATCTATTGTAATCAAGTAATCTTACTTGACTCTGAGGAAATATAGCTACCATAAAATAATTATAAGGTTCGTTACCAGTATGATTTGGATTTCTATGTTTTTTAAATTCTGATAATTTAGATAGTGCTTCCATTCGGTGGTGTCCATCTGCAATATAAATTCGATTTATAGAATTAAACAGATCACAAATTTGTTTAATTTTTTGATCTTCTTTTAAAATCCAAATTTCATGTTTACATTTATCTATAGCTTCAAAAGAATATATTGGTTGAGATAAAATTTCTTTTTTAAGCAATTCATCAAGTTCATTATTATCAGGATAAATTGTATAAATTGGACCAATTTGTGCATTTAAATTATCCATTTGTCTAAGTCTTTTTTGAGCTCTCTCTAAAAAAATTTCCTCATGACCCCGAATGTGTAGGTTGTCATAGGCAGATAGCTTAGCGGTTCCAATTATTCCAATTTGCTCGTGACTTTGATCAGAAATTTTATAAATATAAAAACAAGTATCATTTTCTTTTTGAAGTATGGATTTTTCTTTCATTAACTCAAATTGTTCTTTTGACTTACTTTCATTTCCTGCATCAAAAACATTTAAATAACTCCATGGATTCTTTTTAAGATGATCTTTTTTTCCATCTTCTCCTAGATGATCAGTACTTGCCACTGCAACAGAAGAAGCATTTTCCTTGGTGGGTCTTAAGGCTTTAAAAGGATTAATAAAATACATAAAATTATTTTTATTTTTTTATGGTATCAATATTAGAGATATTTGATAATGAATTTTTATACTCTTCTAAATTTTCTCTTGCAGAAAGAGTAAAAATTACTCCATTCAGAACAATTATTACAACTACTGGTATTAAAGTAATTATAGAAATAAAACCTGAGATAAAATAACAATAAACTAACAAAAATATTATCGATCTTACAAACCAAGTAAACTTAAAAACTGAAATTATAGATAAAGAATGCTTAATCAAATTTGTAAAGTTCATTTTTGACGGACCAAAATATCTAGTGCCTCTTATAGATGAAACAGACCTTCTATCTTTAGATAACTTACATAAAGATCCTGAAAAACTATTCCAAGTAGCTTTTTCATTAATCATATTTTCAACAATTGATTTTGGCAGTAAAGTAAAATTACCAAATTTTATACTTTGACCTGTAAAAATTAAAGTAAGAATTTTATGTAATTCATAACAAAGTTTAAATAAAAGACCTTCAGATCTTTTAATTCTATTAGCTGTTACTACATTCTCTGGATAATCTTTTGATTTTTCTATCAATAACTTTAATTCCTCAGGTCTATCTTCTCCATCACCATCCATTGGAATAACATAATCAAAGTCCTCTTTTTCAAAAATATATCTTAAACCAGCGGCAATACATCTTGCATGACCTTTGTTTTGATTCATATTCAATACTTTAATAGACTTAATATTGTTGAATTCAGGTACTTCTTCTTTTTCTTCATTTGACCCATCATTGACAATCATTACTGATATTTCCTCGCTTAGATCACTAATTTCGTTATTAATTTTATTTAAAAGTTCAAAAACTGATCGCCAGTCGTTGTATATTGGTATTAATATTTTTATTTTCATTAATTTACTGAATTTATCAATCTAAAAAGAGAAGCAAAGAAACCATATCCCGATAGTTCTATAAGGGCAACTATGGCAATAATAAATAATATTTTTTTCCATTTATCGCTTATATTCATATTTTAATTTTAATTATTTTTTTTCATCTTAAACTAAATAAAGTTACCGCTGGTATCCCTTTATCAAAATCTTCAACAGAGTTTGGTAAAAGTAAAGTATCAGTCACACTTCTTTTTATTTTTTTCATCCATTTTTTATCATTAATGGAAATCCATTTTGGCCTAGATTTCAAATGGTAAGATAAATTCCCTGCAGTCCATTCGTCTCCTTTCACATATTTAATTTCTGAATTTCTCTCATTATCCCATTTCTCTTGAACTAATGCTGCAATTTCTTTACCTTTGTAATCAGTTCTTTTATCTGTTTCTGTAATTGAAATATATGCATAAGCAAAAGGAGAAAAAATAAATAAAATTAGAAAGGTTGCAGTAAAGCCTTTTAATTTATTTAAAATAATTTGAAATTGAAAAATATAAATTAACAAAACTCCAAAAAATAAATAAAAAGGTGTCATCCACATTGTTCTAATTTTAGCCCCTATAATCATAGAAGTTAAAAAGACTAAAGCTATTGGAACAATGTTGATTGCTAATAAAAATAATAACTTATTATCTTTAAGATTAAATTTAGTTTTTAATTTACTATTTAAAAATAAAAACATTAAAAAGAAAGGCATTAGTATTCCAATTTGTTTTCCCAAAAAAATTAATGGATAAATTATATGGTTTAAGAAATTCTGATTTCCTGTGCCTGTTCTTTCTAACCCATATATAATAGTTATATAATTGTTTTCAGTTAACCAAATTAAATGTGGCAACAAAATTATAAGAAAAGGAATTAGCGATACTAAACATTTATAATCAATTTTTTTTTTATAAATCATATAAATTAAAAATATATCAATACCCAATGCTAAATAAATAAATAGGTATTTTGACAAAAATCCAAATCCAGCAAATAAGCCTACTAAAAACCAATCTGTGGTTTTATTATTTTTAAAACCTTTCCAAACATAAAGGATTGTTAGTGCCCAAAATGGCATTAAACAAATGTTTACATTAAATTCAGGAGTTGTAAAATTGTGAAAATAAATTCCTTCTAATAATAAAACTGACAATAAAGAAAAAATTTTATTTTGAAAAAAACCCTCACTAAACTTAAAAACAGCATAAAAAGATATAATTACACAAATTTGGCTCAGCAAATAATAGGCCCAGTCTTGTGATCCAAAAATTTGATAAAAAACTTCTGCTAAAAAGGCACTTATAGGAGGGTGTTTATTAAAACCCCAATCTAGATTGCTTCCCCATGCCAGCGCTTCAATAGTATCTAAAGGTAAATTTTGATTTGTTAAGCTAGGAATCAGTGTCCAAATGATTAAATGAATTGTTAGAAAAATATAGAATAATTTATTTATATTGGTTTTATAAATATTCATTTATCTAAATTTATACGAATTAACTTATATTGACACCTATTAATTGCTGAATATACTCCGGCACGTCAAAATTAAAGTATGGTTAAAATCTCTAAAACTTACATACCAAAATTAACAGAAAAATATATGTGCGAAAAACATAAAGCATATTTTAAGAAAAAACTATCTGATTGGAAGTCTGAAATTATTAAAGCAAATAATGAAGCTTTGTATAATGGATCTCTTGATGATAATAGTGTATCAGCTGACATAGTAGATCAAGCGAGTTCCTATACAGATAAAAATGTTGAGATGAAAGCGATAAATAGGCAAATTAAATTAATCTCAAAAATTGATTCTGCTTTAAAAAAAATACAGGATGGTACATACGGTTTTTGTGAGGACACTGGAGAGCCAATAGGAATTAAAAGATTAATAGCAAGACCGATTGCTACTTTGTGTATTGCTGCACAGGAAAAACACGAAAAAGATGAAAAAGTTTATGCAGACGATTAAGGTTTTGGAATTTTTCCACCACCCATAAAATTATAACCTTTAATTACAGCTTCTCTTTCAGAAATAGTTTCATACCATTTACATAAATCACGATATTTGTTTAAACCAATATCATGCCATTGATGTCTTGCTATCCATGGCCACGTTGCAATATCCGCAATTGTATAATTTTCACCTGCTAAATATTTAGAGACTGACAGTCTATCATTTAAATTTTTGTATAAATCTTTTGTAATTTTAAAGTATCTTTCCTCGCCATATTTACTTTTTCCTTTGTTAAAACGATAAAATGAATGATATTGACCAATCAATGGACCAACAAGTCCCATTTGGGCCATTAGCCATTGATCAATATTTGATTTATTTTTTTGGTCGTAAAATTTTTGACTCCTTTCAGCTAAATAAATTAATATAGCCCCTGACCCAAAAATGTTTTTACTATTCTCACTATCTTTAATAACTGGAATTTTACTAAATGGACTAATTTTTATAAACTCTTCTTTAAATTGATCTCCTTTGGATAGATCAACAGATGTTACCTTATAAGGAAAATTGATTTCCTCTAACATTATACTTATCTTTTTTCCATTTGGAGTATCAGATGCAAATAACTCAATCACTTTTAACACCAAGTCTATCTTTTATAGTTTTTGAGGATGTAGTAAATTCAAAACGATATTTTTCATTTGGTCTTGCTAATTTAAAACATGCTCTAGCAGCTAATGCTCCTTCATGAAATCCTGACAATATTAATTTTAACTTTCCAGGGTAATTACAAATATCTCCCACTGCATAAATTCCTTTCTGATTTGTCTCAAATTTTTCTGTATCTACTGTGACAGTTTTTTTATCTAAACTGAGACCCCAATCAGCTATTGGTCCAAGTTTCATGATTAAACCAAAAAAACCTAAAACAAAATCAGTTTTGAGACTTTTTATATCCTTATTATCATGCTCTATATCAATACCTTCAAGTTTTTCATCGCCCTTAACACTTTTTAATTGATACTTTGTGAATAAATTAATCTTACCTTCTTTAACTAGTTTCTTCATTTGATCTAATGTTGATTTTGCTGCCCTAAACTCTTCTCTTCTATGAATTAAATTAATTTTGGAATTTTTTGATAATTCTACTGCCCAATCCAATGCACTGTCACCTCCACCAAAAATTGAAATAATTTTGCTTTTGAAAATATTTTTATCTTTTATTGAATAGAAAATAGATTTGTCTTCAAATTTCTCACAATCTTTTGGTGCAAATTTTCTTGGCTCAAATGAGCCAACTCCAGCAGCTATAATTATATTTGGAGTGCTAAACAAAGTGCCTTTATTTGTTTTAACATCCCATTTATCATTATTTTTTTTTACTTCCTCAACTCTTTCATTTAGATGAAATTTAATATTAAAAGGTTTTAATTGATCTAATAAGTTATTTGTTAGTTCTTCTCCAGTGCATTCTGGTATTGCTGGAATATCGTAAATTGGTTTGTCTGGATAAAGTTCAATACACTGACCTCCAATTTTATCAAGATTATCAACTACCTCACAATTTAAACCAATTAATTTTAGTTGATGTGCTGTAAATAGTCCAGTCGGACCCGCTCCAATAATTAAAGCGTCAGTTTTTATCATTAGGCTTGCTTAGAAGGTAGTTGTACTTCTAATCCATCCAATTCATCTGTTACTATTAATTGACAACTAAGTCTGCTAAACTTACTTGGTTCAAATGCCATATCTAACATATCTTCTTCTCCATCGTCTTTTTTTTGAAGTTTATTAAACCATTCTTCTTTGACATAAACATGGCAAGTAGCACAAGCCATTGATCCTCCACAATCAGCGTCAATACCAGGTATGTTATTTTGTATCGCACCTTCCATTACAGATAATCCATTTTGCACATCTATACTATGTGATTTACCAGAATGCTCAATATAGACTATTTTTGTCATCAGGATTTTTATATAGGCAAAAAAAAATAGGGCAAGTAGTTAAACTTGCCCTATTAATTATTTTTCTACTCTGAAGTATTAAGCTCTTCTTCCAGAGTTTGCAACAGCGCAAGACCAAATAATAATACCGAAAGCGATCTTATTAACAAAGTCTGCTAAGTTATAAATTACGTTAAGTGAATTAGCATCAATTCCACCTGTTAGGTAACCAAAAATGTAACCTAATGGGTAGATTGCCCAACCTACTGTAACGATCATTCTTAATGCGCTAAATGCTGTAACAAGTGATTTGTTTCCAGATTTTGAAACAGCTTTACCTGCTTCACCTGAAAAGATTTCATAAAGAATGTAAATCCAACCTGCTATACCGATAATGAAACCAAGCATCGCATTGATGAATCCTGCTTCTCCAAGATATCCACCTATTAGCATCACTAAAGAACCAATTAAGATTCTCCAGAATATACCGCTATCAACTTTTCTTACTGCTGAAAGAATTAAATAAAATTCTACAAGCTGCAAAGGTACAGTAATTAACCAGTCAATGTATCTGTAAACAGTTGGCGTGTCTCCAGTCTCAACCCAAACTGCTCTCATGTACATATAATGGATAAATGCAATACCAGTTACTAATCCAGCTACGTTTACTGATTTTCTCCACTGAGTAGCTACATTAGCCTGCTCCATAAAGAAAAACGCTGTAGCTGCTAACATACCCATAGATATTAACCAAAATGAAATACCTACAAAATCATCCGTGGCTAAAAAGGTAGTTGCCGCATTAGCTGCTGTAGTTACTCCAACAAGAGCAAATAAAGCAATTGCTAACGTTTTTAGTGTTTTCATAAAAAACTCCCTTATTAGTTAGTTTTTATTAGTTTAAATTTAAACTACGACTTTAACCCTCATGGTTAAAGTCAAAGTTGAGACTAATTAGCAAATATAAATAGTTAATTGAAGCCTTTTTTATGGCTATTTTATATTGATTTTACTAGCTTTTTAAAATTAAATACAATCTTAAGTTAATAAAAGAGTAAAAAACCAAGAAAGAATCAATTCTTAATATGTCGTCAGTTTTTAAAGAAACTTATGAAAATTCTATTCAAAATCCTGAGGAGTTTTGGCAAAGAATATCTGAAGATATCTTTTGGTATAAAAAACCTACACAGATACTAGATAAAAATACGCCACCCTTTTACAAATGGTTTTGTGATGGCAAAACAAATACCTGTTATAACGCTCTTGATATTCACATTGATCAAGGAAGAGGAGACAAAATTGCATTAATATATGACAGTCCTATCACAGGTAATAAAAAGAAGTTCACATATAAAGAATTAAAAGGAAAAGTTTCAAAGTTTGCAGGTGCACTAAAGAACCAAGGTATTAATAAGGGTGATAGGGTTATAATCTATATGCCAATGATACCAGAGGCGGTAATTGCAATGCTTGCCTGTGGAAGAATTGGGGCTATTCACTCAGTAGTATTTGGAGGTTTTGCCTCTAATGAGCTTGCAAGTCGGATAGATGACAGCAAAGCAAAGCTGTTGGTATCAGCTTCATGTGGGTTTGAGCCCGGAAGGACCGTTGAATACAAACCTTTAGTAGATGAAGCATTAAGGTTAGCTTCTCACAAGCCAGAAAAAATAATACTTTATCAAAGATCGGGTCATGAAGTTGAACTTGATGCACCTAAAGAGATAAGCTGGGAAGAGTCTTTGTCTAATGCTCAAGAACAAGATTGTGTTGAGATGAATGCAAATGATTTTGCATATATTCTGTATACATCAGGTACAACAGGTGTTCCAAAAGGTATTGTACGAGACATTGGTGGACATATAGTTGCTCTGAAGTGGACAATGAAAAATATTTACAATATTGATGTTGATGATATTTGGTGGTCAGCAAGCGATATTGGCTGGATAGTAGGTCACTCGTATATTGTTTATGCCCCATTATTCAAAGGATGTACTACAGTCTTATTCGAAGGGAAACCAGTGGGCACTCCTGACGCAGGGGCTTTTTGGAAAATAATTTCAGATTATAAAGTTAAATCATTATTTACTGCACCTACAGCATTTAGAGCAATAAAAAAAGAGGATCCAGAAGGTAAATTTTTTTCAAAATATGATTTAAGCTCATTTGAGTCATTATTTCTTGCTGGGGAAAGAGCGGACCCTGATACTATAAAGTGGGCAGAAAATCTTTTAAAAGTTCCAGTTATAGATCACTGGTGGCAGACCGAAACAAGTTGGGCAATAAGTTCAAACTGTACTGGTATAGAAATGCAAAAGACAAAATATGGTTCAGCTTGTAGAGCTGTGCCAGGTTATGATGTAAAAGTTTTAAAAAATGATAACTCTATAGCTAAACCAAATGAAATGGGAGATATTGTTGTGAAGCTTCCTTTGCCTCCAGGTACCTTCCCTACTTTATGGAATGCTGACGAGCGATACAAAAAAACTTATATGACTAATTATGAAGGTTACTATCAAACTTATGATGCTGGTCACATTGATGACGATGGATATATATGGATCATGTCAAGAACCGATGATATCATAAATGTAGCTGGTCACAGATTGTCGACTGGCGCAATAGAAGAAGTTTTATCTGAACATCAATCGGTTGCAGAATGTGCAGTATTAGGAATAGCAGATAAGCTCAAGGGTCAATTGCCAATAGGATTAGTTGTACTTAAAACTGGTGTAACAAAAGATAATGAAACTATCTCAAAAGAATGTATTAAAATGGTAAGAGATAAAATTGGACCAGTAGCTGCATTTAAAGTTGCTATTGTTATAAAAAGATTACCAAAAACAAGGTCGGGTAAAATATTAAGAGGAACTATCAGAAAAATTGCAGATAAAGAGAAATATAAGATGCCTGCTACAATAGATGATCCAGCAATTTTAAAGGAGATAGAGGAAGATCTTAAAAAAAACAATATTCTAAAATAGCATTGGTTTACCTGATGGTTTTCCTAATATTTTGCCATCTTTCATTTTAATTTCACCATTTATAATCGTTGCAATAGGAGTGCCTTTGAGTTTATAACCATCAAAAGGTGACCATTGACATTTGCTTTGTATTTCTTCGTTTCTAATTTCAATAACTTTGTTTAAATCTATAACTGTAAAGTCAGCATCATAATCTTTTTTTATATACCCTTTATTTTTAATTCCAAAAATTTTAACTGGATTTTCACACAGAAAATTTATTAATTGATGAAGTTTTAGCTTTCCATCATTAATATGATTAAGCATAACTGGGAGTAAAGTTTGAACTCCTGGCATACCTGATGGGGAATTTGGATATTCTTTATCCTTATTAGTTCTCAAGTGTGGAGCATGGTCTGATCCAATAGTATCATTATAGTTATTTTTAACAGCATACCATAATCTATCATAATGAGACTTGTCTCTAATTGGTGGATTCATTTGCGCATAAGTACCTAATTTTTTATAACAATCCGGGGAATACAAAGTTAAATGTTGAGGTGTTATTTCAAAAGTAATGTTACCTTTGTGCTGAGATAAAAAATCGACCTCTTCTTTAGTTGTAACATGAAGTATATGCGCTTTTTTATTTAGACGCTTTGCAATTTTAACTATTCTTCTTGTCGAAGACATTGCAGTTTCTACGTTTCTCCAAATTTCATGGGTAAGAACATTTCCATTTTCTATTAATTTTTTTCTTTGATTAAGAATATCTTCATCCTCAGAGTGCACGGAGACTACCTTAGTGGTATGTTCAAAAACTTTCTCTATATCTTCTTCTTTATGCACAAGCAAATTACCGGTCGACGAACCTGCAAATAATTTTACCCCACAACATCCATCTAAATTCTTAAGCTTTGATAGCTCCTGCTGATTAGATGGAGTTGCGCCAAAGTAGAAAGCATAATTACAAAACATTCTATCTTTTGCTAAATCTAATTTTTTTTGAAATTCTCCCTCATTCGCTGTTGGTGGATTAGTATTTGGCATTTCAAACACGCCTGTTATCCCGCCAACAACTGCCGCTTTGCTTCCACTGTTTAAATCCTCTGTATCTGTAGAACCTGGTTCTCTAAAATGAACTTGTGTATCTATGCACCCCGGTAAAACAATTAGCCTGTTTGCCTGAAAAATATTTTTTGATTTTTCAAGAATATTATCGTCTATTTGGACAATCTTTCCATTTAATACACCAATATCTTTTTTTTGAAGCTTTCCATCAATAAAACAATCGCCATTCTTAATAACAAGATCTAACATTTTCGATAGAAGTAATTATATTATAATGTAACAATTATCAATTATGAATAAAAACAGTATTTACAATCTAGAGGATAGAGGGGTACTTTATATACATGGTGAAGATGTTTTAGAGTATCTACAAAATATAATTACAAATGATATTAATAAAGTTTCAGAAAATAATAGCTGTTTTGCCTCACTTTTAACTCCCCAAGGTAAATACCTCTTTGATTTTATTGTTGTTAAACATAAAAAAGGCTTTTTAGTAGATTGTGAAAAAAATCAAATTGACGATCTATATAATCAATTTAAGCTATATAAACTAAGATCAAAAATTGAGATTTTAAATTTAAGTAATGAATTTGTGGTTGCTGTAATATCAAAAGAAAAATTTATATCATTTGACAATGCTAAAGATGAAACTGGGAACACTATTAAATATAGAGAAGATCCAATTGTTTTAGATCCTAGAAATAAAGAATTAGGTGCAAGATTAATTATAAATTTAGAAAAGCTTCATTTATCAATAAAAAAGCTAGAGCTAAAAGTGGAAAGTACTGATGCTTATTATAATCAAAGTTTTAAATTAGGAATAGCACAGAATAATACAGAAAAATTAAAGAACAAACTTTTTGGAATAGAGTGTAATTTTGAAGATTTGAATGCATTAGACTTTAAAAAAGGTTGTTATATTGGACAAGAAAATACTGCTAGAATAAAATTAAAAGATAGACTTTCAAAAAAATTGTTACCAATTGAAATATTGGAAGGATCTATTAAAATTGATGACGAAATTTCATTTAATTCAAATAAAATAGGTAAAGTTTTAATTGATACAAAGTATCCTTTTGGTCTTGTGAAATTTAAAGATATTAATTTTGATTTTGATAAAAAATTTACTTGCGGTAAAGCTATTGTCAAAATTTTAAGACCACAATGGCTTAAAATTTGAGTTTCATGGTGCGGCCAGAGAGACTCGAACTCTCATGGGCTAAGCCCACACGGCCCTCAACCGTGCCTGTCTACCAATTTCAGCATGGCCGCTTATGCGTCAGAATAATTGAATGACATTTTTGTTTCAAGTTGATAGATTTAGATATGGAATTTACATCAGAAATTAGAAAAGCTACAGATCCTATATACCAAAAAATTTCTAGGGCAGTTCCTGAAATTGAATGGCCAAGTTTTGCTCCATATATTTATGAAATAAACAAATTAAAAAAACAGAAGAATGCGATTATACTTGCTCATAACTATCAAACACCAGAGATTTATCATGGTATTTCAGATTTTTCAGCTGACTCGCTTGCTTTAGCTATAGAGGCAGCAAAAACTAAGGCAGATATAATTGTTATGTGTGGAGTACATTTCATGGCTGAGACAGCTAAACTTATGAGCCCAAGCAAAAAAGTTTTATTACCAGATATGAGAGCTGGATGCTCATTATCATCATCTATAACTGGCAAAAATGTCAGAGAATTGAAAAAAAAATATCCAGGAGTGCCAGTAGTTTCTTATGTGAATACTTCTGCAGATGTTAAATCAGAAACTGATATTTGTTGTACTTCAGCAAACGCAGTGAAAATAGTAAATTCATTAGGAGTTAAAAAAGTAATTTTTTTACCAGATGATTATTTAGCAAAATATGTTGCTTCTCAAACTGATGTCGAAATAATTTCATGGAAAGGAACTTGTGAAGTTCATGAACAATTTAACGATGAGGAGATAAATCAAATAAGAAAAGAAAATCCAGGAATTAAAGTAATAGCTCATCCAGAGTGTCCACCTGAAGTTATTGAGGCAAGTGATTTTACAGGATCAACAAGTGGTATGATTAAATATGTTAAAGACAATCAACCAGAAAAAGTAATGATGGTAACTGAATGTTCAATGAGTGATAATGTTCAAGTAGATAACCCGAATGTAAAATTTATAAGACCTTGTAACTTATGTCCTCACATGAAAAGAATTACTCTACCAAAAATTTTAGACTGCTTACAAAATGAAAGCAACGAAATTTTAATGGACAAAGTAACTATTGAGAAAGCAAGAAAATCAGTAGAAAGAATGACAAAAATAGGCAGATAAGATCTGTGTCAAAAATAATTCTCAGTAAAAACTTTATAAGAGGCATTTGCAAATTAGCTTTAAATGAAGATCTTTATCCTTTGGGAGATATTTCTTCAAATCTTTTACAAAATAATATCAAAAAAAAGGTAAAATTAATTTCTAATCAATCTGGTATAATAGGTGGATTAGAGTTTGCTAAACAAACTTTTAAATTAATAGATAAAAAAATCAAAATTAATTTAAAAAAAAAAGAAGGATCTAAAATTAAAAAAGGTGATCTAATTGCAATAATAGAGGGCAATACAAAACATATATTGACCGGAGAAAGAGTTGCATTAAATTTCTTAAGTCTCATATCAGGAATCGCTACTACAACTAATCAATTTGTAAAAAAAGTAGGAAAAAAAAGTAAAATTTGTTGCACAAGGAAAACGATACCAAATCTAAGAGTAATTCAAAAATATGCTGTAAAATTAGGAGGCGGAATTAATCACAGATTTAATCTGAGTGATGAATATTTGATAAAAGACAACCATATAAAAAGTGCAGATATGAAAAAATTAATTCAATTAGCTATAAAGAAAAAAAAGGGTAAAAAAATTACAGTAGAAGTAGATGATCTTGTTCAGTTAAAAAAAATAATTGGTTTAAAATTTGATCGAATTTTATTCGATAATATGAAACCTAAAATTTTAAAAAAAGCTATAGTTTTATCTGAAAAGCTTTATGAGACAGAGGCATCTGGAGGTATTACACTAAAAAATGTTATAAAAATTGCTAATACTGGAGTGAAAAGAATTTCTATTGGATCTCTAACGCATTCATTTAATTCCTTAGATTTAAAATTTGAAATATAATTATTTTTTTAGTTCAGCTTGAGCAGCTGACAGTCTTGCAACAGGTACCCTATATGGTGAGCATGAAACATAATCTAAACCTGTTTTAGAACAAAAATGAATACTTTTTGGATCTCCACCATGCTCTCCGCATATTCCTAATTTAATTTTTTTGTTTTGCTTTTTTCCATTAAAAGTAGCAATCTCAATTAAATCTCCTACTCCTTCATCAATTGAAACAAACGGATCTATGTCAAAAATCTTATTTTCAATATAATCATTTAAGAATTTTCCACTATCGTCTCTACTTATGCCAAATGTTGTTTGAGTTAAGTCATTTGTTCCAAAACTAAAAAATTCCGCATGTTTTGCAATATCTTTTGCTTTTAAAGCAGCCCTTGGGAGTTCGATCATTGTACCAACTAAAAAATTAATTTTTGTTTTATTTTTTTTCTGAACTATTCCTGCAACTCTAATTACTAAATCTTTCATTATTTTAATCTCTGCTTCAGTAGAAACTAAAGGAATCATTATTTCAGGCATAATAGGTTTTATTTTTTTATTTTTACATTCAATTAAAGCTTCAAATATTGCTTTACATTGCATTTCATAAATTTC
This sequence comes from uncultured Pelagibacteraceae bacterium, assembly GCA_902583345.1. Lineage (GTDB taxonomy): Bacteria > Pseudomonadota > Alphaproteobacteria > Pelagibacterales > Pelagibacteraceae > Pelagibacter. The sequence continues at coordinate 6,489 of CACHVT010000002.1, read as the reverse complement.
TGGAAATGAAATACCTAGCCTACATCCTCTATGTCCAAGCATTGGGTTATGTTCATGCAATTCATCAATTCTCGCCTGAACTTCTTCGTTTGATAAATTTAGTGATTTGGCTACATCACTTATTTCTCCATCATTTTTCGGTAAAAACTCATGTAAAGGTGGATCTAGCAATCTGACTGTAACTGGTAACCCACTCATAATTTTAAATATTTCAATAAAATCATTTTTTTGATGTGGTAGTAATTTTTCTAAAGCTTTATCTCTATCTTCTTTTGATTTAGAAAGAATCATCTGCCTTACTGATAAAATTCTTTCTTCGTCAAAAAACATGTGTTCTGTTCTGCATAAACCAATTCCTTCAGCTCCAAATTCCCTAGCTATTTTGCTATCGAATGGAGTCTCTGAGTTAGTTCTTATTTTTAATTTTCTTGAGATATCAGACCAGTCCAAAATTTTAGAAAATTCCCCAGAAATCTCTGGCTTAACAGTTTTTACTTCTCCTAATATTATTCTGCCTGTTGATCCATCGATCGTAATTAGGTCTCCTTCTTTGACTTGATGATTTTCAGTTTTGAAAAGTTTGTTTTTGTAATCAATTTCAATTTCGCTAGATCCTGACACACATGGCCTTCCCATGCCTCTGGCAACTACCGCTGCATGACTTGTCATTCCGCCTCTTGCAGTAAGAATACCTTTGGCAGCATGCATTCCGTGAATATCTTCTGGAGATGTTTCTACCCTAACCAAAATAACACTTTGCATAATACCGTTTAGTCTTTCTGCTTCATCAGATGAAAAGGCTACTTTGCCACTTACAGCTCCTGGAGATGCTGGTAAGCCTTTTGCTATAACCTCCAATTCACTTTTTTCATCTAGACTTGGGTGCAAAAGAGTATCCAGCGTATTTGGATCTATTCTAAGAATTGCTTGGCTCTTTGAAATTTTTTTTTCTTTAACCATATCAACAGCAATTTTAACTGCAGACTTTGCAGTTCTTTTTCCTGATCTAGTTTGCAAAATCCAAAGCTTGTTATTTTCAACTGTAAATTCTACGTCTTGCATGTCTTTGTAATACTTTTCTAAAAGTTTAAGAATTTTTTTTAATTCTTTAAAAACTTTTGGCATAGATTCTTCCATCGAACTTTTATTAGAATTTGATACTTTCCTAGCTTTTTTTGTTATATATTGAGGAGTCCTTGTTCCTGCTACCACATCCTCCCCTTGAGCATTAATTAAATATTCTCCATAGATTTCATTTGTTCCATCAGATGGATTTCTAGTAAATACTACACCAGTAGCACAGTCATTACCCATATTTCCAAATACCATTGATTGAACATTAACAGCAGTGCCCCAATCTGAGGGAATACTATTAATTTTTCTATAAACTCTGGCTCTATTACTTTGCCAAGAAAGAAAAACGGCAGAAATTGCACCTATTAACTGATGATAAACATCCTGAGGAAACTCTTTTTTTGTTTTCTCTTTTACTATACTTTTAAAATCTTTAATTAAACCATCCCAATCATCTGCATCTAATTCTGTATCAAGAAGTACACCTTTCGTAAGTTTATAATTCTCAATTAAATCTTCAAAATTATAATTTTCAATACCCAAAACAACATTTGAATACATTTGAATAAACCTTCTGTAACTGTCTTTAGCAAATCTATTATTCGATGTTTTTTTAGCTAATGCTAAAACCGTTTTATCGTTCAAGCCTAGATTTAATATTGTATCCATCATTCCTGGCATTGATACTCGTGCTCCAGATCTTACTGATACTAATAATGGATTTTTTAAATCTCCAAATTTTTTTTTTGTCTCTCTTTCTATTTTTTGTAACTCTTTTCTAATGCTTTTTATTATTTTTGAATTTAATTTTTTTTTATTTTTATAAAATATTTCAGATACCTTTGTAGAAATCGTAAATCCAGGTGGGACCGGTAAGCCCATTTTTCCCATTTGAAATAAATTTGCACCCTTGCCTCCTAAATAATTTTTTAAATTTTTAATATTTTTAAGCTTTTTAGATTTAAAATTTAATATTAATTTATTCACTTAAAACTCTCAATATTTGAAAAATTTATATAGTTGTCGAACGTTTTACATAACATTTGCAAAAGTTCCAATCGATTTTTTTTTATATTTTGATCTACATCATTAACAATAACATTATCAAAAAATTCAGAGATGGTTGCTTTTGCATTTGCTAAGTTTCCTAATGTTACTTGGTAATCTTCATCTTTATTTATGCTAGTAAAATATTTTCTTAATTCATGGATTTTTTTGTACAAATTTTTTTCATACTCATTTTTAAAAATACCAGGATCTGTTGTGTTAGAAAGATTTAGTTCTCTATTCTTAAGCTCATTGTCTAAAATATTTGATGCTCTTTTATAGCTTATAATTATATCATTTCCAATATCCTTAACTATAACATTGTTTAACGCCAATGCCTTACTATACATTTTTGAGGCCTGATCTATTGAAAAAGAATTTATACTTGCTTCAACAATATCATGACGTATATCTTTTTCTCGCATATAAAATTTTAATCTATCAATTAAAAATGAGGATAGTTCTAATTGAAGCTTTGCATTCTGAAATTTAAATCCTTGATCTCTATAAAGTGAAATTGAATAATTAATTAAATCATTCAATTTAAATTCCTTTTTATTTTCTAATAATAATCTAATTATTCCCAAAGCTAATCTTCTCAAAGCATATGGATCTTTTGAACTAGTAGGTTTTTGATTTACTCCAAAGAAACCTACCAGAGTATCTATTTTATCTGTTAAAGCTAATGCGAGACTAAAAGATTTTTTTGGAACTCTACTTTCTAATCCAGTAGGCAGATAATGTTCACTTATTGACAATGAAATATCTTTATCAAATCCTTGGGAACTAGCAAAATATCCTCCCATGATACCTTGTAATTCTGGGAACTCATTTACAATGTCTGATGTGAGGTCAATTTTGCATATAGATGTTAAAAGTTCAATTTTTTCTTTACTTATTAGCATTTCATCTGAGATCAAAGCACCAAGTTTTCTCATTCTTTGCACTTTATCAAAGTATGTACCCAAACCTTCAAAATAATTGATAGATTTCAGTTTAGAAATTTGCTTAATTAAATTTTGAGACTTATTTTTTTCCCAAAAAAATCTAGCATCGCTTAATCTTGCATCGACAACTCTTTCATTTCCTGTTTTTATATAACCTTTATTATCCTTGCTATTGGCAATAACAAAAAACTCATTGGTAATATTTCCTTTATGGTCAAATGTATGAAAATACTTTTGATGATGTTGCATTGTAATAATAAGAATTTCTTTTGGTATATCTAAAAATTTTTGATTAAATTTACAACTTAAAACATATGGCCGATCTACTAAATCAACTACTTCATTTAAAAGTTTAATATTAATTTCTAGCTTAAGATTCTTTCTTTTAGAAATTTTTTGAAGTTGCTGTTCAATTAATTTTTTTCTAGAATTTTGATCAATAATAATTCCTAGTTTTCTAAAATAACCTTTATAACTCTTAAAGTTTTTAAATACTTTTTGTTTGTCCTCAAATTCTTTGTCTATAAATGTAGAGTCTGAACTTTCTAAATGGTAAAATTTAAATGATAATTTTTTATTTTCAAATAAACTTAAAATTGATTTTAAAGGTCGTCCCCACTCTAATTCAAAATCACTCCATTTCATTGATTTTTTCCATGATATTTTATTTAATATTAAGGGAATGTTTTTTTCTAATAGAACAATGGTATCAATAGTTTTCTCCTTTTTTTTAAAAAAATAAAACTCTCCTTTTTCGATACTCTTTTTATAAATTTCATTTTTAGTTATTTGATTTGCTCGTAAAAACCCCTCTAAAGCCTCTTCGGATGAATTAATATTTGGACCCTTTATTTCTTTGGATTTTTCTTTAATTTTTTTATCTAATCCATCAAACAAAATTATCAATCTATTAGGAGTAGAATAAGCTTCAGATTTTTTAAATTTTAAATTTTTTTCTTCAAATAATTTTTTGAAATTTTCGTGCAAGAAGTCTCTAGCTTTTTTTTGAAGTTTAGGAGGTATTTCTTCACTAAAAAGTTCTAAAAAAAATTCAGCCATTATTGTTTTTGACTATTTGTCCAAATTTCTGCAACACCTTTTGTTATTTCTCTAATTCTGCCGATATACTCAGCTCTTTGTGCGACACTAATTACTCCACGTGCATCTAAAATATTAAAAACATGACTAGCTTTTAAACATTGGTCATAAGCTGGCAAAGATATATTTTTTTCAACAAGAGATTTTGCCTCTAATTCATACATATCAAAAATTTTTAACAAATTTTCGGTATTTGCATATTCAAAATTATAAGCAGAAAATTCTTTTTCAGCTTGGCGAAAGACTTCTCTATATTCAATTCCTTCATTATTCCATAAGAGATCAAAAACATTTTTTTTTTGCTGAGTAAACATACAGATTCTTTCTAAACCGTAAGTTAACTCAACCGAAACAGGTTTGCATTCCATACCTGCCATTTGTTGAAAATAAGTAAATTGAGTTATTTCCATTCCATCACACCAAACTTCCCAACCGAGCCCTGCAGCCCCGAGAGTTGGACTTTCCCAGTCGTCTTCTACAAATCTGATATCATGGTCTTTGTGGCTGATACCAATAATATTTAGGCTATTTAGGTAAAGTTTTTTTATTTCTTTTGGAGATGGTTTTATTAAAACTTGAAACTGATAATAATGTTGTAATCTATTTGGATTATCCCCATACCTTCCGTCAGTTGGTCTTCTTGATGGTTGCACGTATGCAACTTTCCATGGTTTTGGTCCTAAAGATCTTAATGTAGTTGCAGGATGAAATGTTCCAGCTCCTACCTCCATGTCATAGGGTTGCACAATTACACAACCTTGTTTGCTCCAATATTTTTGTAAATTTAATATTGTGTCTTGAAAAGATTGGAATTTAGGTTTTTTTTTTTTTTTTATTTTTTTTGGCATTTATAAACCAAATTTTTGCCACAAGGCTCTTTCCTCTATGACGCTAGCAATATTGTCAATCTGATTATCTAAAGAAGATGAAAGTTTTTTTGCTATAAAACTTTTTTGTTTCTCTAATTTTTTGATAATTACATCCTCTCCAAATTTCTCTCTTAAAATTTGTTCAGCATTACCAATTCCGTCTATTAATCCTAATTTCATTGATGCAGCACCTGACCAGAATTCTCCGGTGAAAGTGTTATTTTTTTCGGGATCTTTAAGTTTTGATTCCCTGCTCTTTTTTACAACTTCAATAAAATCTGAATGTAGCTCCAACTGCAATTTTTTTATTCTCTCAATATCTTCTTCTTTTTCTTCTTTAAATGGATCTAAAGTACTTTTATTTCTTCCAGCAGTATAAACTCTTCTTTGAACACCAATTTTTTTGATAGCATCTTGAAAGCCAAATGAAGCAGAGATAACTCCAATAGAACCAATTATAGAACTTGAATTTGCATATATCTCATCTCCTGCACAAGCTATTAAGTACCCACCAGATGCAGCAACGTCTTCTGCAAAAACTATAACTTTTTTTTCGTTTTTTTTAGCCAGCTGTCTTATGTAATCATGAATTAAATGAGATTGAACAGGAGATCCGCCTGGAGAATTAATTGATATCGCTATGCTTTTTGACTTTTTAAATGAAAAAGCTTTTTTTATAATTTCTTGCTGACCTGAAAAGTCAATACCTTGTTTAAATCTGCCAGCAGATCCAATAACACCGGACAGTCTTATGTGCGGAATAATTTTTTTTTTTTTAAAAAAAGAGAACATAAATAATGCTTACAGAATTTTTGATTTAATATAAAGTCTCCTTATAGTTGTAGTTTAGGGTGCGTCAATTGATAAGTATAATATTGTGACAATTGTACTAACTTATTCCTATGGGAACCGTAGTTCAATTAAAAAATCGAATAAACAATTCATATTCAGAGCTCAAAAATTCTGTAGACGACAAGCTAGTTTTAGTTGAGGAAAAGATTAAATCAAAGTTATCAAGTAAAGTTCAGTTAGTTGATGAAATGACCAAATACCATCTTAGGACAGGCGGTAAAAGATTAAGAGCTTTGCTAACACTTGGCTCGTCTAAACTTTGCAGCTATTCAAAAGGATCAAGAGATATTAATCTTGCAGCTTGTGTGGAGTTGATACATGCAGCAACACTGATGCATGACGACGTTATTGACAATGGAGAGATCAGAAGAGGTAAAAAAACTTTAAATAATATTTGGGGAAATAAATCGTCAATTTTAGTTGGAGATTATTTACTAAGTAGATGTTTTGAAATGATGGTTGAAGATGGAAGTCTTGAAGTTTTAAAACTTCTCTCAGCAACTTCTGCCGAAATTTCTCAGGGAGAGGTTTTACAGCTTCAATATAAAGGAGAAATAGATATGTTAGAAGAAACATATCTAAAAATAATATCTGCGAAAACT
>CACHVT010000001.1 GCA_902583345.1 uncultured Pelagibacteraceae bacterium | reverse complement strand
TGGGAATTACAGCTGAGAATGTTGCTGAAAAATTTAAAATTTCAAGACAAGAACAAGATGAATTTGCTGTTTCATCTCAACAAAAAGTTCAAGATGCAATAAAAAATGGAAAGTTTAAAGAGGAAATAATTGATGGTGCCAGTGTATCTGATGAGCATCCTCGATCTAATGTTACAGAGGAGAGTCTTTCAAAACTAAAAACTGTGTTCAAACAAAATGGAACAGTAACTGCTGGTAATTCTTCTGGTGTAAATGATGGAGCAGCAGCAGTTCTATTAATGGATAGAAAAAACGCAGAAAAGTATAATTTAAAACCTTTAGCTAAAATTATTTCTTGGGCCACTTGTGGAGTTGAGCCAGCTTTAATGGGAACTGGACCTATACCAGCAACAAGCAAAGCTTTAAAAAAAGCAGGATGGTCAATAAGTGATTTAGATTTAGTCGAGTCTAATGAGGCATTTGCAGCCCAGAGCTTAGCAGTAATTAAAGAGCTTAAAATTCCAAAAGAAAAAGTTAATGTAAACGGTGGAGCTATTGCATTAGGTCATCCTATTGGAGCATCGGGTGCTAGAATATTGGTAACCTTGCTTCATGAAATGATTAAAAGTGACTCAAAAAAAGGACTTACAACCTTATGTATTGGTGGTGGTATGGGAATATCTATGTGTATTGAAAAAGATTAATACTTAAAAGAATTCAAATTTTTCTTTAACAAGATTTTCTGTATCCAAAATTTAGCATCTAAATCTTGGTTGTATTCACCTTTAATAATTTTTTTAAATAAATTTATTAACATATTTAAAATATAACATTAAAGCTTGTCCAAAAAAGGCTTCAAATGTGTTAAAATTATAACTATAAAAATGAATAAAATATTACTTGTTCCTGATATAGGAGATTTTGAAAAAGTTGAAGTTATAGAGATTTTGGTTAAAAAAGGAGACAAGGTTTCTATTAACGATCCAGTAATTACAATTGAGAGTGATAAATCAAGTGTAGAGATTCCATCTACTTTAGAAGGAACAATAGATTCAATAAATGTAAAAATTGGTGACAAAGTTTCGAAAGATGATTTAGTTTTGACAGTAAATGTTGAAACTAAAAATATTAATAAAAATAACGAAGTTCAACAAAAAGAAAAAATACCTAAGGATACAGAAAGTATTATAGAGGAGGCAGAGAAAAATTTAATTAAAAAAGAATATAAAACAGATACTCCAATAAAAATTGCAGAAGATAAAAATAATTTTGCAGGACCTGCAGAGGATATTGATCCAATTGAAACTAAAGAATGGATAGATTCTCTTTCATCAATTCTGGAAACAGATGGGAGTAAAAGAGCTCAGTTTTTAATAAAACAATTGATAGAGCATTCTTATAAACAAGGATCAGATTTGGTCTTATCCAGAAATACACCATATATAAACACTATAACTCCAGATAAGGAAGTTAAGTCTCCTGGTGATCAAAATATTGAGAGAAAAATAAGATCATTAATAAGATGGAATGCCGCTGCAATGGTTGTTCGAGCTAATAAAAAATTTCCAGAACTTGGGGGCCATATTGGAACCTTTGCATCTGCTGCAACTCTTTATGATGTTGGTATGAATCATTTTTGGAGAGCTAAAAATAATAAATTTGGTGGAGATTTAATTTATTTTCAGGGTCATAGTGCTCCAGGCATGTATGCGCGGGCTTTTCTTGAAGGAAGATTAAATGAAAAACAATTAGATGGTTTTAGACAAGAGGTTGAAAAAGGAGGTTTATCTTCATACCCACATCCATGGTTAATGCCAAAATTTTGGCAGTTCCCAACTGTATCAATGGGATTAGGTCCTATGCTAGCAATCTATCAAGCAAGATTTATGAAATATTTAATCAATAGAGGTTTGGTTAAAGATCAAAAAAGGAAAGTGTGGGCGTTTCTTGGAGATGGTGAAATGGATGAACCAGAATCGTTAGGTGCTATTGGCTTGGCTGCTAGAGAACAGCTCGATAATTTAATTTTTGTAGTAAATTGCAATCTTCAAAGATTGGATGGTCCGGTTAGAGGAAATGGAAAAATCATTCAAGAATTAGAGGGAATTTTTAGAGGCGCAGGATGGAATGTTATAAAAGTTATTTGGGGATCATACTGGGATCCATTATTAGCCAAAGACAAAACTGGTCAATTAGTTAAAATAATGAATGAAACTGTTGATGGTGAATATCAAGCTTATAAAGCAAGGAATGGTTTATATGTTAGGAATAATTTTTTTGGCAAACATCCAGAAACTGAAAAATTGGTTTCCACATTGTCTGATAAAGATATATGGAGGTTAAATAGAGGTGGTCATGACCCCCATAAAGTTTACTCAGCTTACAACGATGCATCAAAAAATATAGGGAGCCCAACAGTAATAATTGCAAAAACTATTAAGGGATATGGAATGGGAAAAACCGGTGAAAGTGTTAATACAAGCCATCAGCAAAAAAAATTAGGTGTCGATGATTTGATGTATTATAGGGATAGATTTGATGTTCCATTAACAAATAAGCAAGTTCAAGAAATACAATATTTTAGACCAGATGAAAATTCAGAGGAAATTAAATATCTTAAAGATAGAAGAATTAAACTTGGTGGTTTTATTCCAGAGAGAACAAGTTACGCTAAACCAGTTAAAGCACCTTCTAAGGATATTTTTAATTTTTTAAAAGAGTCAACTGGAGAGAAAAAAATGTCTACCACTATGGCATTAGTAAGACTATTAACAAATTTATTACGAGACAAAAATGTTTCTCCAAGACTTGTTCCAATAATACCTGATGAAGCAAGAACCTTTGGAATGGAGGGTTTTTTTAAAAAAATTGGTATTTATGCTCATGAAGGACAAAAATACGAACCAGAAGACTCTGAAAATTTATTCTCTTATAGAGAGGACAAAAAAGGACAAGTTTTAGAAGAAGGTATTAACGAAGCTGGTTCAATGTCATCTTGGATTGCAGCAGGGACAGCATATTCTAATCATGATATTGAAATGATACCAATTTATCTATTTTATTCTATGTTTGGATTTCAAAGAACAGGTGATTTTAATTGGGCTGCGGGAGATAGCCAAGCAAGAGGATTTTTGATAGGAGCAACAGCAGGAAGAACAACTCTTGCTGGAGAAGGTTTGCAACATCAAGATGGTCATAGTCATATGCTGGCATCAACAATACCAAATTGTAAATCTTATGATCCTACTTTTGCATATGAACTTGCTGTAATTTTTAGAGAAGGATTAAAAAGAATGCACGAAAAAAAAGAAAATATATTTTATTATATAACAACGATGAATGAAAACTATCCTCATCCAGCGATGCCAGTAGATAAAAACTGTGAAGAGGGAATCTTAAAAGGAATGTATAAAATTAAAGAATTCACCAAGTATAAAAAAACGAAAATTCAATTAATGGGCTCAGGTACGATTTTGAGAGAAGTGTTAGCTGGCGCAGAAATATTACAAAGAGATTATCAAATTGATAGTGAAGTATGGAGTGTAACTAGTTTCAATGAGTTAGCTAGAGAGGGAATGGAAACTGAAAGATATAATCTTTTAAATCCAGATAAAAGTCAAAAAATATCTTATGTAGAAGAATGCTTAGGAAAAAAAGAAGGCCCAATTTTGGCCGCTTCAGATTATATGAGAAGTCACTCAGACCAAATAAGACCTTATATAAAAAAAAGTTTTTATACTTTGGGCACTGATGGTTTTGGTAGAAGCGATACCAGAAAAAAACTTAGAAAATTTTTTGAAGTTGATAAAGAACATATTATTTCATACGCTCTAAGCATTCTTTCAAAGGAACAACTAATTCCAACAAAATATGCAAAAGATGCAATTCAAAAATATAAAATTGATCCAGAAAAACCTTTTCCAAGCAAAATATAAATGACGGAAAAAAAAATTAGAACACCAGCTAGTCCGAAAGTAAGAAAGTTTGCAAGAGAATTAGGACTAGATATAAATTTAATAACAGGAAGTCAACGGCAAGGCCGAATTATAGAAACTGATATTAAAAGATTTGTTAAAGAACAATCTTCAAAAAAAATAACTTCGCAGGAAAAAATTTATAAAAATGAATTTCCGCATTCTGATTTTGGTGAAATTGAGATAAAAGATATTCCTAGAATAAAAAAAATTGCCGCTCAATCTCTATCTTATTCATGGGCAACAATTCCTCATGTAACAAACCATGATGAAGCTGATGTGACAGAAATGGAAAATTTTAGAGTATCTTTAAAAGACATTTATACTGGTGAAAAAAAGAAAATTACTCCACTTGCATTTATTGTAAAAGCACTAGTAGTTACCCTCAAAAAATTTCCATTATTTAATTCCTCAATAGACAATATTGATAAAGGAAAAATGACTTTAAAAAAATATTTTCATATTGGAATTGCTGTAGATACTGAACATGGTTTGATGGTTCCTAAAATTCGAAATGTTGATAAAAAAGATATGAATCAAATCAGTGAAGATTTAAGATTAATTAGTGATAAATGTAGAAAATTAAAAATTGATAAAAAAGAATTTTTTGGTGGTTCAATGACAATTACAAGTTTAGGCGGTATAGGAGGCACTTATTTTACACCAATAATTAATTATCCAGAAGTAGCAATTTTAGGAATTGGTAGGCTTACTAAAAAAAAAATTTACTTTGACGATGGGTTTAAAACTAGAACTATTTTACCTCTATCTTTATCTTACGACCATAGAATTATTGATGGTGCTGAGGCAGCAAGATTTAATAACGAGCTTAAAGAAAATCTTGGAAAAAATTTTGCTTATAATTTAAGCAATTAAATGACCAAATTAATATTAATGATATATATTTAAAATTTAAAAAGTAATGCAAATAAAAAATATTAAAATCTATCCAAAAAAAATAAAAGTTTTATTTAAAAATAAAAAAAGTGAAAACTTTACAAATATTTGGCTTAGAGATCATATTTTTAACGAGGAAAATTGGGACTTTGTTACTAATCAAAGAAAAACATTTACTGCAGTTTTAGATCCTAAAACATTTATCAAAAAAGTCAAAACTGAGGATAATGGCAAATATCTTATATTAGAATGGTCTGATCAGAAAAAATCGGCTAAGTACTCAAGCCAATTTTTATATGATGTTTCTAAAAATAATAGTTTGAAAAAAAATTTTCATAAAACTTGGGAAAAAAAAGACATAACAAAAGATATATCTTTAAAATTTGATAGAGCTATTACCAAAGAAGGTTTTAAAATATTGCTCAAAAATATCTGTACTTATGGTTTTTGCTTAATTACAAATTGTAAACCAAATAAGAATTCTGTTAAAAAAATAGCTAATAAAATTGGTTATATAAGACAGTCTATTTTTGGTGGGTTATGGTCATTTGAAGCAAATAATAAAATGTCAGATTCTGCTTACTCAAAAAGCGAATTAAGACCACATACGGATTCAACTTATAGCAATGACGCTCCTGGTCTTCAGCTTTTATTATGTTGCAAATATAATGCCAAAGGTGGAGAGTCCATTCTCGTTGACGGATTTAAAATTGCAGAAACGATTAAAAAAAAAAATAAAAAATTTTTTAAAATTTTATCATCAATCGAAGTTCCAGCAAACTATGTAGGCGATGGTGTCTTTTTACAAGCACAAAGACCCATTTTTAGGATTGATAAAAAAGATAGAATTATTCAAGTCAGTTTTAATAATTATGATAGAGCTCCATTTAGGCTAGATGAAAAAAAAACATTAGAATTTTACAACGCTTTAAGAGAGTTCGATTTAATAGCTAATGATAAAAAATCACAATGGAGAAAAGTTTTGAAACCAGGAGAATTATTGATTATTAATAACTGGAGAGTTTTACATGGTCGAAGTAAATTTAAAGGTTTAAGAAAAATGTCTGGTTGCTATATAAATAAAGAGGATTTTGATAGCATGTGTAAACTAAATAGCCTCAGCTCTTATTAATAACTTAATAGATAAGAATTATATGAAATATAGAAAATCCTTTTCAATGATCTGTGCTTTGGTAACAACTTTTATTTGGGGCACTGCTTTCATAGCACAGGATACTGGAATGGATAATATAGGTCCTCTCACATTTAATTTCGCACGTTTTTTTGTAGGTTTTGTGTCTATTTTACCAGTAGCTCTTTTTTTTGAAAGGGGAAAAATTCAAATGGAAATAAAAAGTAATCCAAACTTATTTACTAAATATCTTTGTTTTATGGGAATTTCTCTTTTCTTTGGTACTTTCTTACAACAGGCATCTCTTTTATATACTAATATTGCAAATGCAGCATTTTTTACAGTATTTTATGTCCCCATAGTCCCGATACTTTTGATGGTAATTTATTCTAAAAAAGTTCATTGGAGCATATGGTTATCGATAATTTTTTGTGTATTTGGTGTCTATCTCCTAAGTGACTTTTCTAATTCTGTAATAATGCTTGGAGATGCATTGGTAATACTTTGCTCTGTTTTTTGGGCTCTTCATATAATTTATGCCGGTAAATTTATGGAAGCATTCGATATCCCAATGTTTTATGCAGCGTTACAATCAGCTTTTGTTGGAATAATGTCATTATTTTTTGCTTTTATATTTGAGGATATAAACATTTCTAATATTTTACTTGAAAAAACATCAATATTATATGCGGGTGTTTTTTCTGGAGGAATTGCATTTACATTACAAATGTTTGCGCAAAAAAATATAGAAGAGGCACCAGCTGCTATTATTTATTCTTTAGAAGGAGTTTTTGCTGCTATTGCTGCCTGGTTAATATTGAATCAAATATTGGGACTTAGCAATATAATTGGTTGTTTATTGATTTTAGCTGGTGTTTTAATTTCTCAACTAGTTCCAGAAATTGAAAAAAAATTAAAAATAAATTAAGTAAAATAAAAAAATTGACAAAAAAATTCTATAAAACACAAAAAAATTAAGAGTAAATTTTTTAACGAATACTAAAAAATATTTAATTGTAAAATATGAAAATATGAATGAAAAGACAATAGATATCAAAATAATAATATTAAATTCGATATTTTCAACTCTTATATCTTTTAAACCTAAGAAAGTTGCCCCAGCTATTGTGGGCAAGGATAAATAAAAAGATATTTTTGTAGAGTCATATCTATCGAAATTTAATAGTCTACCTGCCGTAATTACAATTCCTGATCTACTTACTCCTGGAATTAAAGCAAGTATTTGTAATGAACCAATAACTAAAATTGATTTTAAATTTAAATCAGTTTCAAACTTTTTTTTTACTTTAAACTTATCTACTAAATACAAAACGATAGCAAAAACTAGAGTTGCCCATGAAATTACCTCGATATTTCTTAAATTACTTATGAAACCTGTTTCATAAATAATATAACCAATAATTATTATTGGCAAAGAACCAATAAACATAAGAGTAAATAAATTTTTATTATTTAGAATATTTAATAGATCGCTCCGAAAATAAAAAACAATTGCTAAAAGAGATCCCAAATGTAAGCCTATATCAACTAACAAGAATTTTGATTTAAATTGGTAAACCTCAGAAATTAAAAATAAATGTGCAGATGAACTAACTGGCATAAATTCAGATATACCTTGTACAACTGATAAAGTTAAAATCTCAAAAAAGGTTTCGAACATTTTATTTGTTAACTTAAATAGTATGTAAATTAAACAATTCCGTGGCGGAATATTAGCTATGCGATTTAGTAAAAAACAGCAAATTTATGGGATTTTTCATAAAAAAAAGGTCATATATACTGACCTTGTTTTACTTTAATATTCAATTATTACTGTTATACCTTACATTTTTAAAGGAAAAATATGTCAGAAAAAATGCTTAAGTTTGTTAAAATAGGTCAACAAAACCCACCTAAAAGAGAAGTTAAGACCAGAAAAGACGACTTTAACGAAATCTATAAGGATTTTATTAGTGAAAAAGCAAAGGAACAATCTAGCAGATGTTCCCAATGTGGAGTTCCTTTTTGCCAAGTTCATTGCCCTTTAAGTAATAATATTCCAGATTGGCTAAAATTAACAGCCGAAGGTAGACTAAAAGAGGCTTATGAACTATCTCAAAGTACAAACAATATGCCAGAGGTCTGTGGAAGAATTTGCCCCCAAGATAGATTGTGTGAAGGAAATTGTGTAATTGAACAGTCTGGTCATGGAACCGTTACAATTGGATCTGTTGAAAAGTATATTACAGATAGCGCATGGGAAAATGGATGGGTTAAACCTTTAAAGGTTTTAAACGAAAAAAATTTAAGTGTTGGGGTTATAGGAGCTGGTCCTGCTGGTCTAGCAGCTGCTGAACAACTTCGAAAATCTGGCTATAAGATTACAATTTACGATAGATATGATAGATCAGGTGGTTTGTTAATATATGGTATTCCAAATTTTAAATTGGAAAAATTTGTAGTTAATAGAAGAATAGATTTACTTAAACAAAGCGGTATTAATTTTAAAAATAATTTTGAAGTAGGAAAAGACGCTACACTAGAGGAGTTGAGAGAAAAACATGATGCAATTTTGATTGCAACTGGAGTCTATAAAGCGAGAGAAATAGAATTACCAGGTAGTGATTTAGAAAATATATTTCCTGCAATGGAATTTCTAACAGCATCAAATAGAAAAGGTCTAGGGGATGAAGTAAAATTGTTTGAAAATGGTACATTAAATGCTGAAGGCAAAGATGTGGTTGTTATCGGAGGTGGAGATACTGCTATGGATTGTGTTCGAACATCAGTAAGACAAAATGCAAACTCAGTAAAATGTCTTTATAGAAGAGACAAAGAAAATATGCCAGGTTCAGCAAGGGAAGTGTCAAACGCTGAAGAGGAAGGAGTAGAGTTTGTTTGGTTATCGAGCCCAAAAGAATTTATTGGTAAAAATAAAGTTGAGGGCTTAATTGTAAATAAAATTAAATTAGGGGAACCCGATGAGACCGGTAGAAGAAAACCAGAGGTTCAAAAAAACAATCAGTTTCAGGTAAAAGCTGATATTGTAATAAAAGCACTAGGTTTCGATCCAGAAGATCTTCCAAATTTATTCGGGGCTAAAGATCTAAAAGTGACAAAATGGGGGACTTTGAAAACTGATTTTGATACAATGGAAACAAATCTTCCAGGAGTCTTTGCGGCAGGTGATATTATTAGAGGCGCTTCATTGGTAGTCTGGGCCATTAAAGATGGAAGAGATGCTGCAATCTCTATAAAAAAATATTTAGAAAAAAGAGAAACCATGAAAGAAAAGGTTGCATGATCAAAAGATATAAAAAAAATCTAACCACTCTAAAAAAAGGCAAAGTTTATATTAAAGAAATGGAGCATGATGCTTGTGGAGTTGGCTTGGTGGCTTCTACAGAGGGAAAAAAATCAAGAAAAGTAGTTGAGTATGGAATTGAAGCTCTTAAAGCAGTTTGGCATAGAGGCGCAGTAGATGCTGATGGAAAAACAGGAGATGGTGCTGGAATTCACTTGGAAATTCCTAGAGATTTTTTTGCAGAAAAGATTGAACTCACTGGTCATGACTATGATAATTCTGAAATTTGTGTTGGTATGATTTTTTTACCAAGAAATAACTATTTAGCACAAGAAAATTCAAGAACAATTATAGAGAAAGAACTTACAAAAAGTAATTTTAGTATTTATGGATGGAGACAAGTTCCAGTTAATCCAAAGGTTTTAGGAGAAAAAGCCGAAAGTACAAGACCTGAAATTACACAAGTTTTGTTTAAGCATAATGATAAAAAAATTTTAAATAAAAATTTAGAAATTAAAATTTACGAAACTAGAAGAAAAATAGAAAAAGAAGCAAAAGAAATTAATCTTAATGAATTATATATCTGCTCATTTAGTTCTAAGTCAATTATCTACAAAGGGATGTTTCTAGCTGAGTCATTATCAGAATTTTATACTGATCTTAAAGATGAAAGGTTCATTTCAAGATATGCAATATTTCATCAAAGGTTTTCAACAAATACTGCTCCAAGTTGGGATTTGGCTCAACCTTTTAGAGCTATAGCACATAATGGAGAGATTAATACATTAAGAGGCAACATAAATTGGATGAAAGTACATGAACAAGAAATGTATAGTCCAATTTTTAAAAATATGGAAAATCTTATTCCAGTTATACCATCAGGCAATTCTGACTCTGCATCTCTAGACAATGTTTTTGAATTATTGAATATTTCTGGACAACCTGCACCGTTAGCAAAATTAATGCTTATACCTGACGCTTGGTCAAAAAAAAGTAAAGTCCTTCCCAAAGATCATCAACAACTTTTTAACTTTCTGAATAGTACTATGGAACCATGGGATGGACCTGCTGCGATAGCGGCAACAGATAATGAATGGGTGATTGCTGCGACTGATAGAAATGGATTAAGACCCTTAAGATTTACTGTCACAAAAGATAAGTTTTTGTTTGCTGGATCTGAAACTGGCATGATTCAACTTAATGAAAAACAAATATCTCATAAAGGCAGACTTGGACCCGGAGAGATAATTGGAGTTAGAATAGAAAAAGGAAAAGTTTATAAAAATAGTGAAATTAAAAATTACCTTGCAAAAGAGTATAAACATTTTAATTCTCAAATTATCGATCTAGATAAAAAAATTTCGGTTTTAAATGAAAAAAATATTTTTTCTGGCTTAGAACTTAAGAGAAGACAACATGCTTTTGGATTAAGTATTGAGGATTTAGAACTGATTTTACATCCTATGGCAGAAGATGCTAAAGAAGCAACAGGCTCGATGGGCGATGACACGCCACTTGCTGTTTTGTCTGATCGTTATAGACCACTTTATCATTTCTTTAGACAAAATTTTAGCCAAGTTACAAACCCCCCAATAGATTCTTTAAGAGAAAATAAAGTAATGAGTTTAAAAACTAGATTTGGAAATTTAGGCAATATTCTAGATTTTGATAAACTTACTAAAGAAAATATTTATGTTTTAAATAGTCCTGTACTATCCAATTCTCAATTTGATAAATTAATAAACTTTTTTGGAAAAAATTCTAAAATAATTGACTGTACATTTACTCATGATGAAAATATTGAAAATTCTATAAAAAATATTCAAAGAGAATCTGAAATAGCCGTAAGACAAGGCTCTAATCAAATAATATTAACTGATAAGAATATTTCAAAAGAAAAACTACCTATACCAATGCTTTTGTGCGTAGGCGCAATTAATAATCACTTAATTAAAAATAAATTAAGAGGCTATGTTTCAATTCACGTTCAAACTGGAGAAGCTTTAGATACCCATTCATTTGCAACATTATTAGGTGTAGGTGCAACAACTATAAACCCTTATTTAGCTTTAGATAGCCTTTATCAAAGATTTGAGAAAAAACTTTTTGGTCAATTTGATTATGAAGAATGTGTAATTAGATATATTAAATCAGTTAACGCGGGTCTCCTTAAAATAATGTCTAAAATGGGAATTTCAGTATTGAGTTCTTATAGAGGTGGATGTAATTTTGAAACTGTTGGTTTAAGCAGAACTATTGTTTCAGATTATTTTCCGGGAGTAACATCTAAAATCTCTGGGATTGGGCTGTATGGAATAGAAAAAAAAGTTAGAGACATACACAAAGATGCTTTTAATAGCAGTGAAACTATTTTACCTATTGGCGGAATTTATAGATACAGAAAAAGTGGAGAGACTCATCAATATCAAGGACGATTAATACATCTTCTTCAAAGTGCTGTAGCCTCAAATTCATATAGTGCATATAAAAAATATGCTAGTGGAATTTATAACTTGCCGCCAATAAATTTAAGAGATCTTATAGATTTTAGAAAAAGATATTTAAATCCTCCAGTCGATATTTCAAAAGTAGAGCCTGTAGAGAATATTTTGAAAAGATTTGGAAGTGGAAGTATGTCACATGGAGCATTATCAAAAGAAGCTCATGAAACTTTAGCAATTGGAATGAATAGGATTAAAGGAGCATCTTGTAGTGGAGAGGGTGGAGAAGATGAGAAAAGATTTAAAAAGCTAGAAAATGGTGATAACGCTAATTCAAGAGTAAAACAAATCGCTTCAGCTCGATTTGGAGTAACAATTAATTACTTAAACAATTGTAACGAAATAGAGATTAAAATTGCACAAGGCGCTAAACCAGGAGAAGGAGGTCAATTACCTGGTTTTAAGGTAACAGATGAAATTGCAAAATTAAGACACTCTACTCCAGGAGTGACGTTAATCTCTCCTCCTCCTCATCATGATATTTATTCAATTGAGGATTTGGCACAACTGATTTACGATTTAAAACAAATTAATCCAAAAGCAAGAGTTGGGGTAAAATTAGTAGCTTCTTCTGGAATTGGTACAATTGCTGCCGGAGTAGCAAAAGCAAAAGCAGATATAATTTTAATTTCTGGTCACAATGGTGGAACAGGTGCTACACCGCAAACAAGTGTTAAATATGTTGGAATTCCTTGGGAGATGGGATTAACGGAAGCCAACCAAGTTTTAACCTTAAATAATTTAAGACATAAAGTTACTTTAAGAACAGACGGTGGAATTAAGACAGGAAGAGATGTGGTTATTGCGGCAATGATGGGAGCCGAAGAATTTGGTGTAGCTACCACCGCTCTAGTCGCAATGGGATGTATAATGGTAAGACAATGTCACTCGAATACTTGTCCAGTAGGAGTTTGTACACAGGATGAAAAGTTAAGAAAAAAATTTACTGGTACTCCAGATAAAATTGTAAACTTATTTAAATTTATTGCTGAGGAAGTAAGAGAAATTCTAGCCTCAATTGGTTATAAATCTTTAAATGAAATAATTGGAAGAACTGATTTATTGAGACAGGTTAGTAAGGCATCCCCAAATTTAGATGATTTAGATCTAAATCCACTTTTTGTTCAAGCAGATCCTGGTGAAAATAAAAGATATTGTGAAACGCAAGAAATTAATAATGTTCCTGACACTCTCGATCAAAAAATATGGCCCGAAGTAGAGAAATCACTAGATAAAAAAATATCAATTAAAAATGAATTTTTAATTCAGAATACACATAGGGCAGTTGGAACAAGAATTTCACATTATCTATTCGAAAAATATGGAAATAACAAATTAGATTACGACTTTTTAACATTAAAATTTAAAGGTTCAGCAGGACAATCTTTTGGAGCATTTGGCATTAAAGGATTAAAGTTGATTGTAGAGGGAGATGCGAACGATTATGTAGGCAAAGGATTATCTGGAGCAACAATTTCAATAAGATTACCAATTGAGAGTAATTTAATTTCAAATGAGAATACGATTATAGGTAATACTGTTTTATATGGAGCAACTTCTGGCAAACTATTTGCTGCCGGACAAGCTGGCGAAAGGTTTGCGGTTAGAAACTCAGGAGCAATAGCAGTTATTGAAGGATGTGATTCTAATGGATGTGAATACATGACTGGAGGGGCTGTTGTGATTTTAGGAGATGTAGGGGATAATTTTGCTGCAGGTATGACAGGTGGAATGGCTTTTGTATATGACTCTAAGAAACAATTTGAAAAAAGATTCAATCCGGAGACTGTTATTTGGCAAAATGTTGAAACAGATTATTGGAAAGATTATCTGAAAAAAATAATTGAGGAGCATTATAAAGAAACTAACTCAGAAGTATCAAAAAAAATAATTGAAAATTTTAAAGATGAGGTTTATAATTTTTTACAAATTTGCCCTAAAGAGATGGTTAATAAATTGAAAAATCCTTTAAGTTTAGAATCGAAAGTTAAAAAAGTAATTTAAATAATATTGGAAACAATTTTTTCTAACTCTAAATTTATTTTTTTAAGATTTTTTTTAGAAGAAAGGCTATGATCGCCATTTTTTATTACTACAACTTTTTTTTTCGCTTTAATAAACAATTTAGCAACTTTTCTTGAAAAAAATAATGGTACCATATCATCATTACTTCCGTGAAACATTGTAACAGGAATATCTGATTTAATTTTTTTATTAAAAACTTTATTTTTCTTACCATCTTTCACTAATTGATATGATATTGGGTATTCATAATTTCCATGTTTGAGATTGTATATTCCATATTTCTTCATTTCATTTTTTATTTTTTTAGTAAATTTTTTCCACATAAGTCTTTCTAAGAACTCTGGGGCAGATCCAATACCTACAAAACCTTTAATTTGATCTTTAAAAAACTTAAATTGATTAATAGACAGCCAAGCTCCCATACTGGAGCCAACTAAGATAAAGTTATTTTTTTTTATAATTTTTTTAATAACTGATTTAACTTGATCTGTCCAAAGACTGATATTTCCATCTGTAAACTTGCCTGTTGATTTTCCATGCCCAGAGTATTCGATTGCGAGAAAACCCAATTTTTTTCTTCTACAAAAATTAAGAAAATTTAAAGGTTTTTCACCTTCTAAGTCAGACATAAAGCCATGTAAAAATACAATATATAGATTTTTCTTATAATAATTACTTAAATATCTAATTTTTTTGTTGTTTGATATTTTAATGTATTTAAATCTTCTCATATAAGTTTATTAGAATAATTTCTTAATATATAATTCTAACAATGTCTTCAAAATTAAAAGTTTTACAAGTAATTCCAAGACTAGGTTACGGGGGAGCTGAAACTGGGTGTTATGATTTAGCTCACTATTTACATGAACAGGATAGTTTTTCATTCATCATAACAAGCGGAGGGGAATTACTCAAATATGTCGACAAAAAGAAAGTGAAAATTATAAGATTGCCCGTCCAAAGTAAAAACCCAATTTTAATATTATTTAATACATTAATAATAACCTTAGTGGTTTTATTTTTTAATATTTCTATTGTTCATGCAAGAAGTAGAGCTCCTGCATGGTCTTGTTTTTTTGCCAGTAAAATAACTGGAAGAAAATTTGTTACAACTTTTCATGGTACCTATAATTTTAAAAATTCAATAAAAAAATTTTATAATTCAGTAATGTTAAAATCTGACTTAATTATTGCTGGATCAAACTTTATCTTTTCACATATAAATGAAAATTATTTTAAATATTTAAATGCAAAAAAAAAATTTTTGGTAATTTTCAGAGGAATAAATACTGATTATTTCGACTCTTCAACTATATTAGATTCAGATGAGGATAAACTTTTAAAAAAATGGGATATAAAAAGAGGAAAAAAAATAATATTAATGCCCGGAAGGTTAACTGAATGGAAAGGGCATGAAATATTTATTGAAGCAATTAATTTAGTTAATAGAGAACTAGGGCATGAGGCATTTTATGCTGTGATACTAGGTAATGATCAAGGTAGAACGATTTATAAAAAAAAACTAATTCGTCTTGTAGAACAATATAGATTAAATAATCAAGTAAAGTTCGTTGATGAATGTAAAAAAATGCCAATAGCTTATAAAATTGCTAATATAGTAGTCTCAGCCTCAATTGAACCAGAAGCTTTTGGAAGAGTGGCAGTTGAAGCTCAATCAATGGGCAAACCCATTATAGCAAGTAATATTGGTGGTTCAAATGAAACAATTATAGACAATAAAACTGGAATTTTATTTGAATCGGGCAAAGCAGAGTCCTTAAGCAAAAAGATAATTGAGGTCTTGCAATTAGACGAAACAACATTGAAATCTATGGGTAATGAAGGTAGAAAAAATGTAATAAAAAAATTTAATATTGAAAAAATGTGTTTTTCTACTTATTCAGAATATAAAAAATTAATTAATTAATGCCAAATATAAAATTACCAGATGGAAAGTCTTTAAACTTTGAAAAAAAAGTTACAGGCTTACAAGTAGCAGAAAAAATAAGTAAATCTCTTTTAAAACAAGCCTTAGTAATTAGTGTTGATGGGAATTTGAAAGATTTAAGCTATGAAATAGATAATGACTGTTCAGTGAAGATTTATACCGCTAAAGATAAGGAGGGATTGGAAGTAATTAGACATGATACGGCACATATTATGGCGATGGCGGTTCAAGAATTGTATCCTGGAACTCAAGTGACTATTGGGCCAGTAATTGAAAATGGTTTTTATTATGACTTTGCTCGAAAGCAACCGTTTACAGAAGATGATCTCAAAAAAATCGAAAAAAGAATGTCAGAAATAATTGACAAGGATGTTAAAGTGAGAAGAGAAGTTTGGGAAAGAAAAAAGGCAATTAGTCATTTTAAAAAAATTGGTGAAAAATATAAAGCTGAAATAATTGAAAACATTCCTTTAAATGAGGAACTATCTGTTTATTATCATGGCGATACTTGGCATGATTTATGTAGAGGCCCACATTTGTTATCTTCTGGCAAAGTTGGTAAAGCCTTTAAATTGACAAAAGTCGCAGGAGCTTACTGGCGTGGAGATTCTAATAATGAGATGCTTCAAAGAATTTATGGAACATCTTGGTCTTCGCAAAGAGAGTTAGACGATTATTTAAAGAGAATAGAAGAGGCAGAAAAAAGAGATCATAGAAAACTTGGAAGAGAAATGGATTTATTTCATTTTAGAGAGGAAAGTCCAGGTTCAGTTTTTTGGCATGAGAAAGGATGGGCGCTTTTTCAAAAACTTGTAGACTATATGAGATCAAAGCAAGATGAGGCAGGATATAAAGAGATAAATACTCCTGAAATTCTGGATAGATCTCTCTGGGAAAAGTCAGGACATTGGGAAAAGTTTGGAGCAAATATGTATACATCCATTACTCCAGATGAAAAGATATTTGCAATTAAACCTATGAATTGTCCTGGGTGTGTTCAAGTCTTCAATCAAGGACTTAAAAGTTATAGAGACTTGCCATTAAAAATGTCTGAATTTGGCAAGGTTCATAGATATGAACCCTCAGGTGCTTTACATGGCTTGTTGAGGGTTAGAGCATTTACCCAAGATGATGCACATATTTTTTGTACTGAAGACCAAATAATTGAGGAATGTCTTTCAGTAACAAATCTTATATTAAATATTTATAAAGATTTAGGTTTTGAGAATATTATTTTAAAATATTCAGATAGACCGGACGTAAGAGTCGGGGATGATAATGTTTGGGATAAGTCAGAAGCAGCTTTACTAAAGGCTGTGACAGCTTCAAAACTTAAATATACAATTAATAAAGGTGAGGGTGCTTTCTACGGACCTAAAATAGAATTTGTTTTGAGAGATGCTATTGGTCGAGATTGGCAATGTGGAACATTGCAGGTTGATTTAAATCTACCAGGTAGATTAGGTGCATCATATATTGATAAGGATGGTAGCAAAAAAGTACCCGTAATGTTGCATAGAGCTCTTTTTGGTTCACTTGAAAGGTTTATTGGAATTTTAATTGAACATTATGCAGGTAAATTACCATTTTGGATATCTCCTATTCAGGTTATGATTATACCTGTCTCAGATGAATTTGATGACTATGCAAAAAAAATAAATAAAAAAATTAAGTCTGCAGGAATAAATTGTGACGTAGATCTAAAAAATCATAATCTTAATTACAAGATTAGAGAACATTCTCTATCTAAAGTACCAATTTTGCTAATTTGTGGAAAAAAAGAAGTTGACAGTAACAGTGTAACTATAAGACAATTGGGTTCTAAAAAACAAGAAAATATGGAACTAAAAAATTTTTTAAAATCATTTTCTGCTTTAAGTAAAGCACCTTTAAATTAAGTGGCAGAATTCAAACAAAATTATTTTCAAAGAAGAACTAGGGATAAAGGTCCGAGAGCAAATAATAGAATAAATTCACCGGAAGTACAAGTAATTGCGAGCAATGGAGAAAATTTAGGAATTTTAAATACCAATCAAGCTATATCGATGGCTAAAGAAGAAGGTTTAGACCTAATTGAAATTGCACCTAAAGCCAACCCTCCAGTTTGCAAAATTATTGATATGGGAAAATTTAAATATGATGCGCAAAAAAAAGCAAACAAAGCAAAAAAGAAGCAAAAAATAGTTTCTTTAAAAGAAATAAAATTGAGACCTGTAACAGGAACACACGATTACGATTTTAAAGTAAAAAATGCAAAAAAATTTATTATTAAAGGAGACAAAGTAAAGTTTACTATAAGATTTAAAGGAAGAGAGCTACAACATTCTCATTTAGGAAATGAATTGATGAATAAAATTAAAGAAGATATGAAAGAAATTGGTAAAGTAGAATTAGATCCAAAGTTTGATGGCAAACAAATGATTATGGTTATTCAGCCTTTATAGCTAATAATATTAGTTGTAAATTTCAAACAATATTTGTATAAAACCTCTCAATTATGCCAAAGTTAAAAACAAAAAGTTCAGCAAAAAAAAGATTTAAAATTTCAGCTAGAGGCAAAGTTATCTCTGCTCAAGCTGGAAAAAGACATGGTATGATTAAAAGATCAAATTCACAAATTAGAAAACAAAGAGGTACAACAACTTTGACAAAACAAGATGGAAAAATTGTCAAATCATATATGCCTTATAGTTTAAGAGGATAAAATGGCTAGGGTTAAAAGAGGTGTTACAAGTCATGCTAAGCATAAAAAAGTATTAAAAGCTGTAAAGGGACAGTGGGGAAGAAGAAAAAATACTATTAGAGTTGCAAGGCAAGCAATGGAAAAAGCTATGCAATATGCATATAGAGATCGTAGAAATAAAAAAAGAGATTTCAAATCATTGTGGATCCAAAGAATAAATGCTGGAGTTAGATCTGAAGGTTTAACTTATTCTAGATTTATTAATGGTCTTAGTAAGTCTGGTATAAAATTAGATCGGAAAATACTTGCTGAGATTGCATATGATAATCCAGAGGCCTTTAAAACCATTGTTAAAAAAGCACAAGCAGCACTTAACTAATCTTCTCTATTGTTTTTCTTAAGTTAAGAAATAATCTGTATAAATGTCGGAATTTGAAAAAAAAGTTATTGAGTATAAAGAAAAGATTAACAATTCTAAAAACTCAGAAGAAATACTCTCAATAAATTCTGAAATTTTTGGAAAAAATGGAATAATTAATTATGAATTCAAAAAATTAGGCTCTTTACCATCTGAAGAAAAAAAAAAATTTGCTGCAAATATAAATAAAGCCAAGCAAGAGTTGACAGATATCTTCAAAGCAAAATCAATTCAAATACAAGATGAAGGTATGATAGAAAAAGTTAGTAAGGAAAAAATTGATATTACCTTACCTGAAAAAGACTTTAAAATTGGAAAAATTCATCCCGTATCACAAGTCATAGATGAGATATCGTGTATTTTTTCAGAAATAGGTTTTTCTGTAGAGGAAGGCCCAGATGTTGAAGATGATTATAATAATTTCACCGCCTTAAATACTCCAGAAAATCACCCTGCAAAAGACATGCATGATACATTTTATCTTGATAAAGATATGAAAACTTTATTGAGAACGCATACCTCTCCTGTTCAAGTAAGAACAATGATAAAAGGCAAACCTCCATTTAAAATAATCGCACCAGGAAGAACATATAGAAGTGATAGTGATCAAACTCATACCCCAATGTTTCATCAACTAGAGGGTCTACACATTGATAGAAATATTAACATGGGTCATCTAAAAGGCTGTCTGAATTATTTTATAAAAGAGTTTTTTGAAGTAGACAAAATTAAAATGAGATTTCGGCCTAGTCATTTTCCATTTACGGAACCTTCAGCTGAGGTTGATATTGGATATAGACTAGAAAATAATAAAATCATAATTGGCGAGGGAGATGAATGGTTAGAGATACTTGGATGTGGAATGGTTCATCCAAATGTTCTTAAGAATTGCAAAGTTGATCCAAAAAAATATCAAGGCTTCGCTTTTGGCATTGGCATAGATAGGTTAGCTATGCTTAAATATGGAATTAAAGATTTAAGATCTTTTTTTGATTGTGATTTTAGATGGTTAAATCATTATGGCTTCGACCCTTTAGATGTTCCAACCAATTATAGAGGACTAAGCAGATGAGATTCACAAAAGACTGGCTAGATGTTCATTTAAAAACAAAAAAAAATGAAGAAGAAATTATCGATAAACTGAATGGAATTGGTCTTGAGGTTGAGAAAGTTGAGCCTTTTAAAAATGAATTAAGCGATTTTATAGTTGCAAAAATAATTAAAGCAGGCAAACACCCAAATGCTGATAGACTAAAATTATGTGATGTTAATATAGGAGGAAAGAATAATATAAAAGTTGTATGCGGTGCGCCTAATGCAAAAGATGGTTTATTAACTATTTATGCTCCTCCAGGTTCAACTATACCGAAAAATGGTTTGAAATTAGAAATTTCAAAAATAAGAGGAGAAACCTCATATGGAATGCTTTGCTCAGAGTCTGAACTAAATTTATCTAATGAAACTGATGGAATTATCGAATTAAGTAATAAATATAATAATAAAATTGGAAAACCATATTTCCAAGGAAAGAACAATAATAACGTTATAGAGTTATCAATTACTCCAAATCGACCTGATTGTTTGGGAGTTAGAGGAATTGCAAGAGATTTATATGCAAGTGGTTATGGAGATCTAAAAGAAATTAAAAAAATCAAATTTACAAAAAAAATAAAACATAATTTAAAGGTTAAAATAGAAAAAAATAGTAATCAAGCATGTTCTATATTTGGAAGTTGTTTAATTAAAAATATTACAAATAAAGAAAGTCCGAGTTGGTTAAAAGAGAGAATTTTAGCTTTGGGCTTAAGACCAATTTCTGCTGTAGTTGACATAACAAATTACGTTATGTTTGATTTAAATAGACCACTACATGCCTATGATTTAGATAAAATCAAAAATTCAATTAAAGTAAGAAACTCAATAAAAGGTGAAACTCTTAAAGCTCTTGACAATAAAACGTATACATTAAAAGAAAATATGTGCGTAATATCAGACGATCAAGGTGCCCTTGGTTTAGGTGGTATAATTGGTGGAGTTAGATCAGGAACTGAATTAAATACAAAAAATATTTTAATTGAATCTGCATATTTTGATCCGACTATTACTAGAAAAACTGCAAAAGAACTTGAAATAAATAGTGATGCAAAATTTAGATTCGAAAGAGGTATAGATCCTCAATCTGTAAAAGATGGATTAGAAATGGCCGCTAAACTAATTATTGAAACCTGTGGGGGCGAAGTTTCAAATTTTGATATTCAAGAAACGATAAAACAAAAAAATAATAAAATAAATTTTGATACAAAATTAGTATCAAGAACAATTGGAATTAATGTCAAAGATAAAGATATTATTAAAATCTTAAATAAACTAGGTTTTGAGACAAAAAAAAAGGGAAAAAATATTGAGATAAAGGTTCCATCATGGAGACCAGATATTTTTGGAGAGATTGATTTGGTAGAAGAGGTTATAAGAATTTTAGGTTTTGATAATATTAAATCTATTGAACCAGAAAAAAATAGAGCAAAACCAACATTAAATTTTTATCAAAGACATTTTCATTTAGCTCAACGTTCAGTTGCCTCTAAAGGTTATTATGAAACAATAACATGGTCTTTTAGTGATGAAAGTATTAATGATAAGTTCAGAGAAAATTATAATACAATAAAAATTATAAACCCAATTAGCTCTGAGCTCGGAGTTTTAAGAAATTCTTTATACCCAAATTTAATTTATTATATGGAAAAAAATTTAAATAGAGGTTTTGGTGATCAATCCTTATTTGAAATTGGACCAGTCTTTAAAAGCAAAAAACCTGGTGATCAGATCACTGTCATATGTGGAATAAAAAAACAACAGTATGATGAAGACGGCTCTAGAAAAAATCATTTAGATGTATTTGATATAAAAAGAGATTTAATACAAACACTTTTAGAACTTGGCGTAAATAAAGCTGAAATGTCAATTTTAGATAAATCACCTTCGTATTACCATCCTGGCATTTCAGGTTCATTCCATTCTAAAGATAGTAAATTTTTATTTGGATATTTCGGCCAACTACATCCAAAACTCACAAACCATACTTATGGTTTTGAAATTTTCTTAGAAAATTTAGTTAATTTCAAAATAAAAAACAAAAAAAATAAAGAAAGTTTAATATTATCTCATTATCAAAAATCAGATAGAGATTTTGCTTTTTTGATCAATAAAGAAACAAAAGCTCAATTACTTGTGGAGGCAATTGAAAACATAGACAAGTCATTAATTAAAAATATTAAAATATTTGATGTTTACGAAGGAAAAAATATTCCATCAAATAAAAAATCAATTGCACTTAAAGTAACAATCCAATCAGATAATAAAACTTTAAATGAAGATGATTTGACAAGTATTTCAAAAAAAATTGTTAAATCAGTCGAAGAAAAGACTGGTGCACAACTAAGATCTTAAGATGTCATCAATTCAAAATATAAGAAATTTTGCAATTATAGCTCATATTGATCATGGTAAATCTACTATTGCGGATCGTATTATTCATAAATGTGGAGGTCTTTCGGACAGAGAAATGAAAGCTCAAGTTTTAGATTCAATGGATATAGAAAGGGAGAGAGGAATTACGATCAAGGCTCAAACTGTAAAATTAAATTATAAATCAAAATCTGGTAAGGAATATATTTTAAATATCATAGATACTCCTGGTCATGTTGATTTTAGTTATGAGGTTAGTAGATCATTATATGCTTGTGAGGGATCAATTTTAATTGTGGATAGCACACAAGGAGTAGAAGCACAAACACTAGCAAATGTTTATCAAGCTCTAGACTCAAATCATGAAATTATTCCAATATTAAATAAGATTGACTTGCCTGCCTCAGATTTAGAAAAATCAAACAAACAAATCGAAGATGTTATAGGAATTGATACAAAAAATTCTGTACCATGCTCCGGCAAAACCGGCGAAGGGATTGATGAAATACTAGAAAAAATTATTGAGTTACTACCAAGCCCAAAAGGAGATCTAAATGAAAAACTAAAATGTTTGTTAGTAGATAGTTGGTATGATGCTTATTTGGGAGTTGTTATTTTAGTTAGAATTATTGATGGAAAAATTAAAAAAAATATGAGGATAAAGATGATGTCCAGCAATAAAGATTACAATATTGAAAAGGTTGGGGTATTTACTCCAAAAGCAGAAGATGTAAAAGAGCTTAATGCTGGAGAGATTGGTTTTATCACAACAGGAATAAAAGAATTATCCGAAACAAAAGTTGGAGATACAATTTGTGATACAAATGATCCATTAAATGTTGCTCTCCCAGGATTTAAACCAAGTAAACCCGTTGTTTTTTGTGGTCTTTTTCCTGTCGATAGTTCCGAATACCAAAAACTAAAAGACGGCCTTGCAAAATTAAAATTAAATGATGCTAGTTTTACTTTTGAAGCCGAAACATCTTCAGCACTAGGCTTAGGTTTTAGATGTGGTTTTTTGGGATTATTACACTTAGAAATAGTAACTGAAAGACTCGAAAGAGAGTTTGATATCAATTTATTAACTACTACACCAGGCGTTGTTTATAAAGTTCATATGAATAATGGGGAGGTAAAAAATTTACAAAACCCCTCTAATTTACCTGAACCCAACTTCATTAAATTTATTGAGGAACCGTGGATTAAAGCAACAATTATTACTCCCGACCAATATTTAGGGGCAATAATGAAGCTTTGTCAAAATAAACGAGGAGTTCAAACGAATTTAAGTTACTCAGGAAATAGAGCGGTAGTAAATTATGAAATTCCATTAAATGAAGTTGTTTTTGATTTTAATGACAGATTAAAATCTATGACTAGTGGATATGCAAGTTTTGATTATGAAATTATTGGTCATAAAGAAGGAGATTTGGTCAAAATGGGAATCTTGGTTAATTCGGAACCTGTAGATGCATTAGCAATGATGGTTCATAAAGAATTTGCTCAATCTGTAGGTCGAGAAGTGTGTGAAAAATTAAAAGATTTAATACCTAGACACAACTTTATGATACCAGTTCAAGCTGCAATAGGTGGAAAAATAATAGCTAGAGAGACGATTAAAGGTTTTAAGAAAGATGTATTAACAAAAATTCATGGAGGTGGAGCAAGAGATAGAAAGAGAAAATTATTAGATAAACAAAAGAGAGGTAAGTCTAGATCTAAACAATTTGGTAAAGTGGAAATACCTCAAGAGGCTTTTATTGGTGTTTTAAGAATAAATAAAGATTAAATAAATTTTATGAAAAGCAAAATATTTGATTGTATTACTTTTTTTGATAATAATTTTATGTTTGATTTTAGATATAATGTACTTAAAGATTTTGTAGATTATTTTATTATATGCGAGTCAATTTTTGACCATAGAGGAAAACCAAAAAAAAAAAAATTTATTAAAAAAGATCATTATGACGATAAAAAAGTTAAATATTTTTTATTAGAAGAACCTTTTCCTGAAAATACGTCAATTTGGGAAAACCAAGCAATCCAGAGAGAATTTTTATTAAAAAATATAGATTTTGCAGATAAAGAAGATTTTATTTTTTTTTCTGATCCAGATGAGATCCCGAGACCAGAATTATTAAAAAATTTTAAACTTGATAAAAAGTACGGGATATTTATGCAAACTTGTTTTAATTTTAAGTTCAACCTTTATAATAAATATGAAAGTCCATGGGAAGGCACTAGGGTAAGTAAAAAAAAAAATCTTAAATCTATTGATTTTATGAGACAAAAAGTAAGATCTAAGAATTTAAAATATAAGTTTTATAGATTAGATAAAGAAAAAAATATTCAGATTTTTGATAATGCTGGGTGGCATTTTAATAACATATTAACTCCAGATGAAATCTCAATTAAATTAAAAACATTTGCTCATTCTGAATTCGCCACTGAAAATTATTCTTCACCAGGAATAATAAAGCAAAAAATTCATGAAAGAATGGATTTATTTGGAAGAGGTCATGATTATAAAAAAATTGAAATTGATAATACTTTTCCAGAATATTTAAAAAATAACTTAGAAAAATATAAAAAATATATAATTAATTAATTATGAAATCTTTAAAAATGTATTGCATATCACAAACAAATTCACATTTAGAAAAAATAAAAAAACTAAATTATATACCCGTATCAACAGGGGAAGGAAATTTTGACAAAGGTTGGCTTAGGGACAATACCAAAGATCATATAAGTGAAAAAAATATATCTTATGGAGAAAATACTTTTCATTATTGGCTTTGGAAAAACGATTTTAAAGAAAATTTCAACGCTAAATGGATAGGATTTTGTCAATATAGAAGATTTTGGCATAAAAATAATGTTGACAAAGAATTTAAAGGACTAAATCAGTCAATTATTGATGATGCGGCCAAGGAATGGAATGAGCATGAGGTTGTTTTGGGTAATGAATATTATGTAAACAATACAAAATTAAGTAAAATATTCAAACATGGTAAAAAACAATTAATTAAAAATCCTTTTGTATTCTTATCAAAAAAAAAAATGACTATTAAGGTTCATTTTGATATGTACCACGGGTTTGGAAATCTTGATAAGGCAATAGATTTGTTAGATAAGGAAAATAGAGAAGATTTTAGGAATTTTGTAAATTCCGAATGTTCATTCAATCCATTTAATATGTTTATATGTAGTTCACCGGAAATTTTAAACAGTTATTATAGTTCACTTTTTTTATGGTTAAAAAGATGTGAGGAAATTTTTGGTTTTGATAAAAAAAAAAGTTACGGATTGTTAAGAATATATGCTTTTTTAGCTGAAAGATACTTAGGTTATTGGTTTAAAAAAAATTCTAATTATATTTTATGGCCAATAATACAATTTGATATTTCAAATGTTTGATACTTATATTTTGTTTCACAAATTCAACCTAAAAAATAAAAATTGTAATAAAACCTTTGGAGAGATGGCCGAGTGGTTTAAGGCGCACGCTTGGAAAGCGTGTTAAGGGGAAACTCTTTCGTGGGTTCGAATCCCACTCTCTCCGCCATTTTTTTAAACTTTTTCTAAATTATTTTTGGTGTTGGTATGTGAATGATAAATTTTCCACCTTTTTTTATAAAATCTTTTTCCTTTTTAAAAATTTCTTCTTTAAAATTCCAGGCTCCTAAAAAGACAATATCAACATTTTTTTTATTTAATTTTTTATACTTTTTAATTAATATTTTACTTCCAGGTAAATATCTATTTATCTTATATGAGGTTGTGTCATAAAAATAATCTATAAATTTATCTCCTATTTTGCAATAATTCAAAATTGTACAAGATTTGGCTGTCGCACCATATCCAATAATATTTAATTTTTTTTTTTTTAATTTTTTAAAAATATTTAATAATTTAATTTTAGATTTTTTAACTTTTTTTGCAAATTTTTTAAAAGTCGAAATTTTTTGTAGACCAAATTTTATTTCTTTTTTAACTTCATTTTTTACACTATTTTTAATCTGAAAATTTTTATTTATTTTTTTCTTAATAAAATATCTATTAGATCCGCCATGTGTTGATAAATTTTGAATATCAAATATTTCTAAATCAAAATTATTTAGAATATTTTTTAGGGAAATAGTTGAGAAAACATATATATGTTCACAATAAAATTGATCATATGCAACGTTTTTTATACATTTGAGTAGCGACGGATCTTCTAATATTAAAATTCCTTTATCTGACAATGAATAATTAATAGCTTTGAAAATTTCATTCAAATTTTTTATATGACTTAAAGTGTTTGCAGAATATATTAAATCAGCCTTCTTATTTTTAGTAATTTTTCTCGCTAATTTTATATTCCAATATTCAGAGTAGGTAGTATAGTTTATATTCTTTGTAAGTTTTGCTAAGTTTTTACAAGGTTCAACTCCGACTACTGATTGTTTATTAAAATTTTTTAAAAAAATACCGTCATTACTTCCAATTTCTATTATAAAATCAGTTTTAAAATTTTGTTTTATCTTTTTTGTTAAATTTTTAAAAGATTTTTGCATAGTTTTGGATTCTGACGATTTATAAGGATACATATTGTTAAACATTTTTTCTTTTGGGACAGTATTTACTATTGAAACAAGATAATTTTTAGAGTTAAAAGCAACCTCTAGCTTAAATTTTTTTTCTTTTCGATTTAAATTTTTCTTTTTTAAATATGAATTAGCAAGTGGCTGTAAGCCTAAATCTAAAAATTTAACCATATAAAATTTTATTTAACTTTTTTAAATTCATTGAATGATTGAGTGGAATTTTTACTTTTAATAACTGTGAGTGCTTAATTCCTTTTATATCCTTATTATATCTCTTCGCAAAAGCAAAAACAGATTGAGATTTGCCACCAACATTAATAATTCCTTTGAGCTTTAATAATTTGGGAAAAAGCTTAACAACATCTTCATGAAAAATAAAATTAGTAATTAAATCGTTAAATGCATATTTGTGAACAAAGGGTTTTTCAGTCATGCAAAGTCTTATTATAAGAGAATTTTTATACATCTGAACTGCACACTCTCCACCAAGTTTAGACCATGCATAATTGTTGAAGGGTAACAAGCTGTCATTTTCTTTGTAGTTGCCTCTTTTACCTGGGTAGACGTAATTTGTTGATAAATAGATTATTTTAACCCTATAAATGGAACATATTTTCACTAGGTTGCAAGTTCCAATTATATTTTTATCAATACTTTGAATAATATTTTTTTCATGAACATTCATCGGTCTCGATAATCCAGCAGCGTGAATCAATATTTTAGGCTTGTTCTTAATTATAAAACTTTTTATTGAGTTTATATTTAAAATATTAAATTTTTTTTTATTTGGATAAAGAATATTTTTCATTTTTGAAAATTTTTTGAAAATTTTTCCAAATCTTCCATTTCCACCTATAAATATAATTTTCATTTTATTTGTATTCTTTGAAGAACATATTTTTTTTATCTTTTGAGGATATAACTGGTTTTTTTATGACCCAATTTATTTTTAGATCTTTATCATTCCAACGTATTCCTCTTTCACCTTTTTTATGTCTATAGTTAGTACAACTGTAAACTACTATGTTTTCTTTTTCTAAGCCTCCGAAACCGTGGGCAAATCCTTCTGGGATAAGTAAAGATGTACAATTTTTATCTGAAAGAATAATTTTAAAGTGTTGTCCGTAAGTTTTAGAATTTTTTCTAATATCTACAACTACATCAATAATTTTACCTTTTATAACAGAAATAAATTTTGCTTGTGGTTTATCTTTTTGAAAGTGAAGTCCTCTAATTACATTTTTTTTAGACATAGATACAACATTAAATTTAAATTTTCTTTTTAAAACTTTTTCAAGTAATATTTCCCTAAAATATCCTCTTTTATCATCAAATTTTTTACTTTTAAAAATTAGAAGACCTTTTATTGGTGTTTTTATAATTTTCATTTTTAAATAATTTAGATTTTATAATTTTTTAAGGTAATTACTGTATTCACAGTTGCCATAAAAGTTAGCATTTTTTAAAATTTTCTTTTTATTGATCCATTTTTTATATAAAGCTATTTCTTCCAAGCATGCAATTTTAATATCTTGAACCTTTTCCACAGATTGAACAAAAGAAGATATATTGGTCATGTCATCTATTTTCCCTGCATCGGACCATACAGCTCCTCTGCCAATATGCTCAAAATTTAATTTATAATTTTTTTTATAAATTTTTAGTAGGTCTATAATTTCCAATTCACCCCTTTTAGATGGTTTAAGTTTTTCTGCATAATCTGTTACGTTATTATCAAAAAAATATAAACCTGTAATTGCATAGTTTGAAATAAATTTTTTTGGTTTTTCGATTAATTTTTCTATTTTATTCTTACTAATTACAGCGACACCATAATTATCTGGCTTTTTTACTTTTTTTAAAAATATTCTAGCTCCATTTTTATGTGTCAGTGATTTTTCAAGTTTTGCTGTTAGGCTTTGACCATAAAAAAAATTATCACCAAGTATGAGTGCCACATTTTCTTTTTTAATAAAATTTTTTCCCAGTAAAAAGGCCTCTGGAAGCCCTTTTGGCTTATTTTGAATTTTATATTGTAATTTAATTCCATATCTTCTTCCATCTCCAAGAAGATTTTTAAAGTTTTCTATTTGCTTTGGATTAACAATTATTAAAATATCTCTAATATTTGCTAACATTAAAATGGACAAGGGATAAAATATTAAAGGTTTATCATTAATGGGCAGTAATTGTTTATTTACTGCTTTAGTTAAAGGACTTAGTCTAGTACCTGAACCACCCGCTAAAATTATGCCTTTTTTTACCATAATATTTTTTAAATTACTCTAAATTGATCTCTCTACCAAGATCTAAATTAAACTTATATATTTAATTAGTTTAAAATGTGGTATGATAAATTTTTCCAAATAAATGAAAAATAACAACACTTATCAAGCAGATTCTATTAAAGTTTTAAAAGGTCTAGAAGCAGTAAGAAAAAGACCAGGAATGTATATTGGTGACACAGATGATGGCACAGGATTACATCATATGGTTTATGAGGTTGTCGATAATTCTATAGATGAAGCACTGGCGGGCCATTGTGATAATATTGAAATTAATATAAATTCAGATGGTTCAATAACTGTCAGAGATAACGGAAGAGGAATTCCTGTAGATTTACATAAAGGTGAAAGAAAATCCGCTGCAGAAGTTATAATGACACAATTACATGCAGGAGGCAAATTTGACCATGAATCATATAAAGTATCTGGTGGCTTACATGGAGTTGGTGTATCTGTTGTAAATGCTTTATCTGAAAAGTTAAAACTGGAAATAAATAGAGATGGACAAAAATATTTTATTGAGTTTTTAGATGGTAAAGCTAAAGCAGCACTTAAGGTTATTGGGAAATCTAAGATAACAGGAACAGAAATAAATTTTGTTCCATCTAGAGAAATTTTTTCATCAACAAAATTTAGCTCTAATATAATTCAAAAAAGGATGCGTGAACTTGCCTTTTTAAACAAAGGTATAAAGATTGTTGTAAATGATTTAACTCAAAAAAAACCAAAAAAAGTCGAATTTAAGTTTAGTGGTGGGATATTAGAATTTGTTGATTATTTAGATGAAAAAAGAGAAAAGCTTAATAATAAAAGCGGAAACGATCTATTTAAAAAACCTATTCACATTGAAGGAAAAAAAGGAAATATCGAAATTGAATGTTCTTTAAAATGGAATGCTGGATACTCCGATGATGTATACCCATATACAAACAATATATTTCAGAAGGATGGTGGGACTCATATATTAGGATTTAGAAGTGCTCTCACCAGAGTGGTAAATAAGTATGCAACAGAAAATAATTTACTAAAAAAAAATAAAGTTAGTATTTCTGGTGACGATATTAAAGAGGGTTTGACTGTGGTATTATCTTTAAAAATTCCAGATCCGAAGTTTTCTTCTCAAACAAAAGATAAGCTTGTTTCTTCTGAAGTTAGATTAATAGTTGAAAATATTGTTAATGAAAAGTTATCTATATGGTTTGATCAAAACCCATCAATTTCTAAAATAATTTTATCTAAAATTATTCAGGCAGCAGTTGCAAGAGATGTGGCTAGAAAAGCTAGAGAAAATGTAAGAAGAAAGGGTGCCTTAGAGCTTACTGGTTTGCCAGGCAAATTAGCAGACTGTCAAATCTCAAAACAAGAAGGTACGGAATTATTTATAGTAGAGGGTG
Source organism: uncultured Pelagibacteraceae bacterium (assembly GCA_902583345.1). GTDB lineage: Bacteria > Pseudomonadota > Alphaproteobacteria > Pelagibacterales > Pelagibacteraceae > Pelagibacter. The sequence goes on along the minus strand of CACHVT010000001.1, from coordinate 130,828 downwards.
ACTCAGCTGGTGGCTCAGCCAAACAAGGAAGAAATAGAGAAAATCAAGCAGTATTACCTTTGAGGGGAAAAATATTGAATACATATGTAGATGAAAATGGCACTAAGAATAATGGAAATAAAAATGAATATAGAACTAAAACATTATCAAAAATGATATCATCTAATGAGATATTGACTTTGATTAATGCTTTAGGCCTAGACCCAAAGGTTGATGAGATAGATTTAAAAGATTTAAGATATGGAAAAATTATTATAATGACAGATGCTGATGTAGATGGATCTCATATAAGAGCTCTCCTTCTTACATTTTTTAATAATAAACCTTTTAATAAACTCATCCAAAACGGAAATGTTTATTTGGCACAACCACCGTTATTTAAAATTAATAAAGGTTCTAAGGGAATTTATATTAAAGATGAAAAAGAACTTGAAGAATATATTTTGAAAAATTCGAATAATCTTAAAAAAATTAAAAAGGGAAGTAAAGAATTTGTAAAAGCCTATAATATAGAAAAGTCGAAAATAAGTATACAGAGATTTAAAGGCTTAGGAGAAATGAATCCAGAAGAATTATGGAATACCACACTAAACCCCGAAACTAGAAATTTACTTCAAGTACAGTATTCTAAAGATCAGAAAAAAGACCAAAGTATAATACATACACTTATGGGTAATGACGTAAGCTTGAGGAAAGAATTTATTGTTGAAAATGCGATAAATGTTTCAAATTTAGATATTTAAGTAATGAAGTTTAGAGAGACTTCAAAAAAGTATTCCCTTAATAAATCAACATATGTAAATTTAAGATGGATAGCTTACATGGGTCAATTTATAACTGTATGTGTAGTAGAATTTATAATTAATTTTAAATTTGAATATATTCCATGTATTATAATTATATTAATTAGCGTTTTAAGTAATTTATATTTAAATTTCAAAATAAAAGAAAATCAACTTAATAATAATTATTCAACAATATTTTTAAGTTTTGATATTGTTCAACTTTCATTTTTGTTTTATTTTACAGGTGGTATCACTAACCCGTTTATTTTTTTAATAATAATTCCTGCCGTATTTTCATCTCAATATCTAATCATTAGATCATCAATTTTTCTTTTGATTCTTACATCTATTTTATTAATATTTTTATCAATTTTTCATTTGGAATTGCCTCATCCAGAAGTGCTTCATTTTCATACCCCAAATTATTATTTATATAGTATCCCAATTGCTATTTTTATAGGTTTAAGTTTTTTAGTATATTTTGGAGCTAAGTTTGGAGAAAAGAATAGAATTAGGGACGAGGCTTACGATAAAATACAAGAGATAATGGCCAAAGAGAATGAATTAATTTCTTTAGGAGGACAAGCGGCAGCAGCAGCACATTCCTTAGGCACTCCACTTTCAACTATTTTATTAACAACAAAAGAATTACAAAAAGAGTATGGTGATAATGAAAAAATTAAAAATGACCTTGATCTATTAGTTAGTCAAAGTAATAGATGTAGTGAAATACTGAAAAAACTTACATTAAATCCAAATATAGAGGATGAATTTTTTGATAATGAAGTATCTCTAGATAATTATGTAAAAGAAATAGTTAGATCCTTTGAGGAAATTAGCACAAAAAAATTTTTAATTAATACGGCTAATTTCAAAAATAAAATTAAATCTTATAAATCTCCTGAGATTGTATATGGATTAAGAAATTTTATTGGTAATGCTAATAAATTTAGTGATGAAATAATAGAGGTAATTTTGAAAAGTAATAACAACGAATCGGAAATTATTATTAAAGACGATGGTCCTGGCTTTCCAACTGACTTAATTGATAAAGCAAGATTAGGAGAGCCATACATAAGATCAAAAGAAAATAAATATATTTCAAAATATGGTTTGGGTTTAGGAACATTTATTGGAAAAACTCTCTTGGAAAGAAATCTTGCAAGAATAACTTTTGAAAACTCAAGTATTAAAGGTGCTGTGGTTAAAATAAAGTGGAATAATACTGATTTAAAAAAAATTAGTTAAGTTTTTTTTTATTTTCAAATAAACCGCTTAATTGACCTATCATGACATCACCTAATTCCTGAACATCTGTAATCTTTATTGCTTTATTATAGTATCTAGAAACGTCGTGTCCAATACCTATAGCAAGAATTTCTACATCTGTTTTATTTTCAATAAATTTTACTGTTTTTTTAAGATGTTTTTCCAAAAAATCACCTGAATTTACTGATAAGGTGGAGTCATCAACGGGGGCTCCATCAGAAATAACCATTAAAATTTTTCTTTCTTCTTTTCTTTTTTTTAATCTATTGTATGCCCAAGATATTGCTTCACCATCTATATTCTCTTTTAGCAAACCCTCTTTAAGCATCAATCCGATATTTTTTTTAGATTGTCTCCAATGACTGTCTGCACTTTTGTAAATAATATGTCTTAAATCATTTAGACGCCCAGGGTTTTTTGGTTTATTATTTTTATTCCATTCCTCTCTACTTTTTCCTCCTTTCCAATTTTTTGTAGTAAATCCTAAAATTTCAACTTTAACATCACATCTTTCTAATGTTCTAGATAATATATCTGCACATAATGTGGCTATAGTTATTGGTCTACCTCTCATAGATCCAGAATTATCAATTAAAAGTGTAACAATAGTATCCTTAAAATCTAAATCCTTTTCTTTTTTAAAGGAAAGTGAATTAAAAGGATCCATAATTATTCTTGGTAGTTTTGAACTATCTAAAAGTCCTTCCTCTAAATCAAACTCCCAAGCTCTATTTTGTTTTGCGAGCAGTTGTCTTTGCAGTTTATTTGCAAGTTTTGTAATTAAATCTCGAAATGAGATTAGTTGTTGATCTAAGTTTTTTCTTAGTTTTAATATTTCTTCGTTTGTTTCTAAAAATTCAGCTTTTTCGATTTCATCAAATTTTTTAGTAAAAACTTTGTAATCCTTATCATTAATATTTGTATTTACTTTTTGTGAAATTTTTTCTGAGCTTTGTTTATTTAAATCTGCATCAAATAATCTTTCATCCATTTGTAATTGATCAAAATCATAATCGCCATCAATTCCATTTTGGTTTTCTTCTTCTTTTGTTTTTTCTTGCTCGTTTGATGATTCATTTGAGTCTTCCTGGTTCTTCAAATCATTTTGGTCATTATTCTTTTCTGCATCTTCATTATTTTCATTATTTTCATCTGAGTCAAAAATATTCATATCTGTAAGTATTTTTGAAAATTTAGAGTTATAAATATCTTGATTTTCGAAATTTTTATTCAAAAAATTTAAATGCTTTCCAATCGAAGAAATAAAATCATCCTCCCAAAACTTAAGCATTTTTTTCGATGTGTCATTCAGCTCTATATTTAGAAAGTTTTTGAGCATATAAAGTTCGAAAGCCTCAGCTATCGTGACATCCTCTTTGCTTTTAAGCTGGTCTTTTCCTTTAAGTCTTAGTTTTTGTGAGTAATTTTCCTTAAAATTTTTTGAAGTACCTTTCAAGATCTTTGACCCTAAAATCTCATATCTTATTTTTTCTGAAATATCATATAACATTCTACAAGATTTTTTTATTGGGATATTTTTCTGATATATTTCTTTATTTGAAAATTTTTTCTTTAATGCTTCCGAGTCTGTTTCAGCCCTGAGTCTTACAAAATCATTTTTACTGGACAAATTATCTAATTCAAAAAAATCTAAGTTATTGGAACTCAAATTTTTTTTATTTTTTATATCTAACAAGTAATCATCTGATATTACTTTTGCTGTAGAGATAAGTGCTTGTTTAAATTTTTCTTTAAAATTTTCATCTTTTTTATTCATCTAAACTTTAATATTTATCATTGATTCTGGAAGATCTTCCCCGAAACATCTTTGATAATATTCAGCAATAATACTTTTTTCAACTTCATCGCATTTATTTAAAAAAGTGACTCTAAATGCGTAACCTATATCCTTAAATATTTCTGTATTTTCAGCCCAATGTAATACTGTTCTGGGACTCATCACAGTAGAAATATCTCCTGCTATAAAACCTTTTCTAGTCAAAGAAGCAACTTTAATCATATTAGAAACTTTTTCTTTACCTTTTGAATTATTAAAATTTTTATTTTTTGCTAGGATAATCTCCATTTCTTTTTCTAGACTTAGATAATTTAAGCTTGAAACTATATTCCATCTATCCATTTGCGCTTGATTAATTTGTTGAGTTCCAGTGTACAATCCTGTTGTATCTCCAAGTCCAATTGTATTAGCTGTTGCAAATAGCCTAAAATAATTATTTTGCTTTATAACTTTATTTTTATCAAGAAGTGTAAAGCTTCCTTCTGACTCGAGAACTCGTTGAATTACAAACATTACATCAGGTCTTCCAGCATCGTATTCATCAAACACTAGTGCAACAGGATTTTGAATAGACCATGGAAGTACCCCTTCCTTAAATTCTGTAACTTGTTTTCCATCCTTGACAACAATTGCATCTTTTCCAATTAAATCAATTCTACTAATATGGGAATCTAGGTTTACTCTAATACAAGGCCAGTTTAACCTTGCTGCTACTTGAGTTATATGTGTACTTTTTCCAGTACCGTGGTACCCGTGAACAATTACTCTTTTATTAAAATTAAATCCACTTAAGATCGCTAAAGTGGTGTCTCTGTCAAATTTGTAGTCTTTATCTAACTCCGGAACAAATTCATTTTTTTTGGAAAAAGCGTCTACTTCCATTTCACTTTCAATGCCAAATGTCTGTTTTACAGAGAGCTTTATATCTGGTTTAATATTTAAGTTAAGTGTCAATTTTATCTCTATAAGTATTTTTAAGTTGCGTATAAGCCAGTGTTATCAGCTTTAATTTTTCTTCGTATTTTTTATTCCCTAAATTAATATCAGGGTGAAATTTTTTGACAAGGCTTTTAAACTTATTTTGTATCTTTTCCCATTTAAGTCCGACAGAAATACCAAGGATTCCAAATGCTTTTATATCGTTTTGATCAAATTTAAATTGCCGCATATGATTTAGATGACTTTTAAATTTAGATTTATCAAGTTCATCCCTTAATGCATTGTTCCATAAAACCTTGAAAAAATTATCAGAAGAACTAAAACTTTGTGTAGGTTTATGCCATGTCATATCAGATTTTAAAAACTCGTAAATTTGTTTATCGTTCATTCCAGCAAAATAATTCCAATTTTTATTAAATTCTTTTACATGCTTGAGACAAAGTAATCTAAAATTTTTACTATTATCTTTTTCTAAAGGAGCCTTAAATTCTCCTATTTCCATACAATTATTCCAGTCACAAATATTTTTCATGGTATATTATAATATTAATATTTATGAAAATAAACGATCTAATTTTAATTATAAAAAAAAAAATTAGTAAAAATATATTAATTGAAAGTATTCGTATTGAAGATAAGAGTTTTCTACATAAAAATCATGCTAGTAATAATGAAAATAAATTCCATATTAAATTAATTATTAAATCTACTGAATTAAAAAAATTGAAAAAAATTCAATCTACAAGAAAAATTTACTCAGTTCTTGAAGAAGAACTCGAAAAATATATTCATTCAATTCAAATTTTAATTATTTAGCTCCTCTTTAAGAAAATTATTAACCGTTTTTTCGTTATAATTTGAATTTAATTTTATTTTTCCAATTTTTTTAATTAGGATTAAATTTATAAAATTACTTGTATTTTTTTTATCTATCTTCATAAAAAAAATTAATTTTTTCAAATCCTTTTTACTAAAATAAGTTCTAATTTTGTTTGGCAATTTATATTTTATAAAATGATTTTTAATATTTAGATAAGTTATTTTTGACAATAGTCGATTTCTTAAGCTAAAGTTTATTGCTGAGTACATTCCGAGCAATACTGCTTCACCGTGATTTAATCTTTTTGAATAATTAAGTGTTGACTCATAAGCATGAGCAAAGGTATGTCCAAAATTTAACATCTTTCTCAAATTTTTCTCTTTTTCGTCAAGCTCTACAATTTTTTTTTTTATTTTACAGCTCTCAATAATAGATTTTTCTATAAAAGGACTTTTTAGATCAAATATTTTCTGTGCATTTTGATTTAAGAAGGAAAAAAATTTTTCTTCAAATATTAATGAGTGTTTAAGTATCTCCGCATATCCACAAATAATCTCTCTTTTAGGTAGAGTTTTTAAAAAATCTATATCTGATATAACTAATTTAGGTTGGTAAAAAGATCCTACTAAGTTTTTTCCATAAAGTGTATTTACACCTGTTTTACCACCAATTGATGAATCTACCTGGGCAAGAAGTGTTGAGGGAACATTGATAAAATTAATTCCTCTTTTATAAATGCTAGAAGCGAAACCAGATACATCGCCAGTAATACCCCCTCCAATTGATATTAGGCAATCATTTCTTTGAAAATTATTTTTTAATAAAACATTAAGCATTTTATTAACATTTTTTTGGTTTTTATTTTTTTCATTTGCGTTAAATAGGTAAATAAAAATACTTTTTTTATTAAATTTATTTAAAATTTTAAATAATATTTTTTTATTTAATTTATTATCAATTACAATTAAACACTTACTAAAATTTATAGAATTTTTTTTCAATAATTTTGGTATATTATTTAATAAACCTCTTCCAATGATTATCGGATATTTTTGACTTTTCGTATTAATAGTTAATTTAAATTTTTTCATATAGTCTTTTTATTGTATGAACGATTTTTTCTTTGTTAAATTTGTTACAATCTATTCTATATTTTGCTTTTATATAATTTTTTTTCCTTTTTATGATTAACTCTATAAGATCTTTATTTGTCAATTTATTGGCAATTGGTCTCCTTTTATTTTTTCTTATTCTCTTTAATATAGTGCTATTGCTGCAATCCAACCAAAAAGATATATGATTTGTAATTATTTCTTTTCTTATTTTATCATTAGAAAAAGCTCCACCACCAAGTGATATTACACTATTTTTATTTTTAAGAGTTTTTAAAACTATTTTTTCTTCAAGAGATCGAAAAAAACTCTCACTTTTTTTAGCAAATATTTCAGAAATATTCATATTCGTTTCTACTTCTATAATCCTATCAATATCATAAAATTTTAGTCCCAATTTTTTTGATACTAGTACGCCAATTGTAGATTTTCCCGAAGCCATCATGCCTAGCAAAACTAGGTTTTTTTTTAAATTCATAAGTTTCTTTATTGAAAAAACACAAATATGTCTTAATTTGAAATTATTTAAAGATATATGCAATTCTATAAAAAAACAAGTACTGGAAAATATAGCCTTTTAACAAAATTAATAATTAAGGCCGCTATTTTATTTTTAATAGTTTTTATAGCAATTATGATGGTGGATAAAATAGATTTTCCCGCACCAAATAAAAAAATTGAGAAAATTATTCCAAATGAGAATCTCAAAATCGTTAAATAAAAGTTGTTTATCAATTTTATTTTGCTTTTTATTTCTGCAAAATAACGAGTTATTTGCAAATGAACCTATCGATATTTGGAATTTAGAAGGTAAAAGTAATCTTGGGGAAAAATCCTTAGATCAGAAAAAACAAGATGAAAATAAATCAGAGAAATCACTATATGAACTACTAGGAAAAAAAAATATTAATTCTATTGTAGAATTAGAAGAAAAACTAAAGTCTGATGAAATAGAAATTGCTGGAATTTATGATCCTTCAGAAAATGATATTACAATTGATATGTGGAAAAATTCTGATGGAAAAAAAATTTTAGATTTATATAACAAGATTCAAAAGATTAATCTCTCTAATGATTCAAAAGAAATTTTAAAAATATCCCTTTTAACTAATTCTTATGTACCAACTAAAAATATCTCTAACGAACAATTTTTAAATCTAAAACAAGATTGGCTGTTAAAAAATTCTGATTTTGATCTAATAGAGGAATTTTTAACTAAAAATCAAAAAATTAAAAATAATGAAAAATTAATCAAATTCTTAATAAACGAATATTTATCAAGATCACAACTTGAGAAGTCTTGTAAAATCCTTACAGATATAAAATATCCTACAGATGATAAATATTTATCAAAATTTAATATTTATTGTCTTATAAATGATAACAAAAGAGATGAAGCGCAATTGCAATATGATTTGAAAAAAGAATTGGGATTTAAAGACAAATTTTTTGAAAAAAAATTTAATTATTTAATGCAGTATGATTTATCAGTTGATGAAACTATTTCAGAAAGAGATATTCTAGATTTTCATCTATCTCATAGAACAATTCCTAATTTTAATTTCGAACCTAATAACGATACAAGCCAAAAAATTTGGCGATATTTATCTACATCTAATTTACTTACAAGTATTGATAGCGTTGATTTAGAGGACGAACAAAAAATTTTATCTATTGAAAAAGCTACACATGAAGGAAACTATACCGAAGAAGAGCTATTTGAACTTTATAAAAGATTTCAATTTAATATTAATCAACTTTTAACAGTTAAACAGTCATATAAACTTATTTCTGATGTCAAAAGTAGAGCTCTATTGTATCAAGGAATTCTAATTAATTCAGATATAAATAAAAAGTTGGAATTAGTAAAAATTTTGAAAGAATTATTTATCAAAGAAGGAAATACCAATGCTTTTAGTAACGAATTAGTTGCAATATTAAAAAAAATTGATGAAACAGATGTACCCTCAAATCATTCAAATTTTTATAATAGGTATATCAAAAATGATAAATCAATTCTTAAAAAAATTAAAATTAATAATAAAGTAATTCATCAGTCAAAATTAATTAATTATTTAAAAGGTGAGCTTGATGAACAAGAAGCCAGAAAAAACCTAAATGATATTTTAAAAAAAATAAAAAAGGATAAAAAATATTTTGTGTCAACAAAAGATATAATTTTACTTGAGACACTTAAATCTGATGGAATAGAATTTGATAAAAAATATGATTCTCTTTATAAGGTTGATACTTCTAATATGCCAACAGATATACAAATTTTAATTGAAAATGAGGAATCGGGCCTAGTTTTGCTAAGATTGGTCCAGATACTCGGTCAGGATAATTTTAAAGATCTTGGCCCAGAAACTCTTTTTTTTGTAGTTAGTGCGTTAAATCAACTAAATATAGATAAGCTTAGAAATAAAATCCTACTTAAAGTTCTACCTTTAAAAGTTTAAAAATTGTAATAAAATAAAAGTAATTATGTCAATAAAGACAATTATAACAGAGCCTAATAAAATATTGAGACAGATATCCCAACCAGTTGAAAAAGTTGGCAAAGAAGAAAAAATTTTAATGGATGATATGTTAGAAACTATGTATGCTGCAAATGGCATAGGTTTAGCAGCAATACAAATTGGTGTTCCAAAGAGAATTATTGTAATGGATATAGATTGGAATAAAGGAAAAAAAGATCCGCTATATTTTGTAAATCCAGTAATTAAATTAAGGGATAAAGATAAATCAATATACGAAGAGGGTTGCTTATCGGTTCCAAATCAATTTGCCGAAATAGAACGCCCAAAAAATTGTGAAGTAGAATATTTAAATTATTATGGAGAAAAAAAATTATTAAAAGCTGAGGGCTTGTTAGCAACATGTATACAACATGAAATGGATCATCTGGAAGGTATATTGTTTATAGACTATTTATCAAAATTAAAAAAAAGCATGATAATTAAAAAACTTATTAAAAGTAAGCCTGATAGAATAGTAGTTTAATAAATGCTAAAAAAAATTGTTTTTATGGGTACCCCATATTTTGCTGTACCAATTTTGAAGTCTTTATACCAAAATGGCTATGACGTTTGTGTAGTTTATACGCAACCACCGCAAAAATCTAATAGAGGTCAAAAAATAAACAAATCTCCAGTACAAAGTTTTTCAGAAACTTTAAATATAAAATTTAGAACACCCTCACTTTTAAAAAATAATAACGAAGAATATGAATATTTAAAAAAATTAAATCCTGATATAGCAATTGTAGTTGCTTACGGACAAATGATTCCTAAAAAAATTTTAGAGCTTCCAAAAAAAGGTTTTATAAATATACATGCTTCATTATTGCCAAAATGGAGAGGTGCAGCACCAATACAAAGATCAATCATGAATTTGGATAAAGAAACAGGTATAAGTATTATGAAAATAAATGAAAAACTGGATAGTGGTCCAGTATGCTGTAAATATAAAATAGATATTAAAGATAATGAAAATGCATCAGTTTTAGCTGATAAATTATCAAATCTAGCGGCAGATAAAATTTTAGATGTAATTGACGATATTATAGACGATAAAATTCAATTCAATGAACAGGTTCACAAGGATGCTACTTATGCAAAAAAAATTGAAAAGAAAGAGGGAAAAATAAATTGGAATAATTCAGCTAAAAATATTGTTGGTATTATTAATGGCCTTTATCCTAGCCCAGGTGCATGGTTTTACTTTAATGGAGAAAGATACAAAATTTTAAGGGCAAAAATATCAGAGGTCAAAGGGCGACCTGGAGAAGTTTTGAATCATGATTTACTAATTGGATGTAGCGATAAATCAATTGAAATTTTAGAAATCCAAAGAGAAGGTAAGCAGCCAAAAAAGACAGTTGATTTTTTGCTTGGATCAAAAATTATTAAAGGTTCCTTTTTACAAAATGAATAGATATCAAATTTTGATTGAATATGATGGCTCTAATTTTATTGGTTGGCAAATACAACCCAAAGGAAAATCTATTCAAAAACTAATACAATTAAAAGTATCAAAGTTATTAAAAGAAAAAATCAAATTGGTTGGATCTGGAAGAACTGATGCAGGCGTTCATGCATTAGAGCAATCAGCACATTTCGATACAAAAAAAAAAATTGAAAATTTAAATAAATTTTTAAAATCAATAAATTTTTTCTTAAATCCCTCATTAATTTCAATAATTAAAATAAAAAAGAAAAATTTATCTTTTCATTCAAGATTTTCAGCAAAAAGAAGAGTTTATAAATATATTATATTGAACAGGAATATTTTTCCTATTCTTGAAAAAAATAGGTGTTGGCACATCAGTAAGAAATTAAATCTAGAGTTGATGAAAAAGGGATCAAAAAAACTTTTAGGAAAACATGACTTTTCGACATTTAGAGCCTCTGGTTGCAACTCAAAATCTCCTGTAAGAACAATAAATTTTATAAAAATAAAAAAAATTAAACATAAAATAGAAATACAATTTATATCTCAATCTTTTTTACAGCAACAAGTAAGATCTATGGTAGGCTGTTTAAAATATTTAGCTGAAAAAAAATGGAGTTTGAAAAAATTTCAAAAAGTCTTTAAATCTAAAAAAAGAATTTTATGTGCACCACCGGCTCCTTCAAATGGATTATTTTTAGAAAAAATTATTTATTAGGTCTATAGTCTTTTTTAAATTTTTTATTTATTCTCCACCTAGACCCTTCTCGAACGATATATCCTACACAATTTTTTGATTTACATTTACAAGGAAATTGCCTGTAGTCAGAATCATAACTGAAGCCGTAGTCACATGTTAATTCTTCTCCTTTTTTTATATTTTTTATAGCAGTCACCCAAATTTTTAATCCTGTCCCTTCATAATCGCAGTTATTTGAACAAGAATGATTAATTAATCTAGCTGTATTCCAAGAAACATTACCGTCCATGTCGTATCTATTATTTAAATTAAAAAGATAAATAGGTTTCGAATTATCAAATTTTGGGTTTTCATCACTTTCTTTTCTTGTAATTATATTGCCAACATAATTAATAATTTTTGTTCCTTCTTTTATATCTCTTGTTGCATATAAACCTTTACCATTTTTATCAATATTGGATTTTTTTATATGATAAAGTTTCATTAAATTTTCTATATTAACTTTTTAAAAAATATCAATTGAATTCTATTAATGCATCAACATGTCTCTTAGTATCATCTTGAAGTGCTTGTAAGTCATATCCTCCTTCAAGAATTGATACAACTTTTCCACTACAAAATTCTTTTGAGGTTTCTAATATTCTTTTTGTTATAATATAAAAATCTTCAGTTTCAAGCTTGAATGAAGCTAACGGATCTCTATAATCAGAGTCAAAGCCTGCACTAATTAACACAAATTCTGGTTTGAATTCTTTTAATCTTTTCAAAGCAAATTCAAAAGCATTTAAATATTCTTCTGAATTTGTACCGGCTGGCAAAGGTATATTGCAAATATTATTATATTTTCCTTTCTCTTTTTCAGAACCTGTTCCAGGATAAAAAGGATATTGATGGGTTGAAATAAATAAAACATTTTCTTCATCGTAAAAAATATCTTGCGTACCGTTGCCATGGTGAACATCAAAATCAACAATAGCAACTTTTTTATATTTATATTTATTTAGTAAATATCTAGAACCGATTGAAATATTATTGAAAATACAGAATCCAGCCCCTTTATTTTGTGATGAATGGTGTCCTGGAGGGCGAACACAGCAAAAAGCATTTTTAAATTCTTTATTTTCAACACCATCGATTGCTGCAATAATTGAACCTGCTGCATCAAATGTTGCTTTTTTACTACCAGGCGAAATAATAGTATCACCATCTAATGATGAAAAACCTCTTATTGGAAATGAATTTTTTACTTGTTCAATATAACTTTCATCATGGGTATCTTTTAAAATTTCATCTGTGATAACTGTTGGTTTTTTCCACAAAATATTTTTGTTATTTAATTTTTTAAAGTTATCAATAACTACTGATACCCGCGCTATTTGTTCAGGATGCCCAGGGCCAGTATCATGACCTTGATAGCTATCAGAAGTAATTAAAGCAGTTTTCATTTAAAAAAATTTTGTAAAATATTTTGGTAAATTTTTGTAAGTTTTTTTAAATCTTTTACAGATACTGCCTCATCTACCTTATGCATAGTTTTTCCCACTAGCCCAAACTCTAATCCAGGCGATATTTTTTTTATAAATCTTAAATCCGAAGTTCCTCCCGTTGTTGATAATTTTGGTTTAATTTTAGTAACCTTTTTTATTATTTTTTGTATCATAAAAGTTGTAGAATTCGGCTTTGTTAAAAAAGCCTCTCCAGATACTCTATATTCAATTTTATATTTTGATTTATTTTTTTTACTTAATTTTTTTATAATTTTATTTAGTTTTTTTTTGATAGAATTTGAAGAATGTTTGTTATTAAACCTAATATTAAATATGGCTTCTGCTGATCTTGGAATAATATTATCAGCAGTATTATCGATATTTATTTTAGTTACTTCTAAATTTGTGGGCTGAAAATCCTTTGTTCCATTATCAAATTTAATATTTTTAATTTCGTTTAAAATTTTAACAATTGTAGTTGATGGATTATTTGCTCGATCAGGATATGCTACATGACCCTGAATACCATTTATAATAAGCTTTCCAGTTATACTGCCTCTTCGACCAATTTTTATCATCTCACCTAAAGTAGTAGGATTAGTTGGTTCTCCAACTAGACAGAAATTTATTTTTTCTTTCTTCTTTTTTAGATATTCAACAACCTTTCTTGTACCATTAACTGCATCACCTTCTTCATCTCCCGTAATTAATAAACTGATCGATCCATTAAATTTTTTATTTTTATCTAAAAAAATACTTAAAGCAGATACAAAAGCTGCAATAGAACTTTTCATATCATTAGCGCCTCTACCTATTAAATGACCTTTTTTTATAGATGGTTTAAATGGATTAACAGTCCAATCTCTTATGTTACCAGGTGGAACCACGTCTAAGTGACCAGCGTAGCAAAAATTTGGACTTTTATTTCCTAGTCTTGCATATAAATTTTTTACAGATTTGGAATTTTTTTCTTTAAACTCTAATATTTTTGTTTTGAAACCCAATTTTTTTAATTTTTTTTCTAAAAATTTCATCACCCCTGCATCTATTGGAGTGATTGATGGAAACTCGATTAGCTGCTTTGCTAATTGTAATTCATTAATTTTATGCATAATCAATCTCTTAAAAGATCGTTAATTGAAGTTTTAGAACGTGTTTTTGAGTCGACCGTTTTAATTATATGAACAGCATAAAGATCTTTGTAAGTGCCTGGTACCACAACTGAATAAGATGGTATTCGACCTTTCGAAACCTTTCCATTGGATCTATTTACAATTTTAGTACTTTGTCCAATGTAGCATCCCATTGAAAGAACACTTCCTTCTTCTACAATAACACCTTCAACGACCTCAGACATTGCTCCAACAAAAACATTATCTTCAATTATTGTTGGTAACGCTTGAGCAGGTTCTAAGACACCTCCAATCCCTGACCCAGCTGATATATGGCAATTCTCACCAATTTGACAGCAGCTTCCTGCCCTACTAAAAGTGTCCATCATTGTACCAGCCCCTATGTAAGCACCAATATTTACATAACATGGCATAAGAACTGCGTTCTTCCCAATGAAAGAGCCTGGGCGCACAGGACTATTAGGAGTCATACGAAACCCGGCAGCCTCATGTTGCTCTCTTGTCCAGTTTGCAGTTTTACCTTTTAATAGATGTGCTTTGTCATACCAACTACTATAAGGACCGCTTAAATTATCCATTGGATAAATTCTAAAACTTAACATTATAGCTTTTTTAAGATGCTGATGAGTTTTCCACTCACCATTAATTTTTTCTGCAACACGAGATTTACCACTATCCAAATCACTGATTATTTGATTTATTGCGTCTTTTAACGGTTTATCTGAATTTTGATTTACTTGATCTTTATTTTCCCAAGCATCATTTATAATTTTTTCTATAGACATAGTTTATTTACTTTTTAATAGCCTTATTTCTTTAAGAAATAAAGATAGATTTTCAATTTTGTGCAAAATATATTCTTTATTAGAGTCAAATTTTCCAAAATGCTCATCATTAATTAACCAAACTGTCGTGCAACCTCTATCATAACCAATACTTAAATTTTTGGCGATATCTTCTATGTAAATAGTTTCTTTAGGGTTAATATTAAATTTTTTAAGCATTAAATCAAAAGTTTTTGCTTCTGGTTTTGGTACATAACCACTATCCTCAATATCAAAAACCTTATCTCTTCCAAATAGGTCATATATACCTAAATGTGTTAATATATTTTCAGCATGCTCTGCACTGCCGTTAGTAAAAATAAATTTTTCCATGTCTAAATTTTCAAGTTCACTTCTCATTATTTTGTCTTCTTTCATAAAAGAAAGATCTATTGTGTGTACATACTTTAGGAATTCTTGTGGTGGAATATCGTGGTGTATCATTAGACCATTTAAACTTGTATTATATTTATAAAAATAATCAGTCTGTAATTTTTTTGCTTCTTTCAAGTCTATTTTCAATCTTTCAGATATAAAGCTAGTCATACGGTTTGATACTTGTCCAAATACTTTTTCTAAAGAATAATTATTATGTTTGCCATAACATACACCATCAAGGTCTAAAAGAAGATATTTCATTTCTTTTAGACTTTTCATTTTCTAATTAAGGTCCCAGCACCTTTATCGGTAAATATTTCAAATAAGCATGCATGTCGAACTCGAGCATCGACTATTGCAACACCTGTAACTCCATTATTCACTGCATCAAGACTTGTTTTAATTTTAGGTATCATTCCACCCAAAATAGTCCCAACATTTATCATTTCATTTGCATCAGCAGAGTTAATTTCTGTAATAAGTTTTTTATTTTTGTCTAAAACACCCTCTATATTTGTCATTAAAAGTAATCTTCTTGATCTTAGAGATTTTGCTATAGCTCCTGCAGCTGTATCGCCATTTATATTATAAGTTTGATTATTTTTTCCTATGCCTAAAGGAGATATAATTGGTATCATATTTTTTTCCAAGGCTTTTTTTATGATTTCATTATTAATCTTTTTTGGTTTGCCTACAAAGCCAAGTTCTTCTGACTCAGGAACAACTTCTATTACATTATTTTTTTTAGTATTTATTGAAATTGCATCGACACCAGTTTGTTTAAGAGAATCAACTATGTCATTATTAAAATCAATTAATACATCCTCAACTATATTTATAATTTTTTCATCAGTTACTCTTAAACCTCTAATAAATTTTGTTTGAATATTTGACTTATCTAATTCTCTTTTTATTCTAGGTCCACCCCCATGAACAACTATAATTGCAATTCCTAATTTGTTTAATGTACTTATATCTGATATAAAACTATTAAATATATTTCTATCAATAAAAACATTTCCCCCATATTTAATGACTATTAAATCATTCTTATATTTTTTGATATACTTAGATACCTCCTCTTTTCGAGGGCCATCTTCAGGTAATATTTTTTTTAAATCTTCTTCTTTTAGTAAAGACATCTACTTGGTTTTAACGCTCATTTTTCTTTGAATATAGAATTGTTGAATTAAAGTTAAGATGTTATTGAAAGTCCAGTAAATTACTAGTCCAGCTGGAAAAGGAGCAAGAATGACAGTTAGAAAAATAGGAAAAAACATAAATATTTTTGCTTGCATTGGATCTGGAGGAGCAGGATTAAGTTTTTGCTGAATATACATACTTACACCCATTGCAACTGGCCATGCGCCAATAATTAAAAATGATGGCGGGTCCCATGGAATTAAACCAAATAAATTGAACAGTGATGTAGGATCTTTTGCTGACAAATCTTTAATCCAACCATAAAAGGGCATATGTCGCATTTCAATAGTCACAAATAGTACTTTATATAACGCAAAGAACACTGGGATTTGAACGAGTATAGGCAAACAACCACTCATAGGGTTCACTCCTTCTCTTTTATATAAAGCCATCATTTCTTGTTGTAGTTTCATTTTATCTTCTTTATGTAGTTCTTTTAATCTGGTCATTTCAGGTTGAAGAAGTTTCATTTTTCCCATGCTTCGAAAAGAAAATGATGCAAGAGGAAAAAATAGCAATCTAATGCACACTGTTACCAAAATAATAGCCACCCCGTAGTTCCCAACCAATTTAAAAAAATAGTCTATTGCAAAGAATAATGGCTTTGTTAAAAAATACATCATTCCCCAATCAATTGCTAAGTCAAATTTATCTATTCCGAGGCTCTCTGCGTATCCATCAATAGTAGCAACTTTTTTTGCAGCAACTATAATTTGAATTTCTTCTTCTATAGTATCATTAGGGCCAACTTGAATTCCTTCTGAAGATATGTAATTAACTCTAAATTTATTTTTATAATCAAAAGTTGTTTTAAAATCTTTATTTCTAGGTGGCACAATACTTGTGATCCAATATTTATCTCCAATTCCTAGCCAACCCTTTGATGCATTTTTAGTAAATTTTTCATCTTCAATATCGTCATAATCTTCCTCAATTAATTGATCATCTAAGGTTGCAATTGGACCTTCGTGTAGAATATAAAAACCTGAAATTATCGGTTTCTTATTTCTAACTATTTGTCCATAAGAGTAGAAATTATATGTTTTGTCAGAGACGTTGGTAACTTTTTCTTTAATAGTAAATAAAAATTGTTCATCTAGACTGATATTTTTTTCAAATTTTATTCCTTGTTCATTGTCCCATACTAATTTTATAGGATTATTTTTAGTTAATTTGTTATTTCCTTCAATTTTCCAAAGTGTTGAGGAGTTAGGTACTATGATATTTTGCGAATTAGTAACAAAACCGGTTTCCACATAGTAACCATTTTGTATTTTTCTTGGATTTAAAAGGATAACCTTTTCTTTTTGATCTAACTCAATTTTATAGTTTTTAAAAATTAAATCGTCAATATTTGCCCCTTTAAGAGAAATGGATCCAATTATATTTTCATTTTCGAAAAATATTCTTTCATTCTCATTTAATGCATCTTTTCTTGACAGCTTTGAAAAAGTTCCGGTTCCATCCAAACTAGGAGTATCAGAGTTTTGAGCTAATTCATTTTTTTCTTTTTCTACTCTTAATTTTTTCATTTCTTCTGGAGAAGGTTGAAAAAATAAGGTGTAAAAAACAATTATTGCTATTGATAGAGTCACTGCTGCAATTATATTTTTTAATTCCATATTTATTTAATCTCCCCATGTTTTTTAACTGGATCATTTCCGCCACTTCCAAACCATGGATTGCATTTCATGATTCTTAAAATAGATTTATAAGATCCTTCAATTGTTCCATATCTTTTTAAACTTTCAATAAAGTAAGTGCTACATGTAGGATTAAACTTGCAGGAATTTGGAAATAGAGGACTAATAAATAACTGATAAGTTTTTACTATTACTATTAATAAATAAGTTATTATTTTCATTATTTAATTTTTTTAAAGTCTGTGAATAAAGTTTTTTTAATGTTTTTATATTCATCTTTTAAAACAGATTCTTTGGCAATAACAAGATATGAATAATTGAAATTAAGAGATATTTTTTTAGTAGCATCTTTCATAATATTTTTTAAAATTCTTTTTATTCTATTTCTTTTAACTGCATTTCCTAATTTTCTTTTTACAACGAAACTTATATTTAAATTATTTTTACCTTTATTTATTAATTTTCTGAAAAAAACAGTGAAATATTTATTAGAAATCTTCTTTCCTGCTAGCAAACTCTTAAAATCATCATTTTTCGATAAACTTACTATTTTGTTTAACATCTAGCTACACGCTCAAAGATCTTCTTCCTTTTTTTCTTCTATTCCTCAGAACCTTTTGTCTCTTTTTATTTGCCATTCTAGATCGAAACCCATGCTTACGAGCTCTCTTAATTTTTGAAGGTTGCCATGTTCTTTTCATAAGTGACTTATATTAAAATTTTGCTTTTATAGAAAATAAAACTATATAAGTACAGTTATTTTTAATAAATTACCAATATGGATAAGAGAAAAAATATTAAAATAACTCTTGCTGTTATTTATATTTTGATAATCTGCATTTTTCTATGGTTTTTTTTCAAATATTTTTCTATACAAGATTTTACTAGCTTTGAATTGATTAAATCTAATAGAGACTCACTTAATGAAATAAAAAACAAACATATACTTCTATCCGGTATAATTTTTTTCTTAGGTACTATAATTTGGGTATTATTATTAGGTTTTGGAACTCCAATATGTCTAATTGGTGGATTTATTTTTGGAAAATGGCTAGGAACGTTAATTGTTTTATTTGGATTAACAACAGGTGCCACATTGCTGTATGTTTTAGCAAATTATTTACTAAAAGATTTTATATACGAAAAATTTTCATCCAAATTTATATTCTTAATTAAAAAATTTAAAAAAAATGAATTTATTTATTTTGTAATATACAGAGCAATTGGTGGTATACCATTTTTTATTCAAAATTTATTACCTACATTATTTAATATAAAAATTAAAAATTATTTTTATGGTTCATTAGTTGGGCTAGCGCCTCAATTGTTTATTGTAGTTTCGTTAGGCGCAGGCATTAATAAATTAATTGATGATAATGAAAAGATGCCTACTATTTTACAAATGACTTCAAACCCAGATATTTACTTTCCTATAATTGGTTTAATTTTAATCTTTATTATTGCTTTTATTTCGAGGAAAATATTTTTTAAAAGTGAATAGTGGTGCTCTCACCAAGAATCGAACTTGAAATTGATCCTTACCATGGATCCGTTATGCCATTTAACTATGAGAGCAAATTACAAGTATAAAATAGTAATGTATAAAATGTTATTTTTCAAATAATTGCCTTAATTTTATATTAAATTATAATATATTAATTAAATTTTAAATTCACCATGAAAGTATACAAAAAAATTATATTAAACGAAAATGACGAGGTCATTTACCAAGATTTTTATAATTATCAAGGAAGCTGGTCATACTGTGGAATACACTATGATTTTAAAAGTACTCGTGGCGCAAAAGCTATGGAAAAAAAGGCTAAGCGAGAAAAAAAGTTAGCTGAAAGAAGAGCAAAGAGACAAGCAAAAGTTGGCAATAAAAAAGAAGATGAAAACTCAAATAAGATTAAAGTTGACGAGCCTCTTTCCTTAGATTTTATAACTAATCCAAACAAAGTAAAATGAGTTTAAATAATAAAAAGGATAAGCTTTCTAAGCTTGAACTTGCTTTAAGAAAAAATCTAAAGAAAAGAAAAAATTTTCAAAAAAAACTCAGAAATAAAAAAAATAAATAATATGATTTTAAATGATAGTCAGATAAAAAAATTAGTTAAAGAAGAAGAAATGATTAATCCTTTTGTAGACAAGTTGGTACATAAGGGTATTAGCCATGGTCTAGGAACTTTTGGTTACGATATTCGATGTGGAGACGAATTTAAAATATTTAGTAATGCAAAAGGTGCAATTTGTGATCCAAAAAATTTTACTGAGGATAGCTTTATAACTGTAAAAGGGGAGGACTCAGTTTTAATACCTCCGAACTCCTTTGCCCTAGCTGCTAGTATGGAGTATTTTAAAATGCCAAGACGTATAACTGGTTTGGTTACAGCAAAAAGTACTTATGCTAGAACAGGACTTGGAACACCTTCTAGTGTTTTAGAAGGAGGCTGGAGAGGTAATTTAGTTATGGAATTTGCAAATCATACAAATTTACCAATTAGATTATATGCAAATTCAGGAGCTGCTCAGATTTTATTTTTTGAAGGCGAAGAACCCGAAGTTTCTTATGCAGAGGGTTCGCGAAAATATCAAGATCAGCGTGGCATAACACTAGCTAAATCAAAGTAGTCTATGGAAAAATTTTTGATTAATGGCTCTTACTCTAAAGGAGTTAAGGGCACTATTAGGTGTAGTGGTGCAAAAAATGCAGTTTTGCCTTTAATGGCTTCTTCAATTTTGTTTAAAAATACAATTACATTAAGAAATGTTCCATTAGAAGCAAACGACATAAAAACTATGATTGTATTGTTGAAATCATTAGGATCTAAAGTTGAAATTTTAAAAAAAAAAAAAATTTTGAAAATAACTAATAAAAAAAAACATCAACTACTAGTGAAATATAAGTATATATCAACTATGAGAGCGGGAGTTCTAGCTATGGGAGCTTTACTTGGAAAATATAATAAATGTTCAACAGCTTTATCAGGAGGCTGTAGTTTGGGACCGAGACCTATCGGCTATCATTTAGCGGGGTTTAAAAAATTAAATTGCAAATATAGCCTTAAGAATGGTTATATAAATATTGAGGCAAAGAATGGGATTAAAGGTGCTGAATATTATTTTCCAACAGTTAGTGTTACAGGAACTTCTAATTTAATACTTGCATCTGTCTTGGCAAAAGGAATAACTATTTTAAAAAATATTTCGATTGAGCCTGAGGTATTAGATCTCATTAAATTTCTTAAAAATGGTGGAGCTAAAATTTACTTAACAGGAAAGAGAGCCATAAAAATTTATGGTGTTAGAGAATTGAACGGTCATTCTCATGAAGTTATTGGCGATAGGATAGAAGCGTTTTCTTATTTGTGTACTGCAGCGATAACCAAAGGAAAAATAAAGGTCGATAAAATAAATCCAAAATATTTAAGAACAGAATTAAAAGTTTTAAAGAATATAGGATGTGACATTATTGTTAACAAATCTTCTATAGAATTAAGCAGAAAAAAAAAATTGAAACCTACACGTATAAAAACTTCTCCATTTCCAGGTTTTGCAACAGATTGTATGCCCATGCTTATGGCTGTTTTAACTAGATCAAATGGAATTAGTAGAATCGAAGAAACTATATTTACTAATCGATATATGTCTGCTCCAGAACTGGTAAGGATGGGTGCAAAAATAAATATAAAAGGATCAAAAGCTGTAATAATTGGGAGTGATTTTCTAAATGGAGCTGATTGTATTTCATCTGACTTAAGAAGCACTTTTGCTATAATACTGGGAGCCATGTCTGCTAACGGAAATAGTTGTATTAGTCGCATATACCATGGCTTAAGAGGCTACAGTAATTTGTACTATAATTTAAAAAAAATTGGAGTAAAAATTAAGAAGACTTCTTAATGGATAAGCAGTTTTTAAAAAAAATCACATGTCAATCTCCTGAGGACTTGCCATATATATCCGCAATAGTTTCTGAAGGAAAAATAAAATCTAGTGAATTAAAATATTTACCAAAAAATAAGATATTTTTATTTTTGATTGAAAGATCTGACAAAGAGAAACCAAAAGATAAAAAAAAAATTAAATCAATTGTTAAATTTGCATATATAATTTCTGTAAAATTAAAAAACTTCCAGTTTTCTAATAAAAATGAATTATTTGAACTTTTGGCAATAGACTTATTAAAAAAAGATCATAATTATGAGATAGTGCTTTTATTTTCTAATAATAGATTTATAACTCTCAACGCAGAAATAATAGATATTGAATTGACAGATCAAATAAAATCAAACAATGAAAATAATTAATTGTACTAATAAAAATTATTTAAATAAATTGATAAGCTTTTTGGAATCAAGAAGAGAAGAGAAAAATAATAATTTGAAACTTATTGATAAAATTATAAAAGATATTAAGAAAAATAAGTCAAAAGCTTTACTAAAATATGAGAGAAGGTTTAGTAAAAATAAAGAAATAAAACTATCAAAAAATAAAGTAGATAAATTAATTAAAAGTTTAGATAACAAAGTAAAAAAAGCAATTGATTACGCTTACTTAAGAATTCATAAATTTCATTCAAAACAAATAAAAGGGCTTACCAAAAATATAGTATATTTTGACAAATTTAAAAATAAACTAGAGCATATTAATGTACCAATTGAGTCTGTTGGTATTTATGTGCCTGGAAATCTACCTTCAACACTTCTTATGAACTCGATTCCAGCAAAATTAGCAAAGGTTAAAAAAATTATTTTAGCAACTCCAAAAATTTCTGGAAAAATAAATCCAGCAGTTCTGTATGCTTCCAGGAAAGTTGGAATTAAAGAAATTTACTGCATGGGTGGCGCTCAGGCAATTGCAAGTCTAGCTTACATTCAAAAAGTTAATAAGATTGTTGGACCTGGAAATCAATTTGTTGCAGGGGCTAAAAGACAGTTATCTGGAAGAATTGTAGGAACGGAGTCAATGTATGCAGGACCATCTGAGATATGTGTTCTAGCAGATAAAAAAACAGACATAAATCAAATAGTAACATCCCTTGTTTCTCAGGCAGAACACGATCCAGATAGTCAATGTATATTGATTACAAAAGATAAAAAAATAATTCCCAATGTTAAAAAAGGAATTAAAAAATTATTAAATAGTTTACCAAGAAAAAAAATTGCAACTGCTTCCTTAAACAAAAATGGTTTAATAATAATTGTAAAAAGTGACAAACAAATATTCAAAGTAATTAACGAAATTGCACCTGAGCATCTAGAAATAAATGTGAAAAATTATAAAAAATATTATAAGAAAATATATAATGCAGGAAGCATATGTAATGGAAGATATACACCAATGAGTGTATCGGATTACACGGTAGGTACAAATCATGTTTTACCTACTTCTGGATCTGCAAAATTTAGTTCTGGATTAAATACTAATGAATTTGTTAAAAAAATATCTATTGTTACTCTTAGTAAATTAGGGGTAGAAAAAATTGGAAATCCAGCTATAACTCTTTCGGAGTTTGAACAATTATATGGTCACACTCAAAGTATAAAATCTAGAATGAGGAGAAAATAGTTTTGTCAAAACAAGACTTATTAGAGTTTAAAGGTAAGGTTATCGATTTACTTCCTAATGCTATGTTTAGAGTACAATTGGAAAATAACCATATTGTAACAGCACATACAGCTGGCAAGTTAAGAAAAAACAGAATTCGAGTATTACAGGGTGACAATGTAACAGTCGAAGTAACACCATACGACCTTACAAAAGGCAGAATTATATTTAGATTTTAAATATATGCCTCGGTAGCTCAGGAGTAGAGCAGAGCCCTGAAAAGGCTTGTGTCGGAGGTGCGAATCCTTCCCGAGGCACCACTAATTTAATATCAATTAATTTTAATAAATCTTGCAATCAACTGTAAAATCTAATATTTACTTGCAAGCTAAATTTTAGCTTAAGTTAAATAACAAACGAAAGAGTAAAATGAGTCTAAAAGGTAAAGTAAAATGGTTCAATGGCAAAAAAGGTTATGGCTTTATTGAACGAGAAGATAAAGAAAAAGATGTGTTCGTGCATGCTTCAGCAGTTAGAGATGCTGGGTTAAGATTTCTTAACGAAGGCGACGAATTAACTTTTGAAGTTGAAGACGGAGAAAAAGGTCCATCAGCAGTTAAACTGCAAAAAACCTCTTAATTCTAATTCATATAAACTTGTATAGGGTATTCTAACTAAATATATTTTTAGTTGCTTCCCTATACAATTATATGTTGCATAAGTTTTTTAATTCGTTAAAAGCTTAGCAATGATTAAGAATAACAAATTTCTTGCAATCAATCACAGACATCATTTTCATGCTGGCTGCATGCTAGCTATTTAATCATATTATAAATTTAAAAATAACCACAATTAGTATAAAACTATAAAAGGAGCACGGGTAGCTCAGTTGGTTAGAGCAGCGGTTTGTGGAACCGAAGGTCGACAGTTCGAATCTGTCCCCGTGTACCAAAAAATGACAAAAGAAAAAAAATTAAAACCTTCAAAGGAACTGCCTTCAGGTTTTGAGGATAGACAAGAAAAAGAATTATTAATACGAGATTTTATAATTTCAAATATTAAAGAAGTTATGATCAAGTATGGTTTTCAGTATCTCGAAACTCCAAGTTTTGAGTACACAGATAGTATTGGAAAATTTTTGCCTGATAAAGATAGGCCAGGTGAAGGAGTTTTTTCATTTAAAGATGAAAATAAATGGTTATCTCTTCGATACGATCTAACAGCACCTTTAGCAAGATATGTTGCAAAAAATTTTAATATAATTCCAAAACCTTTCAAACGTTATCAATTAGGAACTGTTTGGAGAAATGAAAAGCCAGGACCTGGAAGATATAGAGAGTTTCTTCAATTCGATGCAGATTATGTAGGAACAAAAAATTTACAAGCTGATGCTGAACTTTGTGTATTAATTTCTGAAATATTAGAAAGGTGTGGGCTTAGTAAGACTGACTATACTGTAAAAATTTCTTCTAGAAGATTTACAGATAAATTGTTTGAAAAATTAAAAATTGAATCTAAAGACCAAATATCAACTATACTTCGTGCTCTTGATAAAATTGATAGACTTGGCTGGAATGAAGCAAAAAAACTTCTTGGAGAAGGTAGAAAAGATAAATCAGGAGATTATACAAAGGGCGCAAATCTTAACAGTGATCAAATCAAAATAATTGAAAAAGCTTTAAACATTAAAACATCAGATAGTGATGATATTTTAGAGATCATAAAAATATTTGAGGCTTATAAATTTAAAAATTACAAATTTGATCCATCAGTTATAAGAGGCCTAGAATATTATACAGGACCTATTTTTGAAGTTAATTTAAATTTTGAAGTAAAAAATTTGAAAGGTCAAATAATCCAATTTGGATCAATAGGTGGAGGAGGAAGGTATGATAATCTTGTAAGCAACTTTGGGAACATTGAATGTCCAGCAACTGGAATATCAATTGGTCTTGATAGGCTTGTTTTTGCTTTAATGCAAAAAAAAGATTTCAATATAAAACCTATTAGACCCGGGGTTATATGTGTTTTTGATAAAAGTAAAAACAAAGGATATATCGAAATTTTAAACAAGCTTCGAGAGGCCAATATTAGTTCAGAGATTTATCCAGGTGAAGGTAATTTAAAAAAACAAATGGAATATGCAAATAAAATAGAATCTCCATTTGTAATTTTCTACGGCGAAGATGAAATAAAAAAAAGTGAAGTAAAATTAAGAAATCTTAAAACTGGGAATGAGTCGTCTATAAAAATTGAAAATTTAGCTGATGAAATCAAAAAAATTATCTGAAAAAATTCTTAGATCAATTAAATCTAAGGGTTTTAATAATATTATATTAGATCCGGTTCTTGAAACAAAATATATCCTTCAAAGATCAGGTGAGAGTTTTAAAAAATTTCTATTTTCATTTTATGATTTAAATGGCAAGGAGCTTTGCTTGAGACCCGATCTAACAATTTCTTCAGTAATAAGGTTTATACAAAATAAAAAAAATTATAGAGAAAAAGTTTTTTATAGTGGTGAAGCTTTCAGAAAAACTTATAAAAAGAAAGACAGTATAATAAAAAACCAAATTGGTTATGAAATTTTAGGATCAAAAAATAAACAAAAAGACGATAAGGAAATTATAGATACTTCTTTAAAAATTTTAAAAAATATTGATACAAAAAAGTCAATTTTGAAAATTGGAAATGTTGAATTATTTAATTTAATAATTGATAAATTAGATATTCCAAGAAGATGGAAAAATAGACTTAAAAGATATTATTGGAATGAAAATTATTTTAACGAATTATTAAAAAGATTAGAAACAAATTTAGATATAGATCCAATATTTGTTGAAGAAGATAAATCAAGATATCAGAAAATGAGAAAAGAAAATCAAAGTAAAGTTATTTCTGGAAGAACCTACAAAGAAGTTTTGGACCGGTTTAATATGAAGGTTAATGATCCAAGAAAGTCTTCAACAGGAAAAAAGATTACAAATATTATAAGACAATTTTTAAAAATAAAATGCCCATTAGAAAAAGCTCCAAAAATTTTAAATGCATTTTTTAAAAAAAATAGAATTAATATAATTGTTGGAAAAGATTTTTTTCCTTTAAGTAAAAATAATAAAAAGAATTTAAAAATAGAATTTTCAGCCTCTAATGGTAGAGAAGTTGAGTTTTATAGTTCGATGATTTTTTCTATAGATATAAAAATTAAATCAAAATTTAAAACTTTTATATCAGGTGGAAGATATGATCAATTAACTACTAATTTAGGATTTAGAAAAGTTTCTGCAGTAGGCGCTGCAGTAAACATGAATTTATATGACTAAAAATATTATTAATATAGGACTTCCATCAAAGGGAAGATTAAAGCATGACACAATTAATATATTTAAAAAAAATAAATTAAAAATTTACTCTGAAAGAGGGGAGAGAGATTTGTTTGGATACATTAAAAAACTCTCCAATGTTAAAATCATTTATTTACATGCGAGAGAATGTATTGAACAATTGTCATTTGGTAACATTGATATTGGTTTTTCAGGATACGATTTATTTAAAGAAAGCGAAATTAATACACAAAATAAAATTTTGATAAATAAAAGATATAATTTTGGTAATGCAAATTTAGTTTTAGCTATTCCAGATTTATGGATAGATGTTCAAACTTTATTGGATTTAGATGAAGTGGCTGATGAGTTTAAAAAGAAAAAGAAAAAACTTTTAAGAATTGCAACAAAATATCCAAATTTAACTAGGCAATTTTTATATTCAAAAGGAGTAACACAATTTCAACTAGTTAAAAGTTTAGGAAGTACAGAAGTTGCTCCATTTACAGGCACAGCAGAAGCAATCTCAGATATAACTAGCACAGGAGCAACATTAAAAGCAAATAATTTAAGAGTGCTAAAAGATGGTGAAATTCTGAAATCGCAAGCCTGTTTAATGTTATCAAAGCTTAGTTTAAAAAAAACAGGAATAAAAAAAATTATAAACTTGCTAAGCAAGTAATTTATTTTACTATCTTGTCACTTATGCAAGATTCGTTATCATACATAATTTTAATACTAATAGGTGTTGTTATTTATTTATTGCTTGTTCAGCGTAAAAACAAAGAAGAGCCAAAAGATAACACTCAAGAACTTAATAATTTAAAAGAAAGTATCAACAATTCATTTAATAGTATGTCTACTTCTTTTAATAGTTTATCCAAAGACGTGACAAGAGACATGACTCAAACTTTAACATCAGTTAATGAAAAAGTTTCTGCTTTTAATACACAAGTTGAAAATTTAAATAAAAGCCAGGAGGGGATTACTAAGATTTTAGCCGGCGTTAAAAAATATGGAACCTTGGCCGAGTTTAGTTTGGCATCTTTATTAAAAGATTTGTTACCTGCTTCTCAATTCATTTCAAATGCTAAGATGAAAGAGGATACTTCAGAAAATGTAGAGTTTGCCATCAAGCTTCAGGGAGACGTATTGGTTCCGGTAGATAGTCATTTTCCAGTCGAAAGATTTAAAGCAATAGATGACGCTCATCAGGCAGATGATAAAAAAGCAATGGCAGATGCTAGAACAAAATTAGCGAAAGCCTTTAAAGAAAAAGCTAAAAGCGTGAATGAAAAATATATCGTTCCACCAAAAACTACAGATTTTGGAATTGTATATGCTCCAACTGAGAGTTTATACAAAGAATTAACTGACTATCAAGATCCAAGTAGTAAAGAATTATTAACTCAAGAATTGATGAAAAAATACAAAATTGTAATTATGGGACCAAACACTCTTTCAGCTTATTTACAATCTTTGCATATGGGATTTCAGTCATTAAAAGTTCAAAAGGGAGCAACAGAAATTTATAATCACCTAAAAACAATCAGTACAAGATTTGCAAAACATTTTGACAATGTAATTGTACTTCGAAAAAAATTAGAAGAGGCGATGAAAGTTGTAGATACATTTGGCACAGACGCTAGATCGATTACTAGAACTTTAGAAAGTATAAAAGATCCCGAGCAAGTTGAAATAGCTGCTAAGACAGAAAATGTAGAGAAATTTGCAGAACGTTCAAAACAGCTTAAAAATTAATTTTAAATTTAATCCAAATACTTTTATAAACAAGTGTATGGAATGGAATAATAAATTTACGTACCCAAAGTCAACTCGTTCTATTGTTAATGGATCAAGACATTATAACTTGGGTGGTTCAAATTTACCCAGTGTTACAAGTATTCTTAAAGCAACCCAAAGTGAAGAAGATAAAGCTGCAATAGAAGCGTGGAAAGAAAGAGTAGGTCACAAAGAGGCTGAGAAGATCAAGAATGAAGCATCAAGTAGAGGAAGTTCCATGCATTCTTATATAGAGCAATTTTTATTAGGCAAATTTAATTTAGACTTATTAGACGAAGAAAATAAATCAAAAAAAATGGCAGTAGAAATTATTGATAATGGATTAAAAAATAAACTTACAGAAATTTGGGGAGCTGAAGCGACCGTATATTACCCAGGAAAATATGCAGGTACCGCAGACTGTATTGGAGTTTATGAAGGAAAAGAGACTATTTTAGATTTTAAACAAAGTAACAAGCCTAAAAAAGAAGAATATATTGAAGATTATTTTTTGCAAATCGGAGCTTATTCTTTAGCACATAACACCGTGTATAATTCTAAAATAACACAAGGGGTAATATTGATCTGCACTGTTGATAGACTGTTCCAAGATTTTAAAATTAAAGAAAATGAACTTAAAAATTATCAAAATAAATTTCTTGAAAAAGTTGAACAATTTTATCAAATAATTGGAAGATAGAATTTGACTTTAAGAAAAATTAATGTATTAACAAAACAACTTTGCTACTTGTTTAGATGCGAGTTTCTTAAAAAAATTCCCCAAACAGATAGCATAAAATATAAGGAGTAATTTTGAACTTAGCTATTTGGGACGTGGAAAGCTCGTCATCATCAACTTCCTTTGGAAGTATAATTGAAATAGGTGGAATTCTAGTTAATGAAAATTTTGTAGAAAAAGATCGATTTAATCTTAGGTGTAGGTTGCCAGAAGGGGAAATTCCTCAAGCGATGGCCTTGATTGTTAATAAGACAGGGGTGGATTTATTAACAAAAGCTAATTTAAGCCACTATCAAATGTTGGGTGAAGTTGAAAAGATTTTTAAAAAGTGGAGCCCTGCAATCTTTTTGGGTTGGTCAAATATTGGTTTTGATGATGAAATGATAAGAAAAGAGTTTTTTAAAGGAATTAGATATCCTTATATTACTAATGCCTCACCAAATAAAAGACATGATGGCCTTAATATTGCAAGAGCAGCATATGCAGTAGATAAAAATATTCTAAAAACAGAGATTAATGAAAAAGGCAACGCAGTTATGAAGTTAGAGTCTCTATCTAGAATGAATGGATTTGAGGCTTCGGGAGCTCATTCGGCTTTATTTGATGCTGAATTAACAATGAAGATATTGTCATTAATCAAGAAAAAACAACCCGAAACATGGGGCTCATTTCTTAAAACTTCAAACAGACTTGATACTGAGACGATATTTAAAAAAGAAAAGATCTTTACATTAAATGAATATTTTTATGGAAAATCAAGATTATATCTATGTGCTCCACTTCATCCTAAACATTGTATTCATCCAATTTACCAATGGGGACAGGCGGTTGATCTAAGAGTAGACGTTGAGCCATTATTAAATTTATCAATTAACGATCTTAAATTAGAGATGAAAAAATCTCCGAAATTCCTACGAACTATAAGATCAAATAAGGCCCCAATTATTTTACATTCAAACTATGGAATAAAAGAAGAACCTTATAATGCTATAGACATTAGTATAATTAAAAAAAGAGCAGAGATGGTGAAAGGTAATGAAAAATTTTCTCAAAATATTATGATTGCGTTAAGAGATATTGCTGAAGAAAAAGAACAATCAAAATCACAAGAAGACATTTTAGCTGAGGAAAGTATATATAACCGATTTACTTCAAATAAAGATACAGCACTTTTTCCAAAATGGCATGCAGCATCATGGAAAGAAAAATTAAGTTTATTAGATAAGTTCGAAGATGAAAGATTAGTTGGTTTTGGAAAAAAAATTATATTTCAAGAGTCACCGGAAGTATTACCTGAGGCAATGTTAAAAAGTATTAAACGAGAAATTGCAAATCGAATATTAAGTGAAAAAAAAGAAAAATGGTGGACATGTAAAGAATTTTATTATGAGTGCGACAATTTGAGGGAAAAATATTCAAATGATCATGATGAAGAGAAATTAAAATTTCTTGATCAATTAAATAATTTTGTGATGTCAATTCAGAAAAGATATGAAAATGTTTAAATTAAATAATTATTCATTGAATTAATTAGATTAAATTATATATAGGAGGTATGGCAACTTTAAATGTAACTGACGAAAATTTTGACACAGAGGTACTAAAATCTCAAAAACCAATAGTTGTTGATTTTTGGGCAGAGTGGTGTGGACCATGCAAACAAATCGGTCCAACTCTTGAAGAAATTTCTGATGAAATGGCAAACGAAGTTAAAATAGCCAAACATAATATCGATAATGAACCTAATACCCCAACTAAGTACGGTATAAGAGGTATTCCAACAATGTTGTTATTTAAAGATGGAGAATTAAAAGCTACAAAGGTTGGAGCAACAACAAAATCAAATATTGTTTCTTGGATTAAAGAAAATATTTAATTTGAATTTAATACTTCCCCAGCGAGATATAGAGAACCTGTAATTAATACAATATCATTTTCATTAAGAACAATGGACTTAATTGCATCCTCAATAGACTTTTTATAATTTACATTTGGAATATGTTTAAGCTTTTCTTTAAGTATAGCTCCTTTAATAGCATTTGGTTGATTTGGAATATCAACTGTTGTTAAAGAAGAGATATTTTTAAAATAGCTTACATATTCCTTATGATTTTTATTATTCATCATACCTAATATTATATGAACATCGCCATTAATTTTATCAATGAAATTGTTTAAAACATTTGCTCCTAAAGGATTATGAGAGCCATCGATAAATAATTTATTGTTCATACATAAGTTTTTTAATTTACCATTTTTTATTTCTTGAAGTCTTGCAATGCTTTGTATCTTTGTAATACCATTTTTAATATTTTCGTTAGATACCTTTAAATTTTCTAGATTTCTAATAGTTGCAATAGCTGATGCAACGTTTGGTAGTTGAAACTCTCCATTTAGATTTGGAAAAGGGAGTTTTAGTTGACCACTTTGATCTTCATAATAAAAGAAGTTATCTTCACCTAATTTAAAGGAGTAAGAATCATTAAAAAAAACTTTCTTTGATTTGTTATATTTAAGAGCCTTTTTTATTTTATTTTGTATTATATCGTCTACTTGTTTTGATATAATTATGTTTGAATTTAATAAAGATGAAGTCTTTTCGAATATAATTCTATCTATAGTTCTCTTATTTTCAGGTAACCAATCTAAATGATCTAAACCGATAGTAGTTATAATGGTAGCTAAATTTTTTTTTAATATATTTACAGCATCAAATCTTGCAAAAAGTCCAAATTCACAAATAGTTAAGTTTTTTTGATATTTTTTGCACCCATAAAAGAATGCTGCTGTTAATATTTCAAAATAAGTAATCTCTTCACCTGAATTAATTTCCTCAACCACATTTAATAAATCTGTTAAATCGTTATCCTCTATTTCTTTATTATCATAAATAAATCTTTCGTTTATTTTTTGAATATGTGGACTTGTATAAATATTACATTTTATATCTGCATCCATCAAAATAGCTCTTAAAGTTTGAATTGTTGAATATTTTCCATTTGTTCCACCAACCTGAATACATTTTAGATTATCTTGAGGATTACCTAGCTTTTTACAAAGATTTTTTATTCTAACTAAACTAAGATCAATTTCTTTAGGATGCAGCTTTTGTAAGCGTTCCAGCGTTTTCTGAAGTTTCATTTAATTCAGAATTTATATCAGAATTTTTCTTTAACAATATTGACAAAATAGAAGCTATCTTTTCTGATAAATCTTTTCTTTCTATAACACAGTCAATAAATCCATGTTTTTCTACATATTCACTAGTTTGAAAATCTGGAGGAAGTTCTTCCTTAACAGTAGCTTGAATAACTCTTTTACCAGCAAAAGCAACAGTTGCCCCTGGTTCTGCAAAAGTTATATCGGCAAGCATTCCGAAACTTGCTACCGTTCCACCTGCGCTTGCATCACATAAAACTACAATGTACGGCAAATTATTTTTTTTAAGTTCATTTATTGCTAGAGTTACTCT
This sequence comes from uncultured Pelagibacteraceae bacterium, assembly GCA_902583345.1. Lineage (GTDB taxonomy): Bacteria > Pseudomonadota > Alphaproteobacteria > Pelagibacterales > Pelagibacteraceae > Pelagibacter. Next base: position 97,920 of record CACHVT010000001.1, on the reverse strand, counting down.
AGTCATTTGCGATAAAGCTATTATAGACTCGAACATCCTCATTCCGCCCGACGCGGTAAATAAAACAAATGGTTGTTTATTATCTATTGCATTTTGAATACCATAAATTATTGCTTCTCCTTCAGCTGCTCCTACCGATCCTCCAATAAAACTAAAATCAAATGCCCCTGCAGTTATATTTATATTTTTAATCTTGGTTTGAACTATCATTACTGCAGTTTCCTGACCAGTTTTTTTTCTCGCAGTTTTTAATCGATCTTTATAAGATTTTGAATCTACCCAATTTAAAGGATCATCAATAGGTATTGGAGTTTTTAAAATTTTATAGTTATTTTTTCCAAATACAATATCAAATCTTTGTTTACAATTAATTCTATGATGTTTATTACACGCATCGCAAACCCACAAATTTTCCTCTAATTCTTTTTTTAAAACAGGTCCTTTACAACAAGTTGTCCAGTTGCTATTTTCGGTTTCCTCTTTACTTGGTCTTTTCTTAATAACAGTCTTTATCTTTTCACCAAATTTTAAAACTTTTGTAATCCAATTCATAAAATCTTATTTTTTAAATTTTTTACCATTTTATTTACATTTGTAACAGGATTTTGTCTTTTTTTTAAGCTTCTAGTTATTTCTTTACATATTTCACTTCCTACAACTACTCCATCAGCACTTTTAAAAGCTGAAATTGTGTGATTTGTGATTCCAAATCCAATAACACAATTTTTATTTTTATTAATTTTTTTAATTTTATGATAATTTGCCAAAATTTTTTTTGGTGGAATTTTCAATTTACCCCCAGTAGTTGATAACATACTGATATAATAAATCATATCGTGGGAATCTTTTATAATTCTTAACATTCTCTCTTTTGAAGTTGTGGGTGATAAAAGTTGTACAAAATTTATTGATCTTTTCTTACACTTTTGAGCAAAATATTTATTTTCTGGCCAGGGCAAATCAACAACAATCAGTCCATCCACTTTACATAATTTACAGTTTTTTAAAAAATTATCCTCACCACTTTGGAAAATTAAATTGTAATAACCCATCAATATCAAAGGTTTATTAGGATTTTTATTTTTAAAGCTTTTAGCAATTTTGAAAGTATCTTTTAATGTAGTCCCATTTTCTAAAGATCTATAAGTACTGTTTTGGATTTGACCTCCGTCAGCTATAGGACAATTATGTAAAAAAGATAATTCTAAAATATCTACGTATTTTGCAATTGAGTTTAATATTTTTAATGAATTTTTTTTTGTATTATCACCAGCAACAGTAAAAGTTATTAAGGCTGGTCTTTTTTCTTTTTTACAGTTTTTAAAAGCTAATTTAATTGACGAATTTTTCATAAAATTTCCCCAATCTTTGTTTTAGAATATCTCGATCTTTATGTGCATCACCACATGAATTAACTATTATAATTATGTCCTTTCTTAATTTTGGAGCTAATTTAATTGCCTCTGCGAATGCGTGACTTGGCTCTAAGCTTGGATTTAAATTTTCATATTTAGTTACTAATTTGTATGCATCTAAAGCTTCTTCATCTGAAGCTGCAGTGTATCTTGCTCTTTTTGCATCCTTTAAAAAACAATGAAGAGGAGAAACTCCTGGATAGTCCAAACCAGCACTAATTGATTCAGTTTCTTCTATTTGACCTTCATGATTTTGGTTTACATATTGAGCTGCGCCGTGCAAAATTCCAATTTTTGATCCATAAGTTAAAGGTGCAGCATGCCTTTTACTTTTTTTTGGCCCTCCTGCCTCAACACCTACAAATTCAACTTGCTTCTTATCATAATCCATAAATTCATTCCAAAATCCAAAACTAGAGGATCCTCCTCCGACACAGTTTAATAATTTTATTTTTTTAGGAATTTTTCCAAAATTCTCTTTCAATTGTTTTATTAGCTCTCTTGATATTTGTGATGTACTCCATCCACAAATTTTTACAAAAATATTAGGCCCAACAGTTGAACCAACACACATATGTGTAGTATCACAATTTGATACCCAATATCTCATACATTCACTTACTGCATCAACAAGCGTTTGACTTCCTGTATAAACTGGAACAATTTCAGCACCATTTTTTTTCATAGCATCACAGTTAGGTTTTTGTCTTTTAATATCTTTTGCACCCATAAATATTTTACATTTCAGGCCAAATTTTTTTGCAGCCATGCTTAACATCTTACCAGCATATCCTGCACCAGTATCACCAACTATAAATTTTTTTCCTGCTCTTTTTGCAATAAGGCAATGAACAGTCGCGTTATATATTTTATGCGCACCTCCATTAGCTTCAGATACAACCTTTGTCCATATTTGTGCACCACCCAAATGATTTGTTAAATTTTCAAGTTTAATAAAAGAAGTTGGTGAACCTACCCAATTTTTAAAATAAAAGTCTCTTTCCCTAATAAATTTTTTATCATTTCTAAGTTTTTCAAATAAATTCGTTAAGTCTTCAACAGGCTTTTTTAAAGTTTCAGGGATATAACTACCACCAAACTTTCCACCCCATAAACCTGTTTTCTGATCATGTTGATCTATCAAAGGTATATTTTTCTTAATTTTCATTTTCTATTTTTAATTTTATTTATTTTTTTTAAAAAGAAATTTATTTTTTTTGGATCTTTTTTTTCCAAGGTTTCTAAACTTCCCGAAATGTCTATAATATCTGTTATTTTAGAATATTTATCAAGTTTATCATCAAAATGAATATTTCCCGCAAGCATTTTTGTTATAGAGTTAGGTATATCATTTAGTAATTTATGATCAAACCCAATAGATTTTTCGTAACCTTTGCTATCAAATAAAATAATATCTGAAATTGATTTAAATTTTTTATATTCTTTTACATCATTTTTACTTTCTATAGTAAGAGCAGTGATAATTTTTTTTTTATATTTTTCTTTAATAGACTTTGTTATCTTAGGGCTTGCATTATATAATTGATAAAAATCAAAATTTAAATTTTTTATTTTGTCTAAAAATTTTTTTTTTGGTTTTACTATCACGGCAACAAAATAAGTTTTTTTTTTTTTAACTTTTATTAATTTTTTTAACTTTTCTAGTTCAACATATCTTTTAGATTTTTTATAATTTACAATAAAGCCGATAAACTTAGGCGGATATTTATGATTTAAAATATACCTTAAAGTGCTTATATCTTTTACTCCACATATTTTTGCTTCCATTATTAATCAATATTTTCTAAAAATTTGTTAAAATTATTTTTAATATTACCTTTGGTAATTGGCCTTCCTATCACTAGCCAATCACTCCCGTTTTGAAAAGCTTTTTTAGGAGTTGCAACTCTTTTTTGATCGTTATGCTTTGAGTCGAGTCTAATACCAGGAGTTATAATTTCTTTCTTAAACTTTTGTTTTACGTATTTTACTTCATATGGACTGCAGACTAATGCATCTAGATTTGCTCTAGCTGCTAATTTTGCTTGCTGTATTATTATTTTCTTTAAATTTTTACTATATCCAATTTGTTTTAAACTTTTGTTATCAAAAGATGTTAATGTGGTTACACCAACTAATTTTATTTTACCAGAAACTTTTTTTGACTCTCTTAAAGCTTTAAGGCCTGCACTTATATGGATCGTTAAATAATCTATTTTTAAGTCTTTGATTGCTTTAATTGTAGAAACACAAGTATTTGGTATGTCGAATAGCTTCAAGTCAACAAATAAAATTTTATTCTTTATTTTTGAAATATAAGATCTTCCATTTTTAGAATTAAAAAATTCTAATCCAAATTTATAACCTACCTTTACTTTGTTTGATTGTGTTTCTTTAATAATTTTTTTAACTTTTTTCACACTTTTTGTATCACACGCAATAAAGATTTTTTTACTTTTCATTGTTCAATTTATTAAATAATTCTTTTGACATTTTAAAACGTATCTTCATTTTCTTTTTGGTATGTACTTTCTCTCCAGTTGCTGGATTTCTTGATATTCGAGGTTTTTGAATATTTGTTGACCACATACCAAAACCTCTTAATTCAACTCTTTCGCCTCTTTTTAATGATTCTTTTATTTCATTTAAAAATATATCAAAAAATTTATTTAGATCTTTCTTTAAAAAATTTGGGTAACCGTCAGAAATTTGTTTTAAGAGCTTTGATTTAACAATCACTAATTCAGTATATCATTCCTTAGTCTTTTTTTTAAGTTTATCTGATAAGGATGAAAATGGAAGGTTTTTTCCTGAAGCCTCAGATCCAAATTTAGATACAGCCTCCTTATTTTGTAATTCTTCTAAAAGCTTAATACTTAAACTTACTTTTCGTTTGTTAATATCTAATTCAGATATTGCAGCATCGATTCGCTCACCTCCAACAAATCTTGCAGGTCTAGCATCTGCAGCGTTTATTGCAATCTGAGATTTTTTAATAGTAAAATTCATTTCACATTCCTCAGCTTCAGGACTTACAATTAAACCTTTGTTATCTGAAGATATGACTTTGACAGTTATTGTGTCATTTACTTTTTTATTTTCAAACCAACTTAAAGGATCCTTTTGAGTTTGTTTTAAGCCGACCCTCACTTTTTGTTGATCTGTTTTAATTTCTAAAATTTTAACTTTTAATTTTTCACCTTTTTTATATTTTGCTAGTTCTTCTTCTGGATTACCGCTGTAAACCAAATCATTGCAATGTAGAAATCCGTCAATATCTAAATTACCAAGTTTTATATATATTGCATACTCATTTAGACTATTTATAACTCCATCAATTTGACTTCCAACAGGATGTTTTTTTTCTAAAACATGATAAGGGTTTTCAATTGTTAGTCTATGAGAAATTGCTACTCTTCTTTTTTCTTTGTCTATTTCTGTGATAACACATTCAATCTCATCACCTACCTTAAACATTTTTTTAGCAGAAGGATTTTTTTTAGTCCAGCTTAATTCACTTGAATGTAATAATGTACTTAAACCTGGTTCTAATTCACAAAATGCACCAAAGTCCATTAATTTCACTACTTTAACTTTATATTTTTTATTTAGCTCATAATTAGAGATATGCTCAAACGGGTCAGGAGAAAGTTGTTTTATAGAGCAACCTACCTGAAGTTTTTCTTTGTCTACAGAAATAACTAATAAGTCATGTTTTTCACCAATATTAAATATTTCTTCAGGGTGATTGACTCTTGAATAACTTATTTCTTGTAAATGAACTAAAACATCTAATTCAGAATTTACATCAAAGAAGCATCCAAATGAGCTATATCCTTTTACTATTGCATTTTTAATTACATCCCCAACCTTATATTTTTCTACAATCTTTGCTTTGTCACCTTTTTTATTAGAAGCTATGATTTGTCTTCTTGATACACACGCGTTCCCTCTAATTTTGTCAAGTTTTATTAATGCAAATTTAAGTGGCTCGTTAATTAAATGAGAGATATCTTTTAATGGTTTATCAGAAATTTGAGATCCTGGACAAAACATTAGTGAACCTGTGTCTAAGTGTTCTACTATTACTCCACCTTTGCATTTAGAAGTAATTTTTCCATTTATAGGTTCATTTTTTTCATACGCTTCTACTAACTTGTCCCACCCTTTTATTTTTTGAGCCTTAGAAGCTGAAACTAATACTTCTCCGTTTCTATCCTCTATTCTTTCTAAAAGGACAGAAATTTTTTCTCCAACTTTTGCTTTTTCATTCATTCCCATACTTTTCAATTCATTTACATCAAGCATTGGTTCACTTTTTAATCCTTCGATAAAAAGGAAGACAAATTTATCTGTTATCTTGGTAATTTTTCCATCAATGATTTTACCTTCCACAAGATTTTTAGTTTTAGAAAGTTGGCTGTTTAGCAATTTTTCAAACTCTTTTGCTGCAGGTGTTTTGATTTCTTTATAAATTTCCATTAAGAATTTAATTTCCTATCCATAATTGCTTTTATTTTTTTAAAGCATCGTTTTCTACTAAGTTTAGTTGTATTAATCAATATTGAATCTCTTGTTTTTTTTAATGGTCCATGCCTTCTCTGACGGTCAGATTTGTCCCTATTTCTAAGGCTTTTTAGAACTTCTTTATAGGATATTCTCTTTTTCAAGCTTTTAAATTCTTTAAACCGTCTTTTAGCTCTTGTTTCGAGGCTCGCTGTAATAAAAAACTTAAACGTTGCATCTTTAATTTGTACAGTAATTATGTCTCTTCCATCAAGAATAGATCCTGCATATTTCTTAGGTGGAGAATAAGCACATTTTTGTTGAAATTTATGAACAATGTTTCTAATTTTTATATTTCTCGCGACTTTTGCCGCAGATGTTGCAACTTTGTCAGATAGTAAATTTTTATTTTTTAAATCTTTTATTTTTATATTATTAATTTTTTTTTTAACCAGAGAAATACTAAATTGTTTAGGATTTTCTAATTTTAGTTTCCCTATAAGTCTATAAATTCTTCCAGTATCAAGATGTTGGAGGTTATAATGTTTTGCTATTAGTTTTGCTTGGGTTCCTGCACCAGCAGCAGCAGGTGAGTCAATTGCTACTGTTATAATTTTTTTTCTTTTTTTCAATTTATTTTTGCTCCTAATTTTTTTTTTAAAATTTTAAAAAATGAGGGAAATGATGTTTTTATAGATTCAGGGTCAAAAATTTTCCATTTTCCTCCAAGTGTTAAAGCAGCTATGGCACAAAATGCCATAACCCTATGATCTTTAAAAAAATTTTTAATTTCAATTTTTTTTTTTAACTCTAAATTTGGGTTACCGTAAATTTTTATTGAACTTTTAGTTAATTTTGTTTTTATTCCAATCATATTTAAAATTTTTGATCCTAATTTAAGTCTAGGACTTTCTTTTTGATTTAGTTCATCTAAACCCTTAAAATAAGATACTCCCTTAGCTTTAGCCGCGACTAAGAATATAATCAAAAATTCATCAATGGCACTGCTATTATATTTTATTGGACAATTTATAGGTTTAAAAGATTTTTTTGATTTAATATGAATATCTGCAGTTTTTTCTCCTTTATAATTTTTTTTATTTTTTAATATTATATTAGCTCCCATCTTATTTAAAATATTTATACATCCAATTCTTGATGAGTTAATATTAACATTTTTAATTGTTAAATATGATTTACTAGAAAGTAATGTTAATACAATAAAAAATGCACTACTGCTAATATCAGATGGAATATTATAATTAATAGGGTAAATTTTCTTTTCCCCATTAATTTCAATTAAATCTATTTTTTTTTTACTTATTACTTTAATTGGAAGTTTTAAAAATTTATATAAAATTTCTGTATGATTCCTTGATTTCCTGGCTTTAATCTTTGTGGCTCCTGGAGCATTCAAAGCAGCTAACATTATGCAACTTTTAATTTGAGCGCTTCCTTTTTTTTCAAAGTATTTGATAGGTCTAACAAAATTTGTTCCCTGTATGTAAAGTGGCAGTTTAGATTTGTTTGTAGGGTAAAAGTTTGCTCCAAATTCTTTTAGCGGACTTGTAACTCTTGAAAAGTCTCTTCTTGATAGACTTTTATCTCCAGTCAGTTTTATTTTATAAGGAGACTTAATCAAAAGAGCTAGTATTAACCTTCCAAAAGTACCAGAGTTACCAGCATAAATTGTTAAATTTTTTTTATAATTAAATCCATTAATACCAACCCCATTAATCTCACAGAAATTTTTATTTAGACTGATTTTTACCCCCAATTTTTCTAAACCTTTTAAGGTGTTTAAAACATCCTCAGATCTTAGTAAATTGTAAGCTTTTGACTTGCCTATCGCTTGTGAGGCAAGCAGAGCCCATCTTATAGATAAACTTTTGTCCCCAGAAACCTCAATTTTTTTTTTAAATGGTTTAATTTTATTGTTTATATTTACATGATTTGGCATTTTAATTTTTAATTAAATTTAAAAAATTCACCAAAATATGCACTTCTAGCATTCTGATTTTTAATTAGTTGAGATGGGGTTCCTTGAGCTATAATTTTATTGTTTGATAAAATCATTGCTCTGTCAACTACTGATAATAGTTCTCTAGCCTGATGTTCACAAATTATAATACACATCTGAGGTTTTTCATTTTGTAGTGTGACTAAAATTTCTTTTAACATTTGAATAGTAAGAACATCTAAGGCTGCAAAAATTTCATCGCATAATAGAATTTTTGGGTTTCCCAATAATGCCATACAAATTACTAATTTTCTTCGTTGGCCGCCAGATAAAAATTTTGCTTTTACCTCTCTAACATTATCTAGTTCAAACTTAGCAATTAATTCGTTAACTTTTAAAATTCTATCATTTTTATTTTCGATTAATATTTCTGCAATAGCATTTAAATTTTCATATAATGATAAATCATTAAAATACCCACCGTATTGCGGCACGTAGCCAATTTTAAATTTTCTTGTTCTTAAATAAATTGGAAATTTAGTTGCATCCTTCGCATCAAAAAAAATACTTCCATGGTCAGGCTTAATTAATCCAGTGAGGATATTAAAAATTGTACTTTTACCTGCTCCATTTGGACCCAGTAATCCTAAAATTTCTCCTGGGTTAACTTTAAAACTTACATCATCTAAAATTTGTCTTTTTCCAAAAGATATTGAAATTTTGTTAAAATAAATTAGTGGTGCACTTTTTTTAAAGCTTTTGATTCTAAATTTTTTTATAATTGCCATTTTATTTAGTATAGACTATCTTTATTTTTTCTTTTTCATCTTTCATTGAAAGTGTAGAGTTTTTTGTAATTAAGTCAATTTCCAATCTATCAGCTAAAAGTCTAGACTGTAAATTTTTAAAAACTATATTTTCATGAAGTATTGCTATATTTTTATTAAATAAAAGGTCCAGGTTTTCACAATTAATTTTATGTGTAGCATAACTAATTTTTGTATTTTCGTAAAAATTTGTATCATAATTTTTACTATTATATTTTGCAAAATCAGATTGAATATAAATATCATCAGAATCAAAAATAATTATTTCAGCTTTTACATTTTTAAGAAATATTAAATCAGAATTTTGATCTTTAATTTCGCCATACTCAGCCATAATCTTATAAATATTTCCAGAATCATCCTTTGATAAATATTTGATATCTTTAATTATATTTGATTTTGGATTCAAATTCTCTGTGACTTCTTTTTTTAAAATAATTTCATTTTTTGGTTCTGATTGTTTATTAAAGTATTTAAAAAAAAGTATTAAAAAAATCACAATAATAAACGATGATAACAATAATTGTACTGCAGTTTTTTTGTTCATTTACTGTATATTTGCTTTTAACAAAGCATGAAGATGTAATAATCCAATAGTTACTTTTTTTTTTTCATTTTTGTGAACACAAAGGCTAGTTATTTTTTTATCAGACATTATAGATAAACTTTTAGATGCAAGTGTATCTTTGTCAATGCTTATAGGACTTCTTGTCATGATGTTCCTTACAAGGAGTTTTTTTAGGTTATTACTTTTTTTGACTTGATCTTCTTATTTGACCGTCTGTAATGATTCCAGTAGTAAATTTTTTTTTATTTATTGCAATTAGTACTCCAAGTTTTTTTTTAGTCATTACGTTTAAAGCATTTTTCATATCTGAGTTTTCATTTATAAAGGGAATTCCTTTTTTTGTTATCATAAGATCCTCTACAGTTTTAAGTTGAGCTCCTAATGAACCTTTTGGATGTAGGACCTTGAAGTTTTTTCTATTAAATCCTTTTTTTTTTAAAGCTGCTATCGCAAGACAGTCTCCTAGTGCAAGTGACTCTGTAGTACTACTTGTTGGAACTATTCCCAGCCCAGCTTCCTTAACCTCTGGAATAAAAACTTTAATATCTGCAGCTTTATATAAGATAGAGTTTTTCTTGGATACGATTCCTATAAGTGTAATTTTGTTTCTATTTGCATATTGAATAACCGGTTTTAATTCTTGGGTTTCGCCAGAATTACTTATCAAGATAAGAATATCCTTTTTTGATATACTTCCTAGATCACCATGCGCACAATCACTAGCGGACAATGAAAAGGACGGACATCCCACTGATGATAATGTTGCAGAAATTTTTGATGCTATTAAAAAACTTTTTCCTACTCCACAAAGGATAATTTTTGACTGGCATTTTACTATTGCATTTACAGCTTTATCAAACGAGTTGTTAATATATTTTTTTAATTTTTTTAAAGCTTGTATTTCAAGATCCAAAACATCTTTTGCAATTTTCTTTAAATTACTATTCTTCATTAAATTACCTAATGTTCAAATGTATCAAGCTTATATCCAGAAATTTCCATATCTACTAATATAGGTATCACTTTCATACATTTTTCAAATAGATCAATTCTTTTTTCTCTGATAAGCATTTTTATTAATTTATCTTTAATTTCAAACAAGTATTCTGTATCTTGGGCTGCGTAACTAATCTGTTTTGCTGATAAATTTGGATTACCCCAATCGCTTTGTTGTTCTTTTTTTGATATATCTTTACCACACAACTCTTTAACTAAATCTTTATATCCATGAGAGGAACTTGCTGTACGTGCTATCTTTGAAGCTACTTTAGTACAAAAAATATTTTTTGGCTGAACATTTAAATGATATTTTAACCACAACAAATCCTGCCTGGCGTAGTGCATCACAAACTGTGTTGTTGGGCTATTAAGTATTTTTATTAAGTTTGGAGCTTTATAAGTTTCTCTATTAAGTTTTATTAAAAAAAATTGTTTTGACTGAAGGCCCAATTGTACTAAAGTTAGAGGATCTCTACCAAGAACTAAACCAAGAGCCTCATTATCAAGACCTATAATTTTCTCCTTGGTTAAATCGATGTCGGAGGGTAAATCATTTTCAAATATTTTGATGTTATTCATTTTTATTTATATATATAAAGACAAAACAAAAATGTCTATTTTTTGGTAAATATTATGAAAAAAGTATTAATGTTTGGCGCGAGCGGGCAAATAGGTCGACATTTAGTTAGAAAGTTAACTAAAAATAATTACACTGTGACTGCCGTAACAAGAAATTCCCATCAAAAAGGCTATATACTGAAAACTCAAGCAAACGCTGGATATTTAAATATAGTTGAAGCGAGCATATTTGATGAAGAAAAAATAAGAACTTTAATAAGCAATACAGATATTTGTATTAATTTAATTGGAATTTTATATGAAAAAAACAAAATAAATAATTTTGAGAATATTCATTCTAAATTTCCATATTTAATATCCAAAATATCCAATGAACATAGTATTAAACAGTTTATTCATTTGTCTTCTCTAGGAATTGAAAATTCGATCGATTCTAATTATGCAAATAGTAAGCTAAATGGAGAAAAAAATATTAAAAAAAACTTTCCCAAAGCTGTAATTTTTCGACCATCAATAGTTTATTCTGTTGATGATAATTTCACAACAAACTTTATGAGCTTGTTAAGTTTACTTCCCTTTTTCCCTCTATATTATAATGGTAGTACAAAATTTTCACCTATACATTGCTCTGATTTAGCTGAAATTATCTATTATGCAATTTCCAAAAATATTAATTCTTTGACATTAGAATGTATTGGGCCTGAAGTTATTTCCTTTAAAGAAATTTTGCAAAGATTACTTAAACTAATCGATAAAAAAAGACTATTAATTCCTATGCCAATATCAATTGCAAAGTTGTCAGCAATTTTTTTCCAATTTTTTCCATCTCCTCTGATAACTTTGGATCAAATTAGGCTTCTTAAGTACGATAATATTCAGTCAGGAAAATATAAAACTAATTTAGATATAGGTTTTAAAAACTTAAAGTATTTTAATGAGGAAGTAGAAAAGTATTGTTATATGTGGAAAAAAGGCGGAGAATTTTCAAGAAAAAAATAATTTTTTGATATTAATAATGAAATAATCTAAAATACTGAATATTTTAATGATTTCTTACTTTATTTATTTCTTAGTAGTTCTAATTCTTTGTTTTGTTATTTTTTTAGCAACAAAAGCTATTAAAAGAGGTTTGATTGCTAAAAATGAAAATAAAAAATTTCGAGATAATTCAAAAAACAAAGTAAATAAAAAATGATTATTTAATTCAGGCCGATTTTATTTTTTTTTCGATAAATTGAGGTATTTCCTCTTCCTTATCTCCAGCGTCCTCTTTCTTACCTTTTGGTTGGAAAGCATACAATAAATGAAGTTTGCAATAAGAAAAATCCTTTAGCGATTTTCTGCCACAGAAATAAAACGAATCTTCGTTTGGATGACCAATTGGCCACTTGCAAACACTTTCATCCAACTCTTCAAGTTGTTTTGGATTTTCTGGCTCAAAGTCATTTTCAATGATAAGAGATCTAAATTTATTTCTTCTACCCCTCTTTTTAATTATATTTTTTTGATCATTTGAATCTAAATTTTTATGACCCGTGGAAGCAGTTCTGGTTTTTATTTTTGCAGATAAATTTAATCTATGAGCTTTACCAATAACCGCGTTTCTACTTATACCGCCTATTATTTCTGCTATTTGGCTGGCGGTATTTCCTTTGCCCCATAACTCCTTTAGTTTTGCAACTTTTTCTTCTGTCCAACTCATAAGTACTACATTTAGTGCTTTAAAATTATTAATCTACTATATAGAGATACTCATAACAAAGCAAAAAAAACAAGTAAAATTTTTGTTTTATTAACAAAATTTGAAAAAAAACTATATGAATTATCACTTATGGTTGAATTACAAAATAAATATAAAGTTGGAGTAAGACGATTTGGTTTAATTAACTGGGTAGGAGCTATTAATTTATTTTACAAAGAATGTAGTAGGTTCTTTGTTGTATGGGCTCAGACATTGCTATCTCCACTCGTTTCAAGTTTACTTTTTCTTTCGGTTTTAACTTTAGCGTTAGGCAATGAAAGAGGAGAGGTTTTAGGATTTTCATTTATAGAATTTCTTGCCCCTGGCCTAATAATTATGAGTTTAATAAGTCAATCATTTAGTCATTCAGTTAGCTCATTAATGATAAGCAAAATGCAGGGTAATATTGTCGACATGCTTTATGCGCCTTTATCAGCCTCAGAAGTTACGCTGTCAATAATTTTGGCAGCTGTAACAAGAAGTATTGTTATTGCAATTATTTCGATTTTAGTTTTTTCAGTAGTAGTAGATCTCAACTTTTATAATTTTGTTTATATACTGGTTTTTGGATTTTTAGGATGTTTCATTCTTGGCTCCCTAGGCTTTATAACAGGTCTTTGGGCTGAAAAATTTGACCATACAGCCACAATAACTAATTTTATTGTCACTCCTCTAACTTTTTTAAGCGGAACTTTTTTTACAATCGATAAGCTTCCAGTTTTTTTTAAAAATATAAGTTTAATGAATCCCTTTTTTTATATAATCGATGGTTTTAGATTTGGGTTTTTAGGAAAATCTGATGGATCAGTTATTTTTGGTCTAGTTTATTTAAGTTTTCTATCGATTTGTATGTGGTATTTAGCTTTTTATCTATTTAAAAAAGGTTATAAAATTAAATCATAATTTATAATGAGTGCTTTAGCTAAAAATTATAACAGAAGAAAAATTGCTTTTAAAAGAGGAAAAGGAAGCTTCCTTTATTCTACAAGTGGAAAAAAATATTTAGATTTCGTACAGGGTATAGCGGTAAATTCCTTAGGTCATGCAAATCCTTATTTAATTAATGCATTGAATAATCAAGCAAAAAAAGTTTGGCATGTTTCAAACGCATTTATTATTCCTGAAGGAGAAAAACTGGCAAATATATTAAAACAAAAAACTTTTGCAGATTATGTAATGTTTCAAAATAGTGGCGCTGAAGCAACTGAGGCTGCAATAAAGGCAGCAAGAAGATATTTTTATTCAATTGGAAAACCTCAAAAAAACCGGATTCTTTGTATAAAAAATTCCTTTCATGGAAGAACTCTAGCTACAATCTTCGCAAGTGGATCAAAAAAAATGACTGAAGGGTTTGGACCTAAAATATCAGGGTTTGATCATTTTAATTTTGGCGATCATAAAGGTTTAAAAAAAGCTATTACAAAAAAAACAGCTGCAATAATGATTGAGACAGTAATGGGAGAATCAGGTATTAAAGTTATACCTGATTGGTGTTTAAAAGATTTACGAAAAATTTGTAATAAAAAGAAAATCTTATTAATTTTAGATGAAGTTCAATGTGGTGTAGGAAGATCCGGGAAGTTTTTTGCTTTTGAATATGCAAAAATAAAACCTGATATTGTCCCAATTGCGAAAGGATTAGGAGGAGGCTTCCCTATAGGGGCAGTTTTAATGACAAAAAAAGTTGCCGGTGCAATGATACCTGGAAGTCACGGGTCAACTTTTGGGGGCAACCCAAATGCATGTGCGGTTGGATTAGAGGTGATGAAACAAATTTTTAAAAAAGGTTTTCTCAGAAATGTTGAGAAATCCTCTAAGTATTTTATCTCTGAACTGATAAAAATACAAAAAGATTTTCCAAAAATAGTAAAAGAGGTAAGAGGCAAAGGTTTACTAATAGGACTACAATTATTTAAAGATCAAAAGAAATTTATTAAAATGCTAGAACTTAATAAGTTGCTAACAATAAAGGCATCAGAAAATGTAGTTAGAATACTTCCACCTCTCAATGTTCGAAGGGTAGAAATAAATATTGCAGTGAAAATTATTAGAAAAGTCTGTAAAAAATTTTAAATCTAATGAAACATTTTATAAATATTAGAGATATTCCAAGTAAAGAATTAAAAAAAATAATTTTAGATGCTAAAAAAAGAAAAATAAAAAGAAAAAATTTTAATACTTTAGAATCTGATAAAGACTCTCCCTTAAAAGGAAAACTGTTAATTCAAATGTTCGAAAAATCTAGCTTAAGAACAAGGTTAAGTTTTTATATCGCAATTAAACAACTTAATGGTGGAGCTCTCACTTTGCGCCCTGATGAACTTCATTTAAGCAAAGGAGGAGAAAGTTTAGCCGACACTGCAAAAATTATTTCTACTTTTGGAAATGCATTTATGCTTAGAACAGACAGTGAAAGAAAGTTGGAAATCTTAAAAAAAAATATGACAATTCCCTTAATTAATGGATTATCTCCTAACTCACATCCAACGCAAGTTTTATCTGATGTTTTCACGATCGAAGAAATAAAAAAAAAACCAATCTCAAACTTGCAAATTTGTTGGATTGGAGACTCGAATAATGTTCTCAATAGTTTGATTGAAGCTTCAGTAAAATTTTCATTTAAGTTAAATATTGGATGCCCCAAAAAATATAAACCTTATACGAAACTATTAAATTGGGCAAAAAAAAATAAAGGAAAAATTAAAATATTTTATAATAGTAAAGATGCAGCAAAAGGAAGTGACGTGATTTTTACTGATAAGGTTATTTCTATGAATGATAAATTGAACAAGCACAAAAAATTAAAAGAATTTAAAAATTATAAAGTAAATTCAATTGTAATGAGTTATGCAAAAAAAGATGCAATTTTTTTACACTGTTTGCCAAGAGGTTCTGAAGTATCCAATGACGTATTTTTAGGGAAACAAAGTAAAGTTTTTCAACAAGCGCTAAATAGAATATACGTTCAAAAAAGTATTCTTTTATATTGTTTTGAAAAATTAAGGTAAGGCTTTTGGGCTATCACTGTTTTGATTTAAATATAAAATGACTGAAGCTCTATCTTTTTCTTTTTTGAGTCCTGCAAAACCCATCTTGTTTCCTTTAATCCATGTGGATGGTTTGATCAAAAAACCATTCATTTCTTCCCAATTCCATTCCTTTTTATAATTTGATAAAGATTTTGAATATTTATAATCAGTCACTGCTCCTACTGGTCTAAACATTACATTCCAAAGTTTAGGACCAATTTTATTTCCACCACCTTGCTTAATGCTATGACATGCAGCACATTTTTTAAAAACTTTTTTCCCATGCTCCATATCGCCCATGGCCAACAAAGTAGCAATATTTATTTGACTTTCAGAGCTGGCTTTAGCTTTTAATAAATCAGTAGTTTTAACTTCAACTTTATAACCTTCAACATCAGGTTTCTTTACCTCAAAAACTATGTCTGATATTTTTCCTACTCCAAAAACCAGTAAAACTACCAATAAAATTGCTGTAATAATTTTATTTATTTCGAATGAATCCATTTTAATTATAATTACTTGACGTATAACATAATAAATTGAAAATTACTTATTTTTTAAACTGTTAATTTGCGTCCGTTAGACGCATAATTAATTTAAAAATTATTCAATAATGCCAAATACAATTATTTTAATTCCATCTAGAATGTCAGCTACAAGATTACCAGGAAAACCACTTTTAAGAATAAATGACTTACCAATTATTTCGCATGTATTTAATAAAGCAAAAAGAACGAACATTGGAAAGGTTATAGTTTGTACAGAAGATAATGAAATTATGATAGAAGTAAAAAAAAATGGCGGAGAAGCTGTTTTAACAAGCGATAAGCATAAATCAGGGAGTGATCGTATATTTGAGGGTTTTAAAAAACTTGAAATAAAGAATGTTGACTACATTCTTAATCTACAAGGCGATGAACCAAATATAGATGTGAAAGACATAATCAATTTAAATAATTTAATGATAAATAGTGGCTCGGATTTTGGAACCTTGGCAACGGAAATTAAAAATAAATCAATATTATCAAACAAAAATATTGTAAAAGTTTCCTTAAAAGAAAAACTTTCTGATAAAAATTTTCCTATAGCATCAAATTTTTCAAGAAAAAATTTTTCAAATATTAGAGAAAATATTTATCATCATATTGGAATTTACATTTATAGAGTAAGTGTTTTGGAAAGATTTGTAAATCTAAATCAAACGAAAAGTGAAATCAAATATGGATTGGAACAGTTGCGAGCATTAGATAATGGTATAAAAATTAATGTGGCTTTAGCTAAATCCAGTCCTATAAGCATAGATACTGAGGAAGATTATCTAGCCTTAAAAAAAATAATGGAATATAAGTCATAAAATGAAAATACTTTATCAAGGCTCTCCAGGTGCTTATTCTCATTTAGCTGCAAATGAACTTTATTCAAATGCAGAAATTG
The DNA here is from genome assembly GCA_902583345.1 of uncultured Pelagibacteraceae bacterium. Lineage (GTDB taxonomy): Bacteria > Pseudomonadota > Alphaproteobacteria > Pelagibacterales > Pelagibacteraceae > Pelagibacter. The sequence continues at coordinate 80,862 of CACHVT010000001.1, read as the reverse complement.
TAGCTTGTAAAACTTTTGATGAGTGTTTTAGACGGGCAGAAGAGGACAAAAACTTAAAAATAATCATACCTGAGTCAAATAGAATTACAGGCAATATAGGAATTGAATACTTGATCTTTAAACATAGGCTAAATATACATGCTGAACATTTTCATAAAATTGAACATAATTTATTAGCACTTCCTGGATCAGAACTTAAAGATATTAAAAATGTTTATTCACATGCTCAAGCATTATCTCAATGTTCAGAATTTATAAAAAAAAATAACATAAGCGAAAATGTTAGAGCAGACACAGCCGGATCAGCTGCTCTAATTGCAAAAAATAATAATAAAAATGATGGAGCTATTGCCTCAAAACTAAGCGCAAAGATCTATAAATTAGATATAGTTGCCAATAATATTGAAAATGAAAAGGGGAATGTTACTCGCTTTTTGATAATGGGAAAAAATATTTTACAACCAGAATTTGGAAAAGGGAAATATATAACATCCTTTCTATTTAAATTAAAAAGTAAACCCGCCGCTCTTTATCAATCATTAGGGGGTTTTGCAATTAATGGAGTTAATTTGACTAAATTACAGAGTTATCCAGAAAAAAATTCTTTTTCTTCATATTTTTTTCTATGTGATTTAGATGGTCATATTGAAGATTCCAAAGTACAAAAATCACTAGAAGAACTTGGACTACATTGTGAAGATTTTCACGTTCTAGGTGTTTTTCCTGCAGATAAATTTAGAGATAACTAATTTTTCAAATACTTATAATATTGTAGAAATGAAATTATTACTGTTATAATACTTTTGGAGGCTAGAGGTGAATGCTGCTTGAACCCGACTAGATCTTAACAGAAGCAATCGTAGAGACAGTTATTCAGGTTCTAGCCTCCTGCTTAATATGAACAAAAATTTAAAAGTTTTATCTTTAAAATATAGACCACAAGTTTTTCAAGATTTGATTGGCCAAGATATTGTTGCTGAAACAATTATTAACTCAATAAAATTTAATAAAGTTCCAAATGCATACTTATTTACAGGTATTCGGGGAGTTGGTAAAACTACTATCGCAAGAATAGTTGCAAAGTCTCTTAATTGTGAAAAAGATTTTAATAATATTTGCAAAGCTGATCTTTGTGAAAATTGTAAAGCAATTTCAAATTCAAACCATATTGATGTTTTAGAAATGGATGCTGCAAGCAAAACAGGAGTTGATGATGTTAGAGATTTAATTGAATTTTCGAGATATGGCCCTACAACAGCAAAGTATAAAATATTTATTATTGACGAAGTTCATATGCTAAGCAAACAAGCTTTTAACGCTTTGTTAAAAACTTTAGAAGAACCACCGGAATATTTAAAATTTATTTTTGCAACAACTGAAATAAAAAAAATCCCAGTTACAGTAATATCAAGATGCCAACGGTTTGATTTAAGAAGAGTAAAATCTATAGAATTATTTGAATTTATAAAAAAAATAAAAGAAAAAGAAAAAGGAAAAATAACTGATGAAGCATTAAAACTTATTGTAAAAAGTTCAGAAGGCTCAGTTAGAGATGCGCTTTCACTTTTAGATAGAGCACTAATAAGCCTAGAAGAAGGTGAAGAATTTAATTTAGACAAAGCAAAAAAAATTTTTGGATATTTTGATAAATCCCAACTAATAAATTTATTTCATTTAATATTTTTGGGTAAAGAAAAAGATGTTTTAAAAGTTTATAGATCAATTTTTGATCAAGGAATTGAGCCAAAAATATTTTTAAGTGATTTTCTAGAAATACTTTACTATTTTAAAAATATAAATTCTCTTACGATAGATGGTAATAATTTTTCTCTAAATGATGAAGAATATAAATTAATAAAAAAATTATCTAACGAGATTGAACAAAATACTTTACTTTTATTTTGGCAATTTACTGTAAAAACATTGGGCGAATTAGATATTGTTTCTAACCAGAATTTGTCTATTGAGATGTTTTTAATTAGATTAATTCATTTAACAAAAATAAATAATACTTCCGAAAATACAGAAAATTTAGAGAATAAATTATATGTAAAGGATGTTATTTCAGATGAAAAACCTACATTAAAAAATGATGAATTTTCAGACTTAAATAATAAAACTATAGGACAAATTAAAAATATTACTCAAGAAAAAAAATTAGATGAATCATATCCAAAGGAAAAAAATGTAAAAGAATATTCGATAAATTCATTTAAAGAACTTTTGGAGACATGTATCATAAAAAAAGAAGTAAAATTAAAATATGAATTAGAAAAAAATGTTAACCTTGTAAGTTTTGAAAAACAAAGAATAGAAATTTCCTTTAATGATGATTTGGATAAAGAATTTATAAAAGTATTATCCTCAAAATTATACGAATGGACCAAACAAAGATGGATTATCACACTTTCAAAAGAAAAAGGAAGCCCATCTATAAAGGAAAAAGAAATTTACATAAAAAAAAATATTTTTGAAAAAAGTAAAGACAGCATTATTTTTAAGAAAATTTTGGAAAATTTCCCTGATGCTGAAATTACCGATGTAAAAATTGTAAAAGGTGAAAATAATGAATGATTTTTCTAAAATTCTTTCCAAGGCTAAAGAACTTGAGATGAAAATGAAAGAAAGCCAAGAAAAAATTAAGAATATCACTGCTGAAGGAATATCTGGATCAAACTCTGTTAAAGTAATTTTAAATGGTGATGGTGAGATTATCAAAATTGATATTTCCCTAGAAACTTTAAAAGAAGAAAAAGCAATATTAGAGGATTTAATAATGGCTGCACATAATAATGCAAAAATAAAATTAAAATCTAAAACCTCTGAAGAAATTTCTAAAGCAACAGGAGGATTCGGAATTCCTGGATTTAAGTGGCCACTTTAAATATATGCAAAACATTAATGAAATAGAGGAATTAGTAAAACTCATATCAAAGTTACCAGGTTTAGGACCAAAATCAGCAAAGAGAATAGTTTTAAAATTAATAAATAATAGAGAAGAAATATTAAAACCAACTGCAAATGCACTCGCAAAAGTATTTAAAAATGTTTCTAGATGCAAATCTTGCGGAACTTTAAAATCTAATCTAGATGGTTGTTATAATTGTGAAAATACTAATCAAAAATTTAATAAAATTTGTGTTGTAGAGTCAATAGGAGATCAATGGTCAATTGAAAACTCAAATATTTATAAAGGTTATTTTCATATATTAGGAGGGACAGTTTCCTCAGTTGGAAAAAGAAAAGAGGACTTATTGATTAATTCATTAGTTGAGAGGGTTAAAAAAGGTAATATTGAGGAAGTGATTATTGCAACTAGTGCAACTGTTGAAGGAATGACAACTGCATATTATATCAACGATAGTTTAAAGGGTATTAATGTTAAAGTATCAAAACTTGCTCAAGGTTTGCCAGTTGGTGGAGAAATTGAGAGCTTAGATGACGGCACATTGTTTTCTGCTTTTAAATATAGAAATGGAGTAAGCAATAAAACTGATTAATCTTTTTTAAGAAGTCTATTAAGATGAAGAATAGGCTCTGTATAGCCAGAGGGTTGTGATCTTCCATGAAAAACCAAATCACAGGCAGCTTTAAAAGCTATTGATCGATCAAAGTTACCCGACATTGTTTGATATGGCGCTTGTCCTTTCATGCTAGGATCTTTTAAGTTTTGATTGTCCACAATCTTAGCCATTTTTTTCATAATCTCTAAAACTTGTTTCTTACTGCATATTCCATGATATAACCAATTAGCAATATGTTGGCTGCTTATCCTGCAGGTAGCTCTATCTTCCATTAGACCTATACCATTGATATCTGGGACTTTGGAACAACCAACAGATTGATCTACCCACCTAACAACATATCCTAAAATTCCTTGAGCGTTATTTTTTAACTCTTTTGTAATATCCTCCATTGACCAGTTGCTTCTATCATCAACTGGTATGGTTAAAAGATCAGAAAGTTTTGCAATTTTTCTTTTTGATAATTTTTTTTGTTTATTGAATACATTTACTTCATGATAATGAAGAACATGCAATGCCGCAGCTGTTGGTGAAGGCACCCATGCGCAATTAGCTCCTGATTGAGGGTGTACAATTTTTTGTTTCATCATATCTTTCATTAAATCTGGCATCGCCCACATACCCTTTCCTATTTGTGCCTTACCTGAAAAACCACATGAAAGGCCTATATCAACATTTCTATTTTCATATGCCGATATCCATTTTGATGATTTCATTTCACCTTTAAAAACCATTGGGCCAGCTTCCATTGAAGTATGAATTTCATCGCCAGTTCTATCCAAAAAACCGGTATTGATAAAGAAAACTCTATTTTTCAAAATTCTAATACATTCTTTAAGATTAACAGAGGTTCTTCTCTCCTCATCCATAATTCCACAAAGAATTTGATTTTTTTTTAGATTTAAAACTTTCTCTACTTTTTCAAAAATTAAATTTGTAAAAGAACATTCCTCAGGTCCATGCATTTTTGGTTTGACAATATAAATTGAATTTACTCTAGAATTTCCTTTTCTTTTAAAATCATGTATACATGCTAGAGATGTTATAAAAGCATCAAGTATGCCTTCTGGACATTCTGAACCATCCTTTAAAAGAATTGCAGGAGTGGTCATTAAATGACCTACATTTCTATTCAATAACAAGGATCTTCCATGCAACTTGATTTTCTTACCTTTCGTAGAAATATAATTTCGATCAGGATTTAATTTTCTGTAAATTTTTTTATTTTTTTTTGTAAACTCTGATTTTAAATTTAGTTTCATTAATCCTAACCAATTTCTATAACCAACAATTTTATCTTCAGCATCTACAGCCGCTACACTATCTTCATGATCGCAAATAGTTGAAACAGCAGACTCCAAGATTACATCATGTATTTTTAAAATATCTTGATTACCTTCTGGATTGTTTATTTCCATATTTCCAGATTGATCAAATAAAATATCAATATGAAGATTATTATTTATAAATAAAAGTGAAGATAATTTATTTGATTTTTTGTTATAACCCACAAACTGATTAGGATTTTTTAAATTTAAATTAATTTTATTATTTTTTATTTCAGGAATTGTTGATAATTCTTTCCAGCTTTTATCTTTAAGAGGTATATATTTATCTAATAAATCGCGTACATAATTAATTACTTTTTTTCCTCTTATTGGATTATAAGTTTTACCTTTTAGTGCACCATGGGTTTCAGGAATTATATCTGTTCCATACAAGCTGTCATATAAACTTACCCATCTGGCATTTGCTGCATTTAGTAAAAATCTGGCGTTAGATACTGGACAAACTAATTGAGGACCACATATGCTTGATATTTCTTTATCTACATTTTTAGTTTTAATTTTAAAATTAGCTTTAGATTTATATAAATAACCAATTTTTTCTAGAAATTTTGTGTATTTTTTTAAATTAAACTGTTCACCTTTTCTATCTTTGTGCCATCTATCAATTTTTTTTTGTAATCTTTCTCTCTTTTCTAACAATTTTTTATTTATAGGAGAAAGTTCATTAACATATTTACTAAGACCTTTCCAAAATTTTTCTTTATTTATTTTAGTTCCTGGTAATAATTCATTATTAATAAAACTTATTAATTTTTTTGATATAGATAGATCTTTTATTTTTAAGTATTTTTCTTTCATTAAAATTATATATTGTTTAATAGTTTTTATTGCATAATATATCTTTTTGGTTCTAAATCAGTCAATTTATTATTAACAATTATAAATTTTCATTATTTTATTAGCATTTTTACTTTATAAATATTATTATATGAGAAATGAGAAACTACTTAAACTTTGAACAACAAATAAAAAACTTAGAAAGCGAAATAGACAAACTGAAAGATCCTTTTAACAATGAGGGAATTTCCGAAGTAGACACTGATAAAATCTCTAAAATTCAGGAGGAAATTGACCTAAAGTTAAAGCAAATATACTCAAATCTGGACCCTTGGCAAACAACATTAGTTGCAAGGCATGAGGATAGACCAAAATCAAAATTTTTTATAGATAATTTGTTCGAGGATTTTATACCTTTATCGGGTGATAGGTTTTATGGCGAGGATAAATCAGTATTAGCAGGTTTTGCAAAATTTAAAGGTTTATCGGTTTTAGTTATTGGTCAAGAAAAAGGGGATGATTTAGACTCAAGAATTCAAAGAAATTTTGGAATGATGAGACCTGAAGGTTATAGAAAAACAATAAGATTAATGAGATTAGCCGACAAGTTTAAGATACCTATATTTTTTTTTATAGATACACCTGGTGCTTATCCAGGTGTTGGTGCAGAGGAAAGAGGACAGGCTGAAGCTATAGCAAAAACTATCGAGTGCAGTATGGAATTGGGAGTGCCAACCGTATCTGTTATAATTGGTGAGGGAGGATCGGGGGGAGCTGTAGCATTAGCTTCATCAAGTAAAGTACTAATGTTATCAAATGCAATATACTCAGTAATATCACCTGAGGGATGTGCAACTATTCTTTGGAGAGATGCTTCAAAAACATTAGAGGCTGCAAAGGCAATGAAGCTTTCTGCTAAAGATCTTTTTAACTTAAAAGTAATAGACGAAGTTATTGAGGAACCAGCTGGTGGAGCACATAGAGATAGAGAGCTTACTTTAGAGAATGTTAAAAATTCTATAGAAAAAAGTTTGGATTCTTTTAAAGATCTTACTAAAGAGGAAATTATAAATCATAGAAAAAATAAATTTTTATCGATTGGAAGAGGTGATGGTTTTATAAAACAATCTAGCGAAGAAAACTCATTAAGTATGCAAACAAATGTCATTGAAAATTTAAAAAAATTAATTATTTCATTTAAAAAAGAAATAACTTTATTTGGAGCATTAATTATCTCTTCTATAATTCTCTATTTAATTTTATAAAGAGCCACAACAAAATTTATATTTCTTTCCTGATCCACAAAAACATTTTTCATTTCTACTCATTTTTTTTCTAATATATTTAGGGTTTATTTTAGCTGGTTTAACTTCTTCATGTTTTTTTTCAATAATTGTCAAATTAATTAAAATAGTGATTAAATCTGTTTTAAGTTTATTTAATAAATTTTCAAATAGATTAAAAGCTTCTTTTTTATATTCAATTAAAGGATCTCTTTGACCATAAGATCTTAGCCCAATCACTTGTCTTAATTGTTCTAAATATTGAATATGAGATTTCCAATTTAAATCAATAGTTTGTAAAAAGATTTTTTTTTCAAATTCTTTGGCTTCCTCTGGAGCAAGATGTTTTATTCTTTCGTTTCTTTTTTCATTGAACTTTTCTTTGATTTTTTTCTCAAATTCTTTATCTTTAGATTGAATTAAAATTTGTACTTCATCCTCTGAAAAACTTTTACCGATCAATGATCTTAAACCACTATTAAAATCACTGTTTTTTAAACTACCTATCTCTTTATTTTTAAGTTGAATTAATTTTTCAATTATTTCAGATAAAAAATCATTTGAGTAATCAAATATTTTATCACTTTTAATAACTTCATCTCTCTGTGAAAAAATTACATGCCTCTGATCATTTAAAACGTTGTCAAACTTAAGTAAAGTTTTTCTAATATCAAAATTTCGGGACTCTACTTTTTGTTGTGCACGTTCTAAAGCCTTATTTATCCATGGATGTTCAATACTTTCTCCATCTTTTAAACCAAGCTTTTCTAAAATATTATTCATTGATTCAGAGCCAAATATTCTCATTAAATCGTCTTCTAAGCTTACATAAAAAATTGAATTACCCTCATCTCCTTGACGTCCTGATCGACCTCTAGCTTGATTATCAACTCTTCTAGACTCCATTCTTTCTGTTCCTATTACAAACAAACCTCCTAAAGATTTGATTTCCTTTTTTTCATTATTTAAGTTTTGTTTTCCTCCTAATTTAATATCAACTCCTCTTCCAGAAATACTAGTTGTAATTATTATCGAATTTTTTGTACCTGCATTTGCGATTATTTCAGCTTCTTTTTCATGATTTTTTGCATTTAGTACAATATGTTTAATGCCATTTTTTTTTAGTAAACTAGAATAATGCTCTGATTTGTTAATGCTAGCTGTAAAAACAAGAAGTGGTTGGCCTTTGTTATTACACTCTTTAATTTTATTAATAATCGCAATATCTTTTTCTTTAAATGTTCGGAAAATCATATCGTTCCAATCTTTTCTAATCATTTTTTTGTTAGTAGGTATGCTAACGACATTTAAACTATATATTTCAAAAAACTCTTCTGATTCGGTCGAAGCGGTTCCAGTACATCCAGAAATTTTAGAATAAAGCTTAAAGTAATTTTGATAAGTGATTGAAGCCAGGGTTTGATTTTCTACTTGTATATCTATTCTCTCTTTTGCTTCAAGAGCTTGATGTAATCCATCACCGTATCTTCTTCCCTCAAGGATTCTTCCAGTTAGTTCATCAATAATTTTAAGAGAACCATCTTTAACAATATAATCTCTTCCTTTTTCAAATAAATGATTTGCTCTTAACGCTTGATTTACATGGTGAACTAAATTTAAGTTTTCTGGGTCATAAAAATTATTATTTTTTAAAACACCAGCGTTAATAAAAATTTTTTCAACATTATCAATACCCTTATTCGTTAATAAAACGTTTTTATCTTTTTCATCGATTTCATAATCCTCTGATCTTAATTTTTTAACAAGTCTATCTACAGAAAGATACTTATCAGTTTTGTTCTCAGCTGCACCAGAAATCACAAGTGGGGTTCTAGCCTCATCAATTAAACAAGAGTCAATTTCATCAACAATTGAAAAATAATGTTCTCTTTGAACTATTTGATTAATATTTATTGACATATTATCTCTGAGATAATCAAATCCTAATTCACTATTTGTAGCGTATGTTACATCGCAGTTATAATTTTTTTTTCTTGTATAATCATCTTGCCCATTATTTATGAATCCAGATGACATACCAAGAAAATTATAAATTTTACCCATATCCTCGCAGTCTCTTTTTGCAAGATAATCATTGACAGTGACTATATGTACTCCTTTTTCCATTAGTGCATTTAAATAAGCAGCGAGAACTATAGTTAAGGTTTTGCCCTCACCTGTTTTCATTTCTGCAATTTTTCCCTCATGTAAAACTATCCCCCCAATAATTTGAACATCGTAGTGCCTCTCGCCTCTTGTTCTTTTTGAGGCTTCTCTTGTTAGCGCAAAAGCTTCAGGCAAAATAGAGTTTAAACTTTCTCCGTTCTTTATTTTAATTTTAAACTCTTCTGTTTTTTTTGGAAAATCTTCGTCTTTTAGTTTAGCTACTTCTTCTTCTAATTTATTGACTTTTTCAACAACTATTTGAATTTTATCAAGTTCTCTTTTATTACCTGATTTGAAAAATTTTGATATAAACTTTACAGGATTTAACATCTTATTTTTTGATATATATTTTTAATATATTAAATATATAGGTATTAAATAACTAATTTAAATAGTATGGCAACAAACTTTGGTAATTTTTTTAGATCAGACAGCAAGAAGTCAAAATTAGGGGACTTTCAAGACTTGGATCATCTTGATGGGGTTTCAATCTCAACTATTTCGGCAAACTTATACAACAACCAAAGAGATGATTTAGTAATGTTTTATTTTAGAAATGGTGCAGAGTATGCATCCGTTTATACTCAATCTAAAATAATTTCTGAAAACATAAAATGGAACTTAAATATAAAAAATAAAAAAATTAGCGCATTAGTAATAAATACTAGAAATGCAAATGCTTTTACTGGGAAAAAAGGATACCAAGCTTTAAAAGATATTGCTGAGGAGTTATCAAATAGACTTTCAGAAAAACAAAAAAAGGATGAAGAAAAACCAGAGAAAATTAGGCCAGACAGAATTATTTTTAGCTGCACAGGAACAATCGGAGAAAAGTTTCCGGTAGATAAAATTAAAAAAAATATTCCAGAATTAGTTGAAAAAATTAAATATACACAAAATAAGTATATTTGGACCAAAGCCGCGCTTGGGATAATGACGACAGACTTAGTACCAAAACTTGCAATGGAAGAGTGTAAGATCGGAGGAACTGTAGTAAAAATCTACGGACTTGCAAAAGGATCTGGTATGATATTTCCTAATATGGCTACTACCTTGGGATTTATATTTACAGATGCAAATCTTTCAGGAGGTATCCTGCAAAAATTATTAAAAAAAAATATCGAAACAACTTTCAATGCAATAAGTTGTGATGGGGATACAAGTACAAATGATATGGTTTCTATCTTTTCTACTGGAACTGCAAAGAATTCCATAGTTAAAACTATCAAAGATCCTAAAATTAGAGAATTTGATATTGCCTTGCACTCAACGCTTCTAAGTCTTGCAAAAAGGATTGCAGCTGATGGTGAAGGAGCGTCTAAGTTTATAACTATTTTTGTAAACAATGCGAAAACCCAAGAGGACGCAAAAAAAGTTGCATTCTCAATAGCCAATTCACCTTTGGTAAAAACTGCAATAGCAGGAGAGGATTGTAATTATGGTAGGGTTATAATGGCCATAGGAAAAGCAGATGTTAAAATTAATTTAAATAAATTATTGATAAAATTTGGAAATATAAAAATTGTTGAAAAGGGTCAATTATCTAATTTATATGACGAAATTTTAGCTAAAGAATATATGAGGAACGAAAAAATTGAAATAAGCGTTGATATGGGAACAGGAAGAAAAAACTTTACCGCTTATACAATGGACTTTACTAAAAAATATATCGAAATTAATGCTGACTATAGAACTTGAAGTTATATTGTAATTAAATAATAAATAACCATATATTATATTGTGATAAAGTATAATTTGATTTGCAAGTCTTGTAGTAAAACTTTTGATAGCTGGTTTTCTTCATCAAAAGAATATGAAAAATTAAAAAGATTAAAACATATAAACTGCTACAATTGTAATTCATTAGATGTTGAAAAAAGTTTAATGTCTCCAAATGTTTTAAATAAAAAAACTTATAAGAAAGAAAAAATTAAGTTTGAGAGATTTTCAGATATAAAAAAAACTATTAAAGAATATCAAAAATTTATTAAGAATAATTTTACATATGTTGGAGAGAATTTTGCATATGAAGCGAGGTTAATACATTATAAAAATAAAAAAAAATCAAAAAGTGGAATTTATGGAAATACAACACCACAAGAACTTAAAGAATTAAATGAAGAGGGAATTGAAACTGAAATCGTTCCTTGGATTAGTGAAAAAGACAATTAGTTCTTTTTAAACTTCGCAATATAATTTACTGAATTATCATCACTTATATTCCACTTATTTCTCAATATATCAAATTTTAAACCATCTAATTTTTCAATTTGTAAATTATTTTTTTTAGAAATTTTTATTAATTCTTCGGGTTTAACAAACTTTTCCCAGTCATGTGTTCCAATTGGTAGCCATCTTAAAACATATTCAGCTCCTAAGATTGCAAAAAGATATGACTTGAGTGTTTTGTTAAGAGTTGCAATAAACATTAAGCCATTTTTTTTTAATAATTGTGAACTTTTTTTAATAAAAAAATTTACATCTTCTACATGTTCAATTATTTCCATATTTAAAATTACATCAAATTTTTTGGTACTCTTTAATGTTTCAGGAGATGAGCATATGTAATTTATTTTAAGATTATTTTGTTTTGCGTGGAATTTTGCTACTTGAATATTTTTTTTGGATGCATCTATCCCAACCACATTGGCTCCTAGTCTGCACATCGGTTCTGATAGAAGACCACCACCACAGCCAATGTCTAGAATATTAATTTTTCTCAAGGATTTAGTTGAGGATTTTATTCTATAGTGTTTTATTATACTATTTTTTATATATTCAATTCTTATCGGATTAAAATTGTGCAAAGGTTTAAATTTGCCGCTTGGATCCCACCACTGAGAGGCTATTTTAGAAAATTTTTCTATTTCTTTTTTATTTATTGTGTTACTTTTCATTGTTAGTTACATTACAATTAAGATGTATTTAATCAATATATTTAGCTTTTTATAAAAAATATTATCAATGAAAATCATAGTTTTAAAGTTTGGTGGAAGTTCGGTAGGAAATATAAAAAGAATAAAGAAAGTAGCCAATATAATAGTAAGTTATAAAAAAAAAGGTTATAGTCCTATTGTAGTCTCGTCCGCTATGAGTGGAACAACTAATGAATTAATAAAAAAATCGAAAGTAATAACAAACAATTTTACAAGTTCAGAATATGATGTGCTTGTTTCATCAGGAGAGCAGATAGCCTGTTCCTTGATTGCGGGAAGACTAAATGACATAGGGTATAAGTCACGATCTTGGATGGGCTGGCAAGTTCCAATATTTACAGAAGGCGCTCATAGTTCTTCAAGAATAACTTATATTGATAAGAAAAAAATTATGGATTATTTAAGACACGGTGGAATACCTGTTATTGCTGGTTTCCAAGGTATAAATAGTGATGATAGACTAACAACTCTAGGAAGAGGGGGATCTGATGCATCTGCAATCATGTGTTCAAAATTTTTTAAAGCAAAAAGATGTATAATATATACTGATGTAGATGGCGTTTACACTACAGATCCAAATACTTTTAAAAGGGCAAAAAAAATAAAAGTTATTTCTTATGAAGAAATGTTAGAAATGGCCTCACTTGGTGCAAAAGTTATGCAACCCACTTCTATACAAGATGCAAGACTTAATAGAATAGATATTGAGGTTAAATCTTCATTTGTAAAAAAAGACGGTACAAAAATAACAAAAAGAAAAAATGTAATAGCTAATAAAATTATTAGAGGTATCTCTTTTACTAAAAATGATGCCAAGCTCACACTTTTAGGAGTCAAAGATAAACCGGGTATAGCTGCATCAATATTTAAACCACTCTCTTATAATGCGATAAATGTAGACATGGTTGTTCAAAATATATCAGCTGATGGAAAGACGACCGATCTAACTTTTACAATAAAGTCTGATGATTTAATTAAGACACAAAGGTTGATAAGAAAAAATTCAAAAATTAGTTTTAGAGATTTAATTGTTGATAAAAATGTTTCAAAAATTTCAATTATTGGGGTTGGAATGATTGCTACACCAGGTGTAACATATAGAATGTTCCAAGCTTTAGCTAAAAAAAATATAAATATATTAGTTATTTCTACTTCAGAAATAAAAATATCGGTTTTGATAAATAAAAAAAATATTAAAAAAGCAATTATAGCCTTACATAAAGAATTCAAACTTAATAAATAAAGATGAGCTTAAGACCGTTCAGAGATATTAAAAGAAGAAAAACAAAAGTTATTAAGGTTGGAGATGTTCTTATTGGAGGAGATAACCCAATATCGGTTCAATCTATGACAAATACTCCAACAACCGATATAAAATCAACTATAAAACAAATCAATGATATATCTGCTGAGGGAGCTGACATTGTAAGAGTTTCCTGCCCGGATAAAGATTCTACATTGGCATTAAAAGAAATAACTAAACATGTTTCCATTCCAATAGTTGCAGATATTCATTTTCATTACAAAAGAGCGATTGAATCAGCAGAAAATGGAGCGAAGTGTTTGAGAATCAACCCAGGCAACATAGGGGACGAAAAAAAAATAAAGGAGGTAATTTCTTCTGCAAAAAATAACAATTGTTCAATCAGGATAGGTGTAAATGCGGGTTCTCTAGAGAAAGATATATTGGAAAAATATAAGGAACCTTGTCCTGAAGCGCTTGTAGAAAGCGCTCAAAGAAATATAAAAATTTTAGAAGATCAGGATTTTTTTAATTTTAAAATAAGTGTTAAGTCCTCAGATGTTTTTTTGTCCATAGCAGCGTACAGGCAACTTTCGAGAGTTTGTGATTATCCATTACATCTAGGTATTACTGAGGCCGGGAGTTTTGTAACTGGTAGTATTAAATCTTCTATAGGAATAGGCTCACTTTTGATGGAAGGAATCGGAGATACAATTAGAATATCTCTGTCAGATGACCCTACAAAAGAAGTAAAAATTGGCAATGAAATACTCAAATCATTAAATTTACGAAATAGAGGAGTTAAAATAATTTCTTGCCCCTCTTGTGCAAGACAAGCATTTCCAGTCATAAACACTGTTAAAATACTTGAAGATAGACTTTCTCATATAAAGACTCCAATAACATTATCTGTAATTGGATGTGTAGTTAATGGGCCAGGGGAAGCTGCTTTAACTGATGTTGGAATTACAGGAGGTGGCAAAGGTAATAATATGCTTTATCTTTCTGGCATTCAATCAGAAAAGATTTTGAATGAAGACATAATATCAAAAGTAGTAGAGCAAGTAGAAAAAAAAGTTAAAGAAATAGAAGAAAATAAATAATGATACCTAAAAATAAAGTAAGAGATTTGCTCTCTAGACATTCTTTATTAGAGAAGGAACTTTCATCAGGAGAAATTGACAAAAAAAATTTTGCTGAAAGATCAAAAGAATATTCAGACTTAAATGAAATCATAAATGAGATAAAGGAATATTTCTCATTTGAAGAAGATCAAAAGGATTTAGAAAAAATAGTTGATGATAAGAAAACCGACAAAGAAATGAAAGAATTAGCAAATAAAGAATTAGAAGAGTTAATAAAAAAAAATGAAAAAAATGAAAAAAAAATTAAATTGTTTTTACTCCCAAAAGACGATGCCGACAAAAAAAATGCTATAATTGAAATACGAGCAGGCACTGGTGGACTAGAGGCAAGTCTCTTTGCTTCAGATTTATTTAAGATGTATGAAAAAGTAAGTCATAAAAAAAAATGGGCACTTGAATTAATAAGTATTTCTAAAAGTGAGGCTGGAGGACTTAAAGAGGTTATTGCCTCAATAAAAGGAAAAAATATATATTCAACATTAAAATATGAGAGCGGCGTTCACAGAGTTCAAAGGGTTCCAGATACTGAAACTCAAGGAAGAGTTCATACCTCAGCTGCTACCGTGGCAGTTCTGCCTGAGGCAGAAGAAGTCGATGTTAAAATAGAGGAAAAAGATTTAAGAGTTGATGTTTTTAGAAGCAGCGGTCCAGGCGGGCAGAGTGTTAATACAACAGATTCTGCAGTAAGAATTACCCACATTCCAACAGGAATAGTAGTAAGTCAACAAGACGAAAAATCACAAATTAGGAATAAGGAAAAGGGTTTAAAAATATTAAGATCAAGAATTTATGAATTAGAAAGGCAAAAAAAGGAGGAAGAAAGATCAAAGGACAGAAAAAGTAAAATAGGAACTGGTGACAGATCCGAAAGAATTAGAACATACAACTTTCCCCAAGGCAGAGTTACTGATCATAGAATAAATCTGACATTACATAAATTAGATGAGTTCTTAGAGGGAGAAATTTTTGATGATATGGTTGAAAATTTAAACTTACAGGCTCAAGAGGAAAAATTGAATTCTTTAAATTAAATGAATATTCAAGATGCAATTAATAGAGGAGCAAGTATTCTAAAAGATAGCAATTTAAAAACACCCTTCCTTGATAGCGAATTAATTCTTTCGAGTGTTATTGATAAGGATAGAAAATATATACTATTAAATTTAAAAGAAAATTTAAATAAAAGTAAATTAAAATATTTTAATGAACTTGTGTGTAGGAGAAAAAAGGGTGAACCAGTAGCATACCTAACTAATTTTAAAGAATTTTGGAGACAAAAATATTTTGTAAATAAACATGTTTTAATTCCAAGACCTGATACCGAGGTTTTGATAGCGGAAACATTAAAGATCTACGATTGTAGAAAAAAACTAAAAATTCTAGACATAGGAACTGGATCTGGATGCTTATTGCTATCAATTTTAAAAGAGAGGAAAAATTTTTTGGGGACTGGCATTGATATTTCGAAAAACGCAATAAATGTGGCTTCTTTTAATGCAAAATTGCAACATCTGAATAATAGGGTCAAATTTTACAATTCAGATATTGACAAATTTTTTTTAGGTAAATATGATCTAATTTTATCTAATCCACCATATATTAAGAAGTTCGACTTAAAATATTTGGATAAAGGCATAACACATTTTGAACCAAGGCTTGCCTTGGATGGTGGTTGTGATGGTTTTTCGAAAATTACAAAAGTAATAGATAAATCGTCATACTTGATAAAAAAAAACGGTAAATTAATTTTAGAGATAGGTTGCTATCAAAGAAATGAAATTGTAAAGAAATTAAAAAATAAAAAATTTTATATTAATAAAATAATTAAGGACTACGGAAAAAACGATCGTTGTATAATAAGTACTAAAATTTAATAATAATTAGTTTAATGGTAACATTTAGAAATACTAGAAGAGGAAGATTTAGAGGTGGAGATCGTAATTTTAAAAGAAACAATGGTGACTCTCACAAGTTTAAATCTGATTTTTCAACAAATTCAAGTTTTCATAGAAAAGCTCCAGGAAGAAATAATCATAATGCAACAAAGTTAATCACGAAATATACTGATTTAGCAAGAGAAGCTTTGGCAAACGGAGACAAAATCCTATCCGAAAACTATTTTCAACACGCTGACCATTTTATCAGAATAACCGAGGAACAAGAAAAGAATAAGTCTGCAAAGAATTTAGGAAGCGTAGATAAAAATGAAGTAAAAAAAAATAATTTAGAAGATGGGCAAAGCAACGAAAAACAAATAATAAATAATTAGATTATTTTAAACCTAAAATAAGCTCAGATTTCAGTACATCCATTTTAATTCTTTCAACCTCAAAAAGCTTTCTATTTTTACCTTTTAAAATTTTTCCAGATGGCAATTTTAATGTTTGAGAATTTATTTTTTTTCCGTTTTCAATTACTTCATAATGCAAGTGTGGACCAGTAGACTTTCCTGTTGAACCCACATAGCCGATTACTTGACCTTGTTTAACTCTACGACCAACTTTCATTCCATTGGCAAATTTATGCATATGTGCATAGACTGTTGAATAAGTTGAATTGTGTTTTATTTTTATACAGTTTCCTCCACCTCCACACCATCTAGCTCTTACTATTACACCATCCCCTGAAGCCATAATTGGAGTTCCTTTGGGTGCAGCAAAATCTGTACCCCTATGCATTTTGTTAAAACCGTCAATCGGATGTTTTCTCATTCCAAAACTAGAAGAAAGTCTAGCACCATTAATTGGAGTTTTCATTAAAGCTTTTTTAACACTTTTTCCATTTACGTCATAATGACCCTCATTTTTTTTATCTTTAAAAAAATATAATGCGTTATTTTGATTTTTTAAAATAAGGTCAGCAAAAATTATATTTCCAGTTTCATATAATTTTTTATTATCATCCTCAAAGATTTCATACATTACCTGAAATGAATCGTTTTTTCTTATATCTCTTTGAAAATCTACTTGAAAACCGTAAATTCTTGCAAACTCTACTATTAAATTTATAGGAATTTTTAAATTTTCAGCTGTCTTATATAAACTATGAACAATTCTTCCTTCTTTTACAACTATTTTTTTAGTTAAATTTGTGACTATTTCTTTTTTAAGAAAAGTATTCTCTTTAAAATTTCTTTTTAACTCTATCTTTTTTGTTTTCGACACTGGATATGTTAGGTAAATAATTTCATTATTTTTAGACTGATCAATAGTAAATTTAATTATTTGATTAATCTTGAGTTTATTTGACAGCTGAATTTTTGATAAACTAGAATTTATTATATTAATATCTTGATTAGAAATATTATAGTTTTTTAAAATACTATTGAAATTTTCTCCTCTTGTTACAAGGTGTGTTATTGTCTTGTATTTAGGTTTAAGATTATCAATTAAGTGCTCTAAGTTTTTTTGAAAATATATATTATCGGTTAAAGCAATTAGATTTCTTAAAGTCTTTTCTTTATTTAAATTGTAGATTTGAGTGCTCATTCCAGCAAAAATTATTAGTGAAAATAGTAAAAAAAACTCGATATTTTTGTTGATTATCTTTTGTATTTTTGAGAGATAAAATTTCATAAAATTAACAATTATTAATTTAGTAATCGAAAAAAATCAAAAAAAACCCTTGATTTTTAAGGTATTTTTTAAACTTTTTTTTGCGTTACACCTTGATTTACTTATATTTTAGACTATAAGCGTCACACTTTCTCAATAAAATTATTGTGAATTATTAGGATTTAAGTCCTAATTAGCTATTTTATACGTGAAATTTAAGAAGAGAAGTGTGGGCGGTTAAGGTTACCAAAATTTGTCGTACACACTTCAACATTATATAAATTTTATTCTTAGAATTTATATAGAAGCTAGTGTGCGCCGTTTTTAAACTTGAGAGTTTGATCATGGCTCAGAACGTACGCTGGCGGCACGCCTAATACATGCAAGTCGAACGAAGTAGCAATACTTAGTGGCAGACGGGTGAGTAACATGTGGGTATCTTCCCTATGGTGAGGAATAACACGAGGAAACTTGTGCTAATACCTCATAAGTCTTTACGGAGAAAGCTTTATGCGCCATTGGATGAGCCCGCACTTGATTAGTTTGTTGGTGGGGTAATGGCCTACCAAGACTTTGATCAATAGCTGATTTGAGAGGATGATCAGCCACATTGGGACTGAGACACGGCCCAAACTCCTACGGGAGGCAGCAGTAGGGAATCTTGCACAATGGAGGAAACTCTGATGCAGCGATGCCGCGTGAGTGAAGAAGGCCTTTGGGTTGTAAAGCTCTTTCGTCGGGGAAGAAAATGACTGTACCCGAATAAGAAGGTCCGGCTAACTTCGTGCCAGCAGCCGCGGTAATACGAAGGGACCTAGCGTAGTTCGGAATTACTGGGCTTAAAGAGTTCGTAGGTGGTTAAAAAAGTTGGTGGTGAAATCCCAGAGCTTAACTCTGGAACTGCCATCAAAACTTTTTAGCTAGAGTATGATAGAGGAAAGCAGAATTTCTAGTGTAGAGGTGAAATTCGTAGATATTAGAAAGAATACCGATTGCGAAGGCAGCTTTCTGGATCATTACTGACACTGAGGAACGAAAGCATGGGTAGCGAAGAGGATTAGATACCCTCGTAGTCCATGCCGTAAACGATGTGTGTTAGACGTTGGAAATTTATTTTCAGTGTCGCAGCGAAAGCAATAAACACACCGCCTGGGGAGTACGACCGCAAGGTTAAAACTCAAATGAATTGACGGGGACCCGCACAAGTAGTGGAGCATGTGGTTTAATTCGAAGATACGCGCAGAACCTTACCAACACTTGACATGTTCGTCGCGACTTTAAGAGATTAAAGTTTTCGGTTCGGCCGGACGAAACACAGGTGCTGCATGGCTGTCGTCAGCTCGTGTCGTGAGATGTTGGGTTAAGTCCCGCAACGAGCGCAACCCTCACTTTTAGTTGCCATCATTTAGTTGGGCACTCTGAAAGAACTGCCAGTGATAAGCTGGAGGAAGGTGGGGATGACGTCAAGTCCTCATGGCCCTTACGTGTTGGGCTACACACGTGCTACAATGGTATCTACAACAGGAAGCAAGACGGCAACGTTAAGCAAATCCTAAAAAGATACCTCAGTTCGGATTGCACTCTGCAACTCGAGTGCATGAAGCTGGAATTACTAGTAATCGTGGATCAGCGTGCCACGGTGAATGCGTTCCCGGGTCTTGTACACACCGCCCGTCACACCATGGGAGTTGGTTCTACCTTAAGGCAAAGTTTAAAACCTTTGACCACGGTATAGTCAGCGACTGGGGTGAAGTCGTAACAAGGTAGCCGTAGGGGAACCTGCGGCTGGATTACCTCCTTTCTAAGGATGAATGAAATTAATTTTTCATTCTAAATAATATACAGGTTAATGTTGACCGCCCGCATTTCTCTTCTTAAAGTAGTGTTTCTCTTCTGAATGGGGGCCGGTAGCTCAGTTGGTTAGAGCACACCCTTGATAAGGGTGGGGTCGAAAGTTCGAGTCTTTCTCGGCCCACCAAATTAAATGGGGGATTAGCTCAGCTGGGAGAGCGCCTGATTTGCATTCAGGAGGTCAGCGGTTCGATCCCGCTATCCTCCACCAAATATTGAAACTCTTAGTTATTAAAATAGTGAAAAAAATTATTATCAATATCTATATCCGATTGTTCGAATAGATGAACAATCAATAAATGTTCGAATAGATGAACATTTCAACAAAATTTGATTCAACACAGAATTTTTTTCTGTGCATAAATCAAGCGTTTAAGGGCGTGTGGCGGATGCCTTGGCACTGAAAGACGATGAAGGACGTGGTATACTGCGATAAGTTTCGGGGAGCTGTATGCAGGCTTTGATCCGAAAATTTCCGAATGGGGAAACCCTCCACTTTATGTGGAATTTTAAACTGAATACATAGGTTTGAAAAGACAACCTGGAGAACTGAAACATCTAAGTAACCAGAGGAAAAGAAATCAATTGAGATTCCGTTAGTAGTGGCGAGCGAAAATGGAATAGGCCAGTAGTTTTGTTAAAAAAATTTGAATAGTTTGGAAAAACTAACCACAGAGGGTGATAGTCCCGTAAAAGTAATGTTTGACAAAATTCTAGAGTAAAGCGGGACACGTGAAATCTTGCTCGAATATAGGGGGACCACCCTCTAAGCCTAAATACTCTTCAGTGACCGATAGTGAACAAGTACCGTGAGGGAAAGGTGAAAAGAACCCCTATTAGGGGAGTGAAATAGAACCTGAAACTGCATGCCTACAATCAGTCGAAGCTCTTTTTAGAGTGACGGCGTACCTTTTGTATAATGGGTCAGTGACTTAATTTATTAAGCGAGCTTAAGCCATCTAGGTGTAGGCGCAGCGAAAGCAAGTCTTAATAGGGCGATTAGTTTAATGAATTAGACCCGAAAACGAATGAGCTTACCATGAGCAGGTTGAAAGCAAGGTAACACTTGCCGGAGGACCGAACCAGTTGACGTTGAAAAGTCTTTGGATGATTTGTGGTAAGGGGTGAAAGGCCAACCAAATTCGTAGATAGCTGGTTTTCCGCGAAAACTATTTAGGTAGTGCGTTGAATAAATATGCGTTTAGAGGTAGAGCACTAAATGGGCTAGGGGGAAGAGATTCTTACCAAACCTAATAAAACTCCGAATGCTAAACGTAGTTCTTCAACAGACAGACTGTGGGTGCTAAGGTCCATGGTCGAGAGGGAAAGAGCCCAGACCACCAGATAAGGTCCCAAAATTATGATTAAGTGTGAAAGGATGTGGAAATTCCTTAACAGCCGGGAGGTTGGCTTAGAAGCAGCCATCCTTTAAAGATAGCGTAACAGCTCACCGGTCTAATAGAGTTTCTGCGCCTAAGATGTAACGGGGCTAAAATCATATACCGAATCTGTGGATTTATAATTTCTTAGGAAGTTATAACTGGTAGCGGAACGTTCTGTAAGCCTGTAAAGGGATACCCGTGAGGGATCCTGGAGGTATCAGAAGTGCGAATGCTGACATAAGTAACGATAAACGAAGTGAAAAACTTCGTCGCCGAAAATCCAAGGGTTTCTGCGCAAGGTTAATCCGCGCAGAGTTAGTCGGCCCCTAAGGCGAGGGCGAAAGCCGTAGTCGATGGAAATAAGGTTAATATTCCTTAACCAGATGGAAGTGACGGATTTTGTAAGTTGTAAATTCTTAATGGATTGAATTTGCCGCGAAAAAGTCCCAAGAAATAGCTCCATTATTAGACCGTACCCTAAACCGACACAGGTGGATTAATAGAGTATATTTAGGCGCTTGAGAGAATGATGTTGAAGGAACTCGGCAAAATGCTTCTGTAACTTCGGGATAAAGAAGACCTTTTTGTAGGCAACTATGAAAAGGTGGCACAAGCCAGGGAGAAGCGACTGTTTATCAAAAACACAGGGCTCTGCTAACACGTAAGTGGATGTATAGGGTCTGACGCCTGCCCGGTGCTGGAAGGTTAATGCGATGGGTGCAAGCTCATTTCTGAAGCCCCAGTAAACGGCGGCCGTAACTATAACGGTCCTAAGGTAGCGAAATTCCTTGTCGGGTAAGTTCCGACCTGCATGAATGGCGTAACGATTTCTCCGCTGTCTCCAACATCAACTCAGTGAAATTGAATTCTCCGTGAAGATGCGGAGTTCGCGTAGTTAGACGGAAAGACCCCGTGCACCTTTACTGCAACTTTACATTGGTGTTAGGAAAAACATATTTAGCATAGGAGGGAGACATTGAAGCAAGAGCGTCAGCTTTTGTGGAGTCACCAGTGAAATACCTCTTTTGTTTTTCTTGGCATCTAACTGATAGCCGTTATCCGGCATCAAGACATTGTATGGTGGGTAGTTTGACTGGGGCGGTCGCCTCCCAAATAGTAACGGAGGCGTGCGAAGGTAAGCTCAGAACGGTCAGAAATCGTTCGTAGAGTGCAATGGCAAAAGCTTGCCTGACTGTGAGACTGACAAGTCGAGCAGAGTCGAAAGACGGTCATAGTGATCCGGTGGTTCTGAGTGGAAGGGCCATCGCTCAACGGATAAAAGGTACGCCGGGGATAACAGGCTGATACTGCCCAAGAGCTCATATCGACGGCAGTGTTTGGCACCTCGATGTCGGCTCATCACATCCTGGGGCTGGAGCAGGTCCCAAGGGTTTGGCTGTTCGCCAATTAAAGTGGTACGTGAGCTGGGTTCAGAACGTCGTGAGACAGTTCGGTCCCTATCTGCTATGCGTGTAGAAGAATTGAGAGGAGCTGTCCCTAGTACGAGAGGACCGGGATGGACGTACCACTGGTGGACCGGTTGTAGCGCCAGCTGCAGTGCCGGGTAGCTAAGTACGGACGAGATAACTGCTGAAAGCATCTAAGCGGGAAACTCACCTCAAAACTAGTTCTTCCTATAGAGCCGTGGTAGACCACCACGTTGATAGGCTGGATGTGGAAGCGCAGCAATGCGTGTAGCTGACCAGTACTAATAGCTCAATTGGCTTGATTTATGCACTGAAAAGAATTTTGAAATTTATAGATATACTTTTATTAAATTTATTAATATGTTAGCGAACAATTAAGACCAATCTTGTTCGATATGAAAAAATCAAAAATTTCTAATAAAAGTTTTGGAACCTTCGTAAGAGAAAAAAGATTAGATCTTGGTTTAGGTCAGAGAGAATTAGCTCAGAAAATTGGTATAGCTGCGTCGTATTTAAATGATATTGAAAAAGAAAAACGCACTGCTCCAAAATCAAATATAATTAAAAAGTTATCCGTTTTACTAAAAGTTAATTTAAACGATTTAAATGATTTAGCCGGAATTTCCAAGGGAGAAGTACCACCTGACATAGGCGAATACATTGAAAATAATCCAAATTTAATCTCTTTAATTCGTTCGATTAAAAATAATAATTTGAACGTTTCTCAACTAGAAGAAATTAATAAAGCTATTAACAAAGAGGATAAAAAAGCTCTTATAATTGCTGCAGGCTTAGGTAGCAGATTAAAAAAATATACAGAAAATTTACCAAAATGTATGTTAGATTTTGGTGGTAAAACTTTATTAGAAAGACAAGTAGATGCATATAAAAAAAATGGTATAAAAGATATTTCTTTAATCAGAGGTTATAAAAAAGAAAAGATTAATTATAAAGGAATTAGGTATTTTGAAAATCCTGATTATAAAAATAATAATATTTTAAATTCTATTTTTTATGGAGAAGATGTAATTAATGGAAACATAATTATTTCATATTCTGATATTCTGTTTGATCCAACAGTTGTTAAAAGAACACTTGAAACCGACCACGATATCTCAGTCGTCGTTGACATTGATTGGAGAGGCTATTATGTTGGAAGGAAAGATCATCCGATATCAGAAGCAGAAAATGTAATATTTAACTCAAATAATGAAGTTGTAAAAATCGGTAAAATAAATACTGGAAAAGAAGAAGTGCACGGTGAATTTATCGGTATGATAAAATTATCTAATCGCGGAACAGAGATATTTAAAGAACATTTCCATCGATTAAAAAAGATTTATTGGAATAAACCTTTTCAAAGGGCAAAAATTTTTCAAAAAGCTTATCTAACAGATTTAATTCAAGAATTAGTGGATATTGGTATTAAAGTTCATTGTGTAATTATTGAAAGTGGTTGGAAAGAAATAGATACTGTTGAAGATTACAAAAAAGCATTAGTAGGATTTAGCAAAAAATTCACAAAAACTTAATAATTTCGATGTTGTTTTAACCTTAATGTATCCTCATAATTAACTTGTAAGCGAACAAAGTTAATGATAACCAAAGGGCACATTATGATAAAAAAATACATACTTTTAATATTTTTAGTTTTATTTACTGGAAATCTAAACGCAGAAACAAAATCTTACAAAATGGTGTTTGTACCTGCAAGTGAAAAGGGTGATGAAAGTGACTACACAAGTTTAATTACTATCACCGAAAAACTTACTGGCTTTAATATCGATACAATTAAGGTAACAGATTATAATGCAGCTGTTGAAGCAATGAGAGCTGGTAGAGCTCATATTGCTTGGTATGGTGGAAAAACATATGTTAAGGCTGCAGAAATAGCAAGCGCTGAAGCTTTCGCTGCTGGAGTTAGACCTGGAGAAAAAGATGCAGGGTACTATACTTACTTTGTTGTTAAAAAGGATAGCAAATTAAAAGAGTTTAAAGATGTTAAAGGTAAAATTTTATCTTTAAACACTATAGGATCAACAAGTGGTGATTTAATTCCACAAGTAGAATTAAGTAAAATTAATTTATCAATTAAAAATAAAGATCATTTTAAAAAAGTTTTTTATGCCGGTAGTCACGATGCATGTTTATTAGCAGTATTAAATAATCAATCTGATGTTTGTGGTATGAGTTCTAGAAATTTTGAAGCAAGATTGGAAGATGGAACTTTTAAAAAAGAGGATGTAAGAATTATTCATAAGTCAGATAGAGTTCCCCCGCCACCATTGGCATACTCAAAAATGATTCCAAAAGAAGATAGAGATAAAATTAAAAAAGCTGTCCTAAACGCTCATAACCATGGGGAGATAGGTGGATATGGCGGAAAAATGTCTCACTACATGGAAGTAAAAGACTCTGACTACAATGTTTTAAGAGAAGTAATTGAATTATTAAATAAGAATAAAAGTTGAAATTATATAGAATTATGCTTGAAATAAATGATCTTAAAAAAACTTTTGAAAATGGAAGTCCAGCATTAAAAGGTGTTAATTTAAAAATTAATAAGGGAGAATTTGTAAGTATTTTAGGACCTAGTGGCTCAGGCAAAACAACCTTACTTAGAACTATTAATGGACTTGAGACCTCAAGTGGAGGAGAAATTTTCTTTGATAACAAAAAAATAGATAATAACAGCATTCCAGAAGTTCAAAAAAAGACTGGAATGATCTTTCAAGAATTTAATCTAGTAAATAATCTATCAGCAATAAATAATGTTCTAACTGGTCTTCTTAATTCTAGTAATAAATTTTTGTCTTTATTTTATTTATTTAAAAAAGATCAAAAAATTGAAGCTTTAAAATCTTTAAAAACTGTAGGTTTACTTGAAAAATCTTATAACAGATCCGATGAATTATCTGGTGGTCAGAGACAAAGAGTTGGAATAGCAAGAGCTATAATTAAAAGACCATTGTTATTGTTAGCTGATGAGCCTGTTGCTAGTCTAGATCCTAAAGCTGCTAATTTAATATTATCGTTATTAAAAAAGATAAATAAAGAATTTGGTACAACTATTTTATGTAACCTTCATCAAGTTGATTTAGCTAAAAAATACTCAGATAGATTAGTAGGTCTTTTGGATGGAAAGATTATATTTGATGAAAAATCTGAAAATATTAACAAATCTAATTTAGAAAAAATATACGTATAATATGGAACGGAACGTTATTAAGCTTAAAGTTGACAATAAAGACAAAGATCTTGCGACTTATCTAAAACCCCAATGGTCTTGGAAAACCCTTACCACTATGGTAATATTTTCATTTGTTTTAGTATTCGTCGTAAATGACTTAGAAATTGATTTTATTAAATTAGTTACAGATTCTACAGAATATTTTGGAGATATCTTATCAAGGATGCTTCCACCTGATTTTAGTAATTTAAATCAATTAGTTTATGCAATGTTTGAGACTATTGAAATTGCTTTTCTTGGTACTTTTATTGCCATAGTTTTATCAATTCCACTTGGATTATTTTCAGCAAGAAATTTAGCTCCTAATTATTTTGTTTACCTAATATGTAAAACTATAGTTATATTCTTTAGAGCAATACCTGAATTTATTATTGCAATGATATTGGTTATAGCTATTGGATTTGGTGCAATGCCCGGGGTACTTGCATTAGGTTTACATACAATGGGTTTTTTAGCTAAATTTTACGCTGAAGATATTGAGCATATAAATAATGGCCCTATAGATGCATTAAAATCTTCTGGTGCTAGTAAAAGTCAAATAATATCTTTTGGGGTAATTCCACAAATTCTTCCATCTTTTGTTGCAAACAACTTATATATTTTAGATCGAAACGTCAGAATGGCAACAATGTTGGGTATTGTTGGAGCTGGTGGCATAGGCTATGAATTACAATCATCTTTTAGAATGTTCGAATACGAAAGAGTATCAGCAATTATAATTTTTATATTTATAACAATATTTGTTATTGATCATTTATCTGCTTTAATAAGATCTAAAATTAAATAGAATTAATTATTAAATTTTACTTTTTGATTTTAATTTTTTTCATCAACT
The DNA here is from genome assembly GCA_902583345.1 of uncultured Pelagibacteraceae bacterium. Taxonomy (GTDB): domain Bacteria; phylum Pseudomonadota; class Alphaproteobacteria; order Pelagibacterales; family Pelagibacteraceae; genus Pelagibacter. The sequence goes on along the minus strand of CACHVT010000001.1, from coordinate 54,140 downwards.
CTTTTGATAACGCATTTAAAGATCTTTTAAAATTATTTTCAATTATGATATCAGGTTTTTTAGGAAATTCAGCTTTCATATTTTTTCCAATGACATTTTTATAATTTCCTTTGTAGAAAAATTTTTTTTTCTTTTTTATAATTTTAGCAATATCTGCTTTGATATAAATTTCTAAATAATTTTGAATATTTGATCTATTCCATTTTCTAACTTTGTGAAATAAGCTAACTGTAGATATGATTACATTAATATTTTGATCGGTAATATATTTGCAAAATTTTGAATAATTTAGGGCATATTGCAATCTCTTATTTCTTGAAAATTTATAATATTTAAATATTTTTCTTAAATCATCTCCACTAATAATTAATGTTTGGCCATATTTTTTTGATATTTTGTCTTTAATTTTTTCAGCTATTGTAGTCTTACCAGAACCAGATAGTCCAGTTATCCAAAATAATTTTCCTTTATTTTTATTTTTCATGCTTTATCGATATATTATATGTTTAAAGATTTTATGAATTTATCGAACTAATATTTAGTTAATATATCATTAATCAAATCTTTTATTCTATTTTTAGCCTTTCCTAAATAAAAAAAACTTTTTTCTAATTCATTAATTGATCCAATTTTATTAGAAGTATTATTTTCAATGTAAGATATATAATTTGTAACTTCTTCAATATCTTTACTTATAAAGCCTATTTTTGTTCTATCCTTAAAATAATGCAATCGATCATATTTCAAATTTTTAATAATATTTTCATTATAAGAATAAAATATAACAGGATTTTTTGTAAATAGTGAGTATGTATAGGCAGTGCCTGATAAGTCTGTAATCATACATATCGAATTAATATAAATATCAAAATAATCTAAACTATTGTCGTATTTAAAATTTTTATAGCTCTCAAATTTTTCTAAAATATTTAATACCTTGGGATTTTTCCAATTTGATGGATGAGGTCTATATACAATATTATAATTTTTTTTATTTATTAAAGTATTAATAATTTTCTCTAAATTATTAATGCAAAATTCTGGCCAAATTAGAAAGTTTGTAGGGGCTATAATTATATTATTATTTTCATATTTTTTACTTAACTCTTTTTTCTTGTTTAAAAAGTCTAGCTTGTAATAGCCCGTTTCAAAAATTTTGGGGTTTTTTTTATTTTCATCTTTATTAAATCTTGAAAATAGATTCTCAAACATTCCAATACTTTGTTTATTAGGTAAAAATAAGTAATCGTATTTAAGTATTCTTCTATGAAGCTGTTTCAATTTTTTTTCATTAACTAAAGGGGTGTCATAAATATCATGGTGCATATAAACTTTAATCGATTTTGGAGTAAAAATATCACTTACATATGTGCTAAAAAATAAATTTACTCCAAAAACAAATCTTAAAAAAAAAATATGACTAAAAAAGAAATATTTTCTCTCTTTAAGGGCATTTATTTGGTGAGCATTAATTATCAAATATTTTTTATCAAAATTATCAAATAACTCTCTTAAATAATCTTTATGATTTAAGGTAAGTAATTTTGATGGATGATAAATTAAAATAACTTTTCTACTACGATCTAAAAATTTAAATCTTAAAATAAAATAATTAATTCTTAAAATTTCAGATATTGAAAAAAAAATTTGGTTAATTGTTTTTAACTTAGATAACATAACTAAATTTAATATTTTAAAAGATATTATGACAATATTTTGTTATTTGGTTTTCTTTTTTTTAACTTAACTATTTATTTAATGTTTTCAACAAACAGCTAGGTAATTGGAACGTTAATAGCTTTTTTGTGATTTTTTTTCCATTTTTTTAAGAAAAATCTAATAATTGGTTTGTACAAGAATTGTGAAGTCTTGAAATCAGTTAATTCAACTTTTTCATAATTTCCAGATAAAATTTTAGAAATTGTATTTGTCATTCTTGTGCTAAGCAATGGAACTTTATGAAAAATCTTTTTTTTGTTATAGATTAACATTATACCATCATTTTTTTCTAAAATTTCCCATTTCTTTTCACCATTAATTATTTCAATTCTTATATTCCATTTTTTTATATTTATGTTTTTTGATGAAACTAAAAAAAGTATATTTCTATTATGATTAATCTTTATTTTTCCATTATCTAATTCAACGTATCCTTTTCTTTTGCTCTTAACCCATTTTAGTTTTTTAATTTCCTCAATTTTACTTATTTTTTTTTTTACCAAAAAATAAAATAAGTCTAAGAAATATAGGCAATTACAACAAATTCCCCAATTATTTCCCTCAACTTTCATTTTAGTATTTTTCTTTAAATCAATTTTTTTTTTTATATATCTATAAATTTTAAAACTACTTCTATTTAAATTAACCCAGCTTTTTTTTGGAATATGATTTGTTAATTTGTTCAAATCTGATTCATTCTGAGTTAAAGGTTTTTCAATTATTATATTTTTATAAAAAAATAATTTATCAATATCTTTTATTAATTTTAATCTATCATTTGCTGTTGTGGCAATAATTATTAAATCAAAGTTTTTAAATGTAATTTTTTTAATGTTATCAAAGAAGAAAATTTTTCTTTTTATATTATTTTTTTTTAAAAATTCAGATCCTTTTTTATAAGGATCTTTGTTATCAACAATATATAATTCAATTTTTTCTTTTAATTTTAAAATTGATTCAAAGTACCTAAAACCGATGTTGCCAAATCCAATAAGGCAAATTTTATTCATATATTTTTTTAATGATTTTAACTGTTTTTAAATATTCATCAAAGTTAACTGTTGAATTAGTTTTTCTTTTAATTAGCTTAACAAAATTTCTTAACATAAGATAAAATCCAGGTTTATACTTGATGTCTATATTTCCCCTTAGAAATCTTTTTCTAACTATTTTATATTTTTCTAAAGTTTCATAAGTTAAGTCCTCCAAAGGTTTTAGCTCATATCTTTGATTTTTTTGTGTAATATCTACAGACCAAGCTCCTGGTGAATTCCAATTGCAAGTATAGAATACTTGGTCTTTACTAGAAAAATAAATTTTCGCTTCAACTTGATGAAATTTATTTTTTTTATATTTTTGTATTTTTTTTATTTTAATTATTTTTCCCCTTGAAAACATTGATATATAATCTATCAAGTGAACTGAATTAGCATACATAAGATTTGCATTTACTTTATTTGTGTTATTTTTTTGATTTTGTTGATCGTTTATTTTAATAAACCTATTACCTCTTTTGTTGATTAATTTCTTAGCACCAAGCGTGCTTGAATAAAATCTTCGATTTAATGCAGCATATATTCTTAATTTTTTTTTATTTAAAATTTTTTTGATTTTTATACTTTCATAAAAATTAATTCCAATGGGTTTTTCTATCAAAATCGGGATTTTTATTTTAGGAATTTCTTTTAAAACTTTCAAAATTGACTCTGCATCGATAGCAATTATTATCCCATCTAGCTTAGTATCTGTAACAAGTTCTTTTAAAGAATAATTAATTTTTTTTATTTCGTATTTTTTAAAAAAAGGTTTTATTTTGCTTGGTGTTCTTGAATAAATTGCTGAACATTGTACTTTTTTTTGACTTTTGATAACACGCAAGTATTCTTGAGCAATATTTCCAGCTCCTATAATTCCTAATTTGATTTTTTTTTCTCTCATGTTTCAGGTGTTTAAAATTTTTTAAAACTAATATTTTGATAATAGATCATTTTTATTTTTTAAATTTGTCAAAATTTTATATACTTTCTTACTTGAGTTTTTTATAAAAAAAGGATTTTTTATACTTTTAAGAGATCTTATAAATTTTTTGTTATTTAGAATAAATGATATCTTTTTTATAATTTCTTTGCTATTAACCCTACAATTAACAATGTTCGAAGATTGTGGTCTTCCATTTTGTCTGTTTCCAATATTTATTACTGGAATTTTATATAGTGAAGCCTCAATTATTCCTGCAGATGAATTTCCAATCATTCCTTTTGATTGACTTAATAATTTTAAAAAGGATTTTCTTTCCAGATTTGAGATAACTGAAATATTTTTATTTTTAGTTTTTTTTATTTTTTTTAAAATATTATTAAAACCCATATCATTATTTGGGTAAATCCAAAAAACTTTTAAATTTGTTTTTTCAATTGCATTAAGAATTGATAAAATTTGTTTTTTAATTTCTTTTTGTTCATTTAGTACTGGATGATAAATTAGAACAAAATAATTTTTTTTTTTTTGGTTTTTATAAATTATATCATCTAGTTGGGGAGCTCCAGTGAAAAAAATTCTTTTTTTTTCCTCTCCCCAACCTACTAATCTGTTACGTGCTTCTTTAGATGGTGCAAAATGAATATTTGAAAATTTAGCTATAGCGCCTCTAGACAAATCATCAATATGTCCAGATTTATCCCCAGCTTGAATATGGGCAATTGGAATATTCATATAGGCACAAGTTATACACATTGAAAGGGTTTCAATTCTATCACCTGTAAGAACAACTATATCAGGTTTTAATTTAGACAATGAATTTGCATAATTTATCATTGCTTTTCCAAATGAAATTGGCCAAGAAGATATTTTTTTTCCAGGGCTTCTAAACTTTACTCTTGAGGAGACTTTTAATTTATTTTTTTTAAAAAGATTTTTATCGATTTTCATTTTTTTTTCGAGATAATTTCCAGATATAAGAATTTGGAATTTAGTTTTTTTTTTTTTAAAAACTTGTATTACATTATTTGAGTAAGCAAATGTTGCTCTTGAATCAAAAAAAAATAAAAATTTTTTTAAATTATTTGATGCCATTTAATTTTTTTATTGTTAGAAATTTTTGTTTTGGTTTTCTTTCCCAAAATTTTAGAAAAAAATTTAGCTGGAATTTCATCTTTATTAGGTCCTGGTCTTTTAACAGAAATATTTTCATAATTTAAAATTTGATTTTTACTAATATTTTTTATTGAAACCACCGATTCTCTTGCCCATCTAATAATTTGTTTTTCTTGCTTATGAATTATTTTTCTATCATTTTGAGAAGCAAAAAAAACAGCATTGCATCCATCAACTAAACTTTTAAGCTCGTAAGGATTTAATGAAGACGCATGATCTGGACCTTTTGCTTTTTTATTTAGTGTGAAATGTTTTTCTATTATTCTTGCCCCAAGAGCAATAGCCGCAATTGAAGTATATATTGAGGAAGTATGATCCGACAAACCACTAACTATATTAAATTTATCCTGATAAACTTTTATTACCTTAATATCTGATATTTTAGGATCGCAGGGATATGAGGACGTACACTGAGTTAAAGCAATATTCTTATTTATTTTTTTAACGGTATGGAATGTTTCTTTAACTTCCTTAAAATTTGACATTCCAGTTGAAATAATAGTTGGAAGTTTTTTTTTTGCTATGTGAATTTGAAGAGGCAAATTAGTCAATTCGCCCGATCCTACTTTAAACACTTTTACTTTGATCTCTTTTTCTAAAATATCTGCAGATTTAAATGAAAAGGGCGTACATAGGTAATCTACATTCTTTTTTTCACAGTACCTTTTTAAATATTTATGTTCATTTATTGTTAAGTTAGTTCTTTTAAGTGTATCATAGAGACTTTCTGAAAAGTTGTCTGATCGAGGAGTTTTTTTAAGCATTTCGTCTTCTAAAACATGAAATTGAAATTTTACTGCTGACACACCTGCTTTAGTCGCTTCATCAATCATTTTTTTCGCAATTTTTAATTTGCCCTCATGATTAATACATGCTTCAGCTATAATATAGGGTTTACTTTTCTCAGAAATTATTTTTTTATTAATTTTGAATTTAGGTATCATATTTTTTTTAATTTTTTACAGACTTCATAATCTTTTTTATCGTTAATATCTAGCGACTCATATTTGTCAGTAATATAATAATTCCAATTTTTTTTTGGATAGATTTTATTATATTTATCAAAAAAATTTTTAGAAACATAGTATAAAAGACCATTTTCATAAAAATGTGGTTTCAAATCTTGAGTCCTTTTTCTAGTTTTAAAATTTGGGTTAAAATATTTTTTTGAATATTTTGACAGGTAGTTACTTATTTTTGAGACTGTTAAACAGTGTTCCAATTTATTCATTTCACAGAATTTCTTAAATTTTTTAACGGTTGTAATTTTCCTTAATGGGGAGGTGACTTGCAATATAAAAATACCTTTGTAGTTCATATTAATTTTTTTTATAGTTTCTAATATTGCATCATCTGCTTTTGCTGTATTAGATGAATTTTTTTTACTTCTTTTAAAATATTTTATTTTATTTCTTTTACCAATCTTTAAAATTTTCGTTGAATCTGATGATAGAATTATATTTTCATTTTTAAAAATTTTTGATTTTTTTGCTAATCTGATTGTAATATCTATAAGCGTTTTATTATTTATTTTTTTTAAATTTTTGTTTTTTAGTCTTCTGGATCCTGACCTAGCTGGTATAAAACAAATATATTTATTTTTATTATCAGACATTGAGTATATATTAACAGTCATTGTATATATATATATAAAAAATTAAAAAAATAATGAAAAGAAAAATTAAAGTTGGAGTTATAGGGGCGGGCAGAATAGGCCTTTATCTAGAGAGCGATAAGAAAAGGATAAAACCAGCAACTCATTTTGGAATGTGGTTAGCAAATAAAAAAACTAACCTAGAATATATTTGTGACAAGAATAAGAATTCGTATCATTATGCTAAAAAATTGGCTCCTAAAATAAAGTATTTTAAGGATCACAGAAAATTACTTTTAGAGAAACCAGATATAATATCAATATCAACCTGGAAGGACACTCATTATAAAATTACAAAAGATTCAATATACAAAGGTATTAAAGTAATAGTTTTAGAAAAACCAATTGCAAATAATATTAGACAAGCTCGAGAAATATTAAGTTTGTCTAAAAAAAAAAGAGTAAAAATAATTATAAATCATAGAAGAAGATTTGATAGGGAGATAATAAAATTAAGAAAAAAATTAGAGAGTGGAATAATTGGTGAAATTCTTCAAGTTTCTTCATTTTATGTATATGGAATACTTACAACTGGAACACATTTAGTGGATACTCTTAGAATGTTATTAAAAAATATATGTGGTGATATTGAAAGAGTTTCTGGAACATTTTCAAAAAAAAATAATTTTAAACCTAAAGATGATGTCAATATTGACGGGATATGTTTCTTTAAAAATGGAACGAAAGCAACTATTCAAAATCTCGATATGAAATCTTATGATAATTTTGATATTTATATCTATGGAACAAAAGGAAAAATTTTAATTACAGATATTGGAAGGAAAATCATTAAATATAATGTTATTAAGTCATTAGAGCACACTGGTTTTACAGAGCTAAATACTAGAGGCAGAGTTATTTCAAAAGGATTTGCTAGAAACCAATTTAAATTATTAGGAGAAAATGCAGTTAATTGTTTATTAAAAAAGAAAACCCTACCATTATGTGGTGCGCAAGATAGCTTTGTGGACATGGTTGTTATAGATAAGCTTATTAAAAGTTCAAAGAAAAATGGGAAGTTTTTATCAATTAAATTAAAAAATTAAAATGTGCGGTTTTTTATTTAATTTCTCCTTTAAAGAAGAATTAAACAACACAAATAAAGAATTTTTTACAAGTAATTTTAATACTATTATTCATCGGGGACCTGATGAAAAAGATTTTATATTTAATAAAAAATACATGGTTGGCTCATGTCGTTTAAAAATATTTGATTTAGTAAATGGTAAAATGCCACTTTATGATGCAACAAAAAGGTATTTTATTGTTTATAACGGAGAGATATATAATTTTAAAGAATTAAAAGAAAAATATAAAATAAAAACTATTTCAAATTCTGATACAGAGGTATTATTAAATTTATATATTGATCTTGGAGAAAATTTTTTAAATGAATTAAATGGAATGTATTCATTTATTATTTACGATACAAAAAAGAATACATTTTTCTGTGCTAGAGATAGGATTGGCATTAAACCATTTTACTACTTAGTCGAAAATGATGAAATACACATTTCATCAGAAATAAAACCTTTAATTAGAAATAATTCAATTAATCTCAATAAAAAAATAATTAAAAGATATTTGTATACTTCATACTATGACTATGGAAACGAGACTTTTTTTAATAAAATCTTTCAATTAGAACCTGGACATTTTATGAAGTTCGATCATGACCATGGTTTAGTTATAAAAAAGTATTGGAATCCAATAGATAATAAAAAACAACAATCTAGAAATAATAATTACGATATTCAATTAGACTATTTATTGGAGAAAGCTTTTAACTATCAAATTCAATCTGATACTAAGGTTGGTATTAATGTAAGTGAAGGAGTGGATAGTCTTTGTATGCTAGAATATTTAAATAAAGTTAATAAAGGTCAGGGAAATATTTCTGCAAACAATTTTTTTTATTCAGAATTCGGTAAACCGAAAAATTTACTAGAGTATGAAAAAAAAAATAATTGGAAAATTAACTACTTCGAAATAAAACCTGATGATATTATCAAAAATTTCGAAGATGTTTTTAAAATGAATGATGGACCTTTCCCAGGATTTGTTACTATTTCAAAATATTTATTAATAAAGAGAGCTTACGATAATGAAACAAAAGTCATTCTTGAAGCACAAGGTGGAGACGATATATTTGGTGGCTATAAACAATATTTTGCAAGTTTTTTTTATGATAAATTACAAAAGATGAATTTTTTTTCTGCATTAAAAGATTTTCAATCCTTCAAAAAAAAAGAAAAAATGGGATATCTAGAATTAATAAATTGGATTTATATGGTAATAAAAAATTCAGATTATGGCGGCATTTCCCATGATGGTACTAAAAATAATTACTTTTTTAAAAAAGATAAAACAAATATTTCAAAAGAGTTGCTCGGCAATATCTATTTTTCCTCTGAATATTCTAAGTTAAAAAAAATTATATTTAGAGATATATTTTTTACTAAATTACAAAGAATTCTAAAAAGTTGTGATAGATGCTCAATGGCAAGCTCAAAAGAACTAAGGGTTCCACTATTAGATCATAAAATAGTTAAATTAGGTCTGGATAATATTGATAAGTATTTTTTTTATAATGGAAATATTAGATATAAGTATAGGGAGATATTATCTAATAAATTTAAAAATAGAAACTTTTTAATTCCAAAAAATTATGTTGATGATCCACAAACAAAATGGATGAAAGGCATATTATTTGATTGGTGTTATTCACTTATTGATAGTAAAAAAAATAAAAACGACTTTTACGATATTAAAGATATTTTAAAAGATTTTGAAAGATTTAGAAAAGATACAAGTATTAATAACTCCAATTATTTTTGGAGAATAATTTGCATTAATAAGCTTCTTGAATATTCAAATTGAAATAATATTATCATTGTTATATTTTTTGAATTTTCCTCTGAGATCTATTATTAGCTTTTTTGAATTTAAAATTTTTTTATAATCAAAATAATCATGATCTGTTGCAATAACCATCAAACCATATTTTTTGATAAAATAATTAGAATAATTTATTGATTTTATTATTATATTTTTTTTATTAATTTTGAATTTGTATCTTTTAAAAAATGGATCACAAAAATCTACTTTATAGCCTTCAGATTTTAGTTTTTGGAAAATTTTTACTGATGCAGATTCTCTAGTATCTTCAATATTTTTTTTATATGATAGTCCTAGAATAAGGATCCTTTCCTCTTTTAATTTTAATTTAAATAAAATTTTTTTTATTTTGGAAATTATCCAATTTGTCCTGTACTGATTTATTTTTGCGGAGAGTTCGATAAGTTTTACATCGTACCCTTTTTTTTTTGATAACCAAGAAAAATACAAGGGATCTATAGGTATACAATGACCACCAGTTCCAGGACCTGGCGTAAATTTTTCAAAGCCAAAGGGTTTTGTGGATGCTACATCTATGACTTTGTTAATATCAATCTTAAGATTATCACATGCAATTTTTAATTCGTTAATCAACGCAATATTAACTGATCTATAGATATTTTCTAATAACTTTGAGGTTTCTGCTATTACAATACTTGGCGAGATAATGACCTTATCAACTATTATTTTGTAAAAATTTTCAGTAATTTTTAAAGAGCTTTTGCCAAAACCTGAAATAACCTTTGGTGTATTTTTAAATCCATACTTTTTATCACCAGGATTCTCTCTTTCAGGAGAATATGATAAAAAAAAATTTTTCTCTAAATGAAATTTTTTCTTTAAATCATTTGCAAATATTTCCTCTGTACAACCAGGATATACAGTACTTTCTAAAATTACTAGTTGTCCTGCTCTCAATAAATATCTAATTTTTTTCCATCCTTTTTTTAAATCATAAAGATCAGGTTTTTGATTTTTTAGTGGGGTAGGTAAGCAAAAAATGATTACATCACATTTTTTAATATTATCTAATTTATTTTGTAAATTGAAATATTTTGATTTTTTTCGAATTTCTTTATCTAAAATATAGGAATAGGGTGATTTTTTTTTTCTTAAAAGTTTGATTTTATTTTTGTCATTATCAAAACAATAAACTGTATTTTTACCCTTTGAATAAGCTAAGACAAGTTTAATTCCAACGTAGCCAATACCAACAATACCTATATTTAGACATGTTCTTTTAATTTTACTTAATAAATTGTTTTGAAAGTTATTCATCTAAATTTAAACACTATTAATTGGTAAATTTTGACAACACTGTTATATACATTTATTTAATAATTAAAATGAATAAAATTTTGGTCACAGGTGGTGCGGGATTTATTGGTAGTCATTTAGTAGAGTTTCTCTCAAAAAAAAATAAGGTTATTGTAATCGATAAACTAATGCATGGTAACAAAATTAGAAATTTTAATAATAATATTAAATTAATAAAAGGCGATGTAAGAGATTATGATTTAATTAAAAAATACTCAAAGGATTGTAATACAATTTTTCATTTAGCTGCGATTTTAGGAGTTGATATTGTATCTGATCGAAACTTAGAAACAATGGAGTGTGAGTTTGAAGGTTTAAAAAATGTATGTTTGGCAGCAAAGAAAAACAAAATAAAAAAAATAATTTATACTTCTTCCAGTGGAGTTTATGGGAAACTGAACTACAAATCTAATGTAAAAGAAGATGCTCCAATAGCACCAGTCTCTGCCTATTCGATTGCCAAAAGATCAGCAGAATTATATTTAAAAAATTTTTATCTTGATCATAAAATAACCTCGATTACTGTAAGATTATTTAATGTATATGGTCCAAGACAAGATGATAGAATGGTCATTTCAAGATTTATTAATCAAGCCTATAATAATCAACATTTAACTGTTTACGATACGGGGAATCAAACAAGAGATTTTACATATATTGATGATTGTATAAAAGTTTTTGACTTGCTTAATAAAAAAATAAATGGATTTGTAGTTTTGAATTCTTCAAAAGGACAAGATCTTAAAATAAATTATCTTGCTAAAAAAATTCTTAAATACTTTCAAAATAATTCTAAAATAAAACATATAAAGGTTCCTAAAAAGCTAGACGAATTCCAGGTTTTGAAAAGATGTGGAAATTCTTCCAAACTATATAAATTGATAAAATATAAGCCTGATACTAATATTAACGAAGGATTACAACAAACTATTTCAGATTTTCTAAATTACAAACAGAGAAACTAATAATAAATATGAAAAAAAAAGATTTTTTTTCTTTTTTAGTAAACAGAGGGACTAAAGCTAAAATAATATTTTTAATTATTGTAGCTATTTCTAGTTCAATTGTTCTCTTAGATGCATTTTCAATTTTTAGTTTACTATCCATTGTATCTTTTGTTACAGAAACAGGTAATTTACAGGATAAGTTTTCTAATTTAAATTTTTTACCCGAAATACTTTTAAATTTTACTAAAAATTTAAGTTTTAAAGAAATACTTTTGATCCTAATATTAATTTTATTTTTAAGAAATATAATTAATATTTTTTATCAATTTTTAATTTTTAAATTTATAAAATTTCTAGAGTTAGATACCAACAAAAAAATATTTTTCGTTTTGATTAAAAAAAAATACTTGAATTTTTATAATGAAACTAGTAATGAATTGATTAAAAATTTTCAGACCTCTATTAACCAATATCTGATGCATGCTGAGTCAGTAGCGAGAATTACTTCAGACTTTATAATATTAATATTATATTTCATATTGTTATCATATCTTTCTTTTAAAGAAACTTTATTTATTTTTATTTATTTTTTCTTAATTTTTTTATGTTTAAGGAAAATATTATCAAATTTTTCATTTAAGTTTGGAAAAATACACAACAAAAGTGCAAGTAACATTAACTTAGCTATATTAAATACTTTCAAAAATTTTTCACAAATAATTATTAGAAATTTAAAGAAAAAATATTTAGATTTTTTTTCAGAAATAGTCGTTAAATATAGTCATTCTCGATTAATAATAAATTTTATAAAATCTATCAATAGGCAATTCTTGGAAGTTTCAATATTATTATTTATTTTAATTGTTTTTTATTTATTAAATAAAATTTATTCAATCAATGATGTTTTAGCTTTAACTACTGTTTATATTGCTGCAGCATACAGACTTATGCCATCTATTAATAGTTTAATTGCCTCTTATATCAAGATCAAAAATTATGAATATGGCTTTAAAATCATTGATAATCAGATTAATTTTTTTAATAAAAAATATAAAAATATTTATTTTTCTAGGTTAAAAACTAAAAATAATCATTTTCAAAATAATATAATTTTTAAAGATATAAATTTTAAATTTGAAAATTCAAAATTGCATATATTTAAAGGTCTTAATTTAAAAATTAAAAAAAATAATATGATTGGCATTATAGGCGGAAGTGGAAGTGGTAAAACTACTCTTGCAAAAATTTTAATAGGTCTAATTGCGCCAGATTCTGGTAAGATATTTATTGATGGAAAAAAAATCGATAAAAGTAAAATTCAAAACTACTATTCTCTTTATAGTTATTTACCTCAAGAAAATTTATTTATTCCGGGAACTATAAGAGAAAATATAGCTTTTGGTGAAGACAACATAGACGAAGAAAAAGTAATTAAGGTACTACGAGAAACTAATTGTATGGAATTCGTAAAAAAATTAAAAAATAAAATTAATCATGAGATAAAAGAAAGTGGAAGCAATTTTTCTGCTGGTCAACTTCAAAGATTCGCTCTTGCACGTGCATTATACTTTGATAATGAAATATTAATTTTAGATGAACCTACTAGCGCTTTAGATAAGCAGGCAGAAGATAAGTTTTTAAAATTAATTAAGAATTTAAAAAAAAATAAAACTATAATTATTATCTCTCATAAAATATCGACACTAAAAAATTGTAATAAAATATACAAGATGAATAAAAAGAAACTAAATGTCGTTTAATTTAAAATTATATTTTTTTTTATATTTATTGTAAAAAGAACTATTGATTGAATGTCTATTATTATAAGTTAATTGAAAAAATAAATCATCTGAAAAAGATTTCTCCTTATATTTCAAAGTTTTTTTTTTTGATAATAATTTAAAAAACTTCTTTTCCTTAAATTTATGGTGATGATAAATTGTTGGCAATAAATTATGAGAATTAGCTAGTAAAGAGTTTGACAACCAAAATACTTGTGCTCTTTTTATTAAATTTTTCTTTATTTTTTTAACCCTATATAAATTAGATAGTAATTTAAAATATTGCTCTTTATTCTTTGGTTCGTAACTAATGTTAAAATTACTATATCTAGCGTCCGACGTTGTTATTGCAGGAATTCCTAACGCAGGAAATTGATAGCCAGGACTTCCATTTCCTGTAAGCACAATATCGATAAAATTATTTAAATCTTTAACATAAATTTTATGATCTAATAAAACTATATTTTTTTGATTAATTTTTAAATCATCAAAGATTTGTTTAGCAGTTACTCCTCGAAACTCACCTTCAGATGGGTGAGGTTTAATTATCCAATTTACATTTTTTATTTTTTTTATTTTATTTAACGTTTCAAAAAACCAATTGTATGGATTTAAAAAGATATTCCATTCATTATTAAATAAATTATCACTCATTGCATGTGGTAAAAGAAGAGCTGTTTTTTTATTAATGTCCAAATCAAAATATTTACAAAAATTTTTTTTACTTTTAAATTTTAAGTATTTGTAATTTTTTTTTGATGCCCAATTTCTATCTTTTCCTAAATTTTTACTCTCTTTTTTGATATCTAATAAATCTTTTTTTATTTTTTTTTCTAAAATTTTATTTAATAATGTACTTAATTTTTTAGAGAACTTGAGTTGATGAACATTTCGATCTTTATAATTTTTAAATAGACGACCTATAAAATTTAATGATGCCGAACCTCTAAAATTATACACAGGTATTTTTTTTTTTAAAGCACAATGAAATAAAAGCCTATAAGGTATATACTGAAGCTCTCCGATAATAAACATATTATATTTTTTTTTAAAAATATTTTGAGCAAACTCCAGAGCTATTAAAGATTTAGCCAAACAAACATACAATAAAAATTTATTTTTTTTTAAATGATTAAAATTATAAAATCTTAAATAGTTTTCGTACGCAGTTTTACCAACTTCTAAGTCTGACACTTTAATATTAATTAATTTTTTTTCTATTTCTTCTACATTCACTAAATCTATAGCTCTAAATAATGATTTTATTCTTTGCAAAAAACTTCCTTCTTCAAGGTATATAAACTTATCTATACCAAAACTTTCAGCAATACTTTTTGTTAAGTAATCATTTTTTTTAATTAAAGCAGTTATGTTCGAACCATAAAATTTTTGTATATCTTTGGATATTAAGCAGTTCATTATTGTTCGTTCTGAATGATGGTTCAATAATAATTCTACTAGAACTTCTTTTTTTGAATTCATTTCAATTGAACTGATACGCGTTGCATCAGTATTTTTTTTTAAGAAAGTTGATATATTTTCATCCTTATATTTCAGCTTTTTAATTTTAAATAAGTATAGAATATAGTTAATAATATTAAATCTTGATAAATTATAAAATTTTATTTTTATAAATCTAAGTATGTTTTTAAATTCTAGAAAAAAGTATTTTAACAGATAATAAAGCTTGTAACTAAAGTTTTTCATCTATAGATATTATTTAGATCGGTTTGTATTTTATTTGCTCCAATTTTTGGGGAATATCTACTCAAAATATTATAACCATTTTTTTTAATGTAATCACACTGCTTTTCATTTTGAATTAAATATAAAATTTTATTTACTAACTTATTTATATTATTTGACATTATACAGTTTTTAAAATCTTCTAGTTCTGGTATACATTTTTTAATGTTATTAGAGGTTGCCACAAACCATGATCGAGAAAATGCAAATAAAATTTTTGATCTTACTCCAACAGGATATTTTGAAGGGTAAAAAAGAAGATCGGTTTCTCTCAAAATATCTTCACCATAATTTTTTACATTTATATTCTTATCATTAACAATTTTTTTAATTTCAAAAGGAATATTTTTTGGAATAACCATTACTAAATTGAGCGAAACTTTATCTAGAAGTTTTTTTTCTTTTAATTTAGGAAGAAGTTTACTATACAGCAATTTGACACCATTATAGTCCTGAGAAATTGCAAAACTAAACATTGATATATTAAATTTTTTTTTATGAATATTTTTACTTTCTAAGTTTACATTTACTGGACAAGGGATAACCGATACTTTCACTTTTTTTATTAACTTCGAATAGTCATAAGGAGAGTATGTATATTTTATTTGGAAATTGGACGAAATATTTTTGAGCCATTTGTAATAATTTCTAAAGTAAACTTTCCACATTAATATTTTTATTATTTTTTTAAAAAAATTGAATTTATTTATAGATAAATACGTTCTATAAATTTGAACTTGATCTTGAATGTCTTCAAATAATGCAATTTTATGTGCATTTATATTATTACAAGCATAGATAGTGTTTGAACCTACACAAAAAATTATACTATCTTCAGTTATATTTATTTTTTCTATAAAACTTTTAATCTCATTAATTTTTTCTTTCTCATAATAATTAGTTTTGAAAAAATTCCAGAAAGTTATATGATGTTTACTTCTCTTGACGTTATCTTTAATAATAAAATAATCTATTTTTTCCTTTTTTAATTCTTCTTTTGCTTTTAGAAATCTATCCTCTGATGCATAAAAATCAGCCATACAATTTACAGCAATCACATTATAATAATTTTTCAATTCTTTGAGAAGGTTTATTCCCAATTGTGCAGTTCCACCACTGAAAGAATTTGGCAAACTTTCCGATATATAGTAAAAATTTTTCTTCATATATTTTTAAAAGTTTTATTTTATTAATATTACAAATTCTTAGATTTAACATTGAAATTTGTTAAAAATTTGAAAAAAAATTAAATAATTAGATTTTTTATGGTAAAATTCTTTAAAAGCAAAATATGAATATTTTATATGACCATCAAATTTTTATTGATCAAATTCATGGAGGCCCATCGAGATATTTTATTAAAATTGCTGAAGAAATATTAAAAAAAGAAAATTTAAGAATTTGTGCTCCCTTAAATGTAAATGAATACCTAAAATATTTGCCATCAGAAAATGTCGTAGGCTTGAACTTAAATAATATATATTTCGAAAAATTACCATTCGGTATCAAAAGACTAATAAAACAAAGTTTAATAAATAAAATTAATATTTTTTTTTTAAATAATTTAATTAAAAACTTTAAACCCAATTTAATACACAAAACTAATTACGACAATTATAAAACTAAACTACCAGTAATCATTACAGTATATGATTTAATTCATGAAAAATTTTCTAGGCTTTATGGAAATGATAAGGATTATAGACCTAAAAAGAATGCTTTAGAAAGGGCAGACCAAATAATTTGCATCTCAGAGAATACTCGAAATGATCTACATAATTATTATGATTTAAGAAATAAGAAAATAAAAGTTATATACTTGGGTTGTGAATTAAACAAAAATTTACAATCCGATCAAATATTTCAATTAAAAGAAAATAAATTTCTATTATATGTTGGCAAAAGACAAGGTTATAAAAATTTTTCAAATTTTATAAAAGCCTTTTCTATTTCAGAAAAATTAAAAAAAGAATACAAAATTTATTGTTTTGGTGGAGGTAGATTTACTAAGATGGAATTACAACTATTTAAAGAATATAAAATTAAGTCCGATCTAATTCAATATTTTGAGGGAGACGATAATATCTTGGTACATCTTTATAAAAATGCCAATGCATTAGTATATCCATCAAGGTACGAGGGTTTTGGATTGCCAATTTTAGAGGCAATGTCATTCGATTGTCCAGTTATTTGTAGCAATAATAGTAGTATACCAGAAATAGGTGGAGATGCAGTAAAATATTTTAATCCAAATAGTATTGAGGATATTGAGTCAGCTATTTGTGAGACAGTTTTTTCAACAGATAATGTTCAAAAATTGAAAAAATTAGGACAGCTAAGAGTAAAATTATTCAATTGGAAAAAATGTGCCTCAGAAACTTTAAGTTTATACAAAGAGCTAATCTAATTCTGAAGCATATCAAGGGCCGCATCCTTTAAACTTTTTTTTGGTTTGTATTTAATATTTTTTTTTAAAAATATATTTGAACCAATTGATTTATGATTATGCTTCTTATTCTTAATTTTCTTTTCATCTATTTTAATTTTTAAATTTTTTTTTTTTAATAAAAATTTAATAAGATGATTTAAATAAAATCTTTTTCCTGAAGATAAAATAACTTTATCTATTTTTTTCCTCATAGTAGATATTTTGTATATTCCATAACAAATGTCTTCAGCATGTGAAAAATCACCACTTATATTCTCAAAATAAATTTTTTTAATAAAACTTATTCTTTTTTCTTTTATTGCTTTAATTAACCTAGGTATCAAAAATTTTTTATTCCTGTAAATAGAATCATGATTAAAAAGTATTACTGTAGTTGCGTTTAAGTTTTCTTTTGATTGTATATACTTATAGGCATCTATTTTGTATCTTCCGTAATATTCACTCGAATTAAAATAATTCTTTTCAGATATAATAGGCTTGTTTAAACTACTAAACATTACAGATGAACCAGCAAATATAAATTTAGGTTTTTTTTTAAATTTTAAAATTGAGTCAATTAAATTTTTAGTAATTTGAATATTATAAAGGTAATTAATTTTATAATTATCTTTTTTTATTCTTTTCGCGAATGAATTATTTATACTTGCAAAGTGTAGAATAATATCTGGTTTTATTTTTTTTAAATCACTTTTTATTTTACTTTTTGTCTGTAAATTATTTATTAAATACTTTACATTTTTAATTTTATACTTATGTTTTTTTTTTACAAACCCAAATACTTGAAAATTTTTTTTTGTATAAATTCTGGATAAGATTTTTCCGTTCTGTCCTAATGCACCTGTAATTAAAACTTTTTTCAATTTGATTTAAGTTATTTTTTTGCTAAGTATATTTATATAATCATAAATGAAAATAAATAAATGCAGAGCTTGCAAAAATAATAATCTTTCCAAGTGTTTAGATTTAGGTGATCAATATCTAACAGGAGTTTTCCCAAAAAACAAGAATCAAAAAATATCACTTGGCAACTTATCATTAGTTTTCTGTAACAAATGTTCTTTATTACAGTTATCTGAAAATTTTAATCATTTTGAGATGTACGGATCCAATTATGGGTATATGTCATCTTTAAATAAATCAATGATAAATCATCTTAAAAATAAATCTGAAAAAATTAAAAAATTATCTAAATTTTCTAAATCTGATTATTTAATTGATATTGGCAGTAATGATGGAACTTTTTTATCTTTTTTCTATAAAATCTGTAAAACTGTTGGTGTAGACCCGACAATTAAGAAATTTCAAAAATTTTATAAGAAAGAGACTATTACTATTCCAGACTTTTTTTCTCTTGAGACAATTAAAAAAAAAAACATTACCAAAAATGTAAAAGCTATAACTTCAATAGCAATGTTTTATGATCTAGAAAATCCTATAAACTTTGCTAGAGAAGTTTATGAGATATTAGATAAAGACGGTATTTGGCATTTTGAGCAGAGCTACATGCCAAGTATGATAAAAAATATTTCCTACGATACTATCTGTCATGAACATTTAGAATATTACTCTTTAAAATCTTTAAAATATATTTTAGATAATTCAAATTTTAAAATAATTGACATCGAGCTAAACGATATAAATGGAGGGAGTTTTGCAATAACAGCCGCAAAAAGAAAATCAGTTAAATATAATGAGAGTAAATTAGTTAATTGGCTTTTAAGAAAAGAAGATTTATTTAAATTTAATAATATTAAAACCTTAATTGATTTTAAGGAAAAAGTTTTCAAACATAAACAACTTTTAAAAGATTTAATTTTAAATATTAAAGATATGAAAAAGAATGTAGCAGGATATGGAGCTTCGACAAAGGGAAATGTTATTTTGCAGTTTTGTGACCTTAATTCCAAGTTAATACCTTACATAGTTGATGTGAACCCATATAAAAGAAATAGAGTAACTCCAGGTACAAAAATTAAAATTATCAATGATAGAGATTTTAAAAAAAAGAAACCAGATTATCTTCTAGTATTACCATGGCATTTTAAGAACCACATATTACAAAAAGAGTCTTCATTTTTAAGAGATGGAGGTCATTTTATATTTCCTTTACCAGATATTGAAATAGTTTAAATATCCTGAAAAATTTGACTAAAATTCACTAATTTTTTTTGTTTTAAATCAAAGACTTCTACATTTTTAATATCATTTTCTACGTCTAATAATGATGCAAATTTTTTATTTTTTGCTTTGAGAATATTAAATTTTACTTCTGTAAATTTAGATAAATCATTTGAATTTGGTAAATCAATATTAATTTTATGAAGTAAATCATCCAGAATAAAAAAAGAGTTGCAATTTAGTCTATTAGTTCCAATAAAAGTATAATTTTTTTTTTTCATTAAATTAACAATTGCTTTTAGTGATGCTCCCCAGCACAGGCCTGAAGCATGATACTTAAATCTGTCGAATTTCTCAATATTTGGACTAGTGATTTCTAATTTAGATCCAAAATAAGGATTATATTCTATTATAAAGATCTTTGAAATTTTAGTATCAATTTTTTCTAATACCCAATAGTCGATACCATCAATATCTATTGAAAAAATATCTAAATTTTTTTCAAATTGATTCTTCTTTAAAATTTCATTTATATTACTTGGATTGATATAATCATTGTGAATATTTAAACTATTTTTCCAAAGTCTTAATATTGAATTCACCTTTTTCTTTAAATTTGGGTAAGGATCAATAATTAATCCCTCACATCTCATTGTTTCAAAAATATACCTGGTATTACTTTCTGAATAATCTTGTGTTCCTATTTCCACAAATCTTACAGTATTTATATCTAGTGATTTAAGTAAAAACTGAATTATACCATCTTCGGTATCTTGCGAAAAAACTTTAAAATAGGCTTGATTTAAATTCTTTATATTTTTAAGGTCAGAATTAAGATATCTTTCAAATATTTGACCTTTTTGAATTTTTATATCATCAAAATTTCTTGTAAATAGTTTATTTAGAAATTTTCTTATAAATTTTTTTATCATATAAATGTAAGTTAACTTTTAAATATTCTTTTTAACAAAGCGTTTAAAAAAATAATAAAAACAAATAAAATATTTTGATTATTTTTTAATCTGATTTTACTTTCTTCAACTAGATGATCTAAAAACCCTATTTTACTTGAATATCCTCCACTTGCCACATTTCCAATAAGATCATTTTTTTTTGTTGAACCTCCACTAAAATTTCCTCTATACAACCTAAGATACATGTCGTAATCGGCAGAACATTTAAAGTTTAAATCGTAAAGACCTATTCTTTTGTAAATATTTTTTTTTAAAAAAAAACCAGTTGAGTGAGACGTAGCAAAGTCAAAATTGTAGTTTAATCTTTTAAAATCATATCCATATTTCAAAATTTTTCCTTTTTTATAATTTCTCAAAACGGTAGCAAAAACAAAATCATATTTATATAATTCAAATAGTTTCATAACTTTTTTTAAGGAATTTTTATAAAAAAAATCTCCAGAGTTACAAAAGACTATAACATTCCCTTTAGCCAACTTAACACCTCTGTTCATAGCATCATAAATTCCTTTGTCAGGTTTTGAAATAATTTTATCAATTTTTTTTCTATACTTATTAATTTTTTTTAAAGTATTATCCTTAGACCGGCCATCGACGATTATATATTCATATTTTAAATTTTTTTGACTTATTATTGATTTTATAGTTTTTTGAATATTTTTTTCATCGTTTTTTACTACTGTAATAATTGATAATGATAGTTTTTGCATTAATTTACGTATAAATATATTAAGTTCTTTAAAAATATAAGAAAAAAATGAAAATCTTTATTACAGGTGCAGCTGGATTTATAGGTTTTAGCTTATCTCAGGAATTATTAAAAAAAAAACACACTATATATGCAATAGATAACCTTGATGAATATTATTCAGTCAAATTAAAAAAGAAAAGAATTACAATTCTTAAAAAATTTAAAAATTTTAAATTTAAAAAAATTGATATATCACAAAAAAAAAATCTTCAAAAGTATCTTAAAAAAAAAAAGTTCGATATGATTTTTCATTTCGCAGCTCAAGCTGGTGTAAGATATTCGATTATTAGACCAGATAAATATATTAAATCAAATTTAAAAGGTTTTAAGAACTTATTATTTTGTCTTAAAAATAAAAAATTTTCTAAAATGTTTTATGCTTCATCAAGTTCTGTTTATGGGGATACTAAGGTTTTTCCTATTAAAGAAAATTATAAACTTAACCCAAAAAATCTATATGCAAAAACTAAAATTAAAAACGAAAAAGATGCAAGAAATTTTGAAAGTATATATAAAAAAAAAATCATTGGTCTTAGATTTTTTACTGTTTATGGAGAGTGGGGGAGACCTGATATGTTAATTTTAAAAATGTTGAGTTGTATGAAAAAAAATAGGGTTTTTTATCTGAACAATTCGGGGGATCATTATAGGGATTTCACATATATAAAAGATGTAATAAAAATCTTAGTCAAACTAGTTCATAATAAACACTTTGATTACAATATTTATAATATTTGTTCATCAAAACCAATTTTTGTAAAAAGTGTTGTTAGAAAATTTAAAAAAATAACTAATTATAACTTAATTGAAAATATTAATAGGAATAAATTAGATGTATATAAAACTTATGGTGATAATAATAGAGTTAAAAAATTAATAAAAGTAAACAAATTTACAAATTTTGATAAAGCATTAGTGAGAACAATTAAGTGGTATAAGAAAATTGGTTATAAATTTTTTTAAGTAAATAAATATTTTATAAAATTTCTTGACCAATTTTCTCTTTTTCTAAAACAATGAAGCTTGTACCTCCTGACTTGATTTTATAAAATTCATTAAATGTATATTTATCTTTTGTTTTATTTTTAAATTCGTCAAATGCTAAACGTTGTCCTCTTTTGGGATCGCTAAAATAGCAATTCCAATCATCAAAAGCTATAATTGAACCATGTAGCAATTTATCGTTAAGAAAATTTAAGCAATCGACTGTTGAAGAATAATAATCACAGTCAATATAAGCCATAGCCACTTTATCACCTCTATCTAAATTAAAATTTTTAAGAGTTTGATTGTAAAAACCTTTTACAGTTTTAATTCTATGTAAATCATTTTTAACTAATCTGTTAAATTTCTCTAGAGAGGTAAAATTCATACCTTCTTTCCAAATTTTTTGTTGATCAATCCCCTCTGGATCAGGCATTCCTTCAAATGAGTCAAATGCATAAAAATTATGAATTTTGTTCGGTCTAAATGGCAATCCTATTGTTTTTAACGCTATTCTAAATGTTGTTGCAGTGTGGCAACCAAACTCACAATATACTCCATTTATTCTATTTACTTTAAGATAATCTGCAGCTGCTTTAAAAAAAATAAACCTTGAATTAACTGAAAAGTTTTTATTAATGTTTTTTGGTAATTTAGTAATTTTACTTACTTTGATATATCTCTTTAGTTTAGTTATTGTATTAAAATAAATTATATGAATAATTGACTTTAAATATTTTTTATCAATTTCTTTAATAATTTTTTTCATTAAAAACTTATTAATAAGATTAAAATTATTTATACTAAAATATCAAGTATTTAAATCTTAAAAATGTATTGAATTTTACTTTAAGCACTTTTAAAGGATTTTTAATTTTTTTATTCATTTAATTGATATAATTTTTTATAAAAACAAATCAAATGTTGATTATATTTAATTAATTTAATAATAAATAAATAATGAAACTATTTGGCCTTATAATGACCTATAATTGTGAGAAATTTGTTGAAAAAACAATTAGATTAATTCCATTTGATAAATTTGATAAAATAATTTGTGTGGATGATGGTTCAACGGATAATACAAAAAAAAAGTTTTTAGATTTGAAAATTGATTTTTTCTCACATGAACATTTAGGTTATGGTGGAAATTTATTATATGGATTAAATAAAGCTTTTGAAATGGGGGCTACACATGTTGTAGAAATACATGGTGATGGTCAATACAGTCTTCCTAACATTGATGAAATTATAAAAAAATTGAGCGATGAAAAAGCTGATTTAGTTTTAGGTAATAGATTTTATAATTATAAGAATACACTAAAAAATGGAATGCCAATCCATATATTTGTTGGCAATATAGTACTTTCCATGATTGCAAGATTTGGATTAGGCATAAATTTAAAAGATTTTTTTCCAGGTCAAAGAGCGTACAGCAAAATTTTTTTTGATGTTATGAAAGATTATGATTTGCCAAAAGGATATCAATTCAGCTTTGAAATCATAATGATATCTAAACTCTACGATTTAAAAATAAATTCCGTAAATTCTGAATGTAATTATAAAGATGATAAAAAAACAGCTCCGTTATTTTACGTTTTTAGTTGTTTATATCATTTAATTTCGAGTATTTATTTATATAGATTTTCAAGACAAAAAATATATAAAAGAAAGAAAAACTAATCTTCAATTAGCTCTTAATAAATTTATTATTATGTGTAGCATCGCAGGAGTAACCCAAGGAAATTCAAAAAAGTTAGTTAACTCAATGTTAGGATTAATGAAGCATAGGGCTCCAGATGACAAGGGGATTTATGAAGATAAAAACATAACTCTCGGAATGGGAAGACTAAAAATTATTGATTTAGTATCTGAAAATTTATGTCCATATATAAATAAAGACATAGTTCTAAGTTTTAATGGTGAAATATATAACTTTAAAGATATAAAATCTGAATTAAAAAGTTTTAGATACAAGTTTAAAACAAATTCAGACACTGAAGTCTTAGCTTTAGCATGGCACAAATGGGGTATTAAAACTTTTTCAAAACTTAATGGCATGTTTGCATTTGCTATTTATGATAAAAGAATAAATAAATTATATTTAGCTAGAGATATTGCTGGTGAAAAACCTTTATATTATCTAGAAAAAAATAACAATTTCTATTTTGCTTCAGAAGCAAAATCATTAATAAAAGAATTAAATCCTAAAAAAAAAAAATTACAAGAATACGAAGTTTTTCAGCATTGTCTAAATGAAACTCTTTTCAAAGGTTTAAATCAAGTACCAGCAGCTAGTTTTCTTGAATATGATTTAATTAAAAAAAAAATTATAAAAATTGAGGAGTATTGGCAATTAAGAAGAAGAAAAATAAAATTAAAATCATGTGAGGAAGAATTAAATTTTTTGCTTAAAAAATCTATAAAACTAAGAACTAATTGTGATGTAAACTACGCTTTATATTTTTCAAAGGGTGTTGACTCTAGTTTGATTTCAACATTTCATAATTTTAAAAATAAAATTTATTTTAATGATCAACTTAATTGGAAAAAAGATTTTTTTAAAAATATTAAAGAAATAGTTTATCATTTGGATTTTCCAGTTGGATCCTTATCCTCTTACCCTTTGTGGAAGCTTGCTGAAAAAACAAAAAAAAAAAATATCAAAGTAGTAATTTCAGGTGAAGGAGCGGATGAAATTTTTGGAGGTTATGTAAGATACATGCCAATATATGTAACTTGGCAGCTTAAACAAAATTTTAAAAGTTATTTAACTTTATTTGATAAATTTTATCAAAATTACCTTGATGGTTTTTCTAATATAACGGCTAGAAATGATAGAGTAGATATTATTAAGGATAAAATGAAACCAATCTTTGAAATGTTCGAAGATCCAATTAATGCAATGGGATATTTTGATTTTAAATATATAATGCCAAGTTTGCTTCAGATGGGGGATCGAATGTCAGCGGCTTTTGGACTTGAAAATAGATGTCCATTTTTAGATAAAGATGTGATCGAGTTTGGATTTAATTTACCGCCAGAAATAAAAATAAAAAATTTTAATCAAAAAAACATTTTAAAAAATATTTTAAAAAAAAAAGGTCTATCAAAACCACTGCTTAAAGAAAAAAAAGGACTTACGATTTTGTATAATAAATGGTTTAATCAAAATGATTGGAATAGATCTAATTATTTTGATTACTTAAACTTAAATTGGAAAAATATATTTTAATTCTCTTGATTATTTAAACTAATTATGTATTAAAAACCTAAATTATAACCAAATGCAAAAAGTTTTAGTTACAGGCTCGTCAGGATTTATCGCTCCACATGTTATTGAGAGCTGTATAAAAAATAATTTTGAAGTTATAGGGGTTGACCTAAAAGACCCAGAAATCAAGATTAATAGTTGTAAATATATAAAAAATGATATTAGGAATTTAACAGTTAAAGAGTTTGAAGATATTGACTTTATTATTCATTTGGCATTTATTACAAATATTCCTTATTCAATAAATAATCCTATTGAAACATCAAATGATAATATTCAAATGACTGTTGATCTGTTAGATAAAGCGACAAAGGCAAAATGCAAAAAAGTTATTTTTTCTTCGACTGCATCTTTATATGGAAACAACTCGCTTCCTTGGAAGGAAAATATGATTGCAAATCCTCCAGAGCCATATTGCTGGCAAAAATATTCATGTGAAATGTTATGTAAAATGTGGTCTGAAAGATACTCTTTGCCTACTTGCACTTTAAGACTTTTTCAAGTTTATGGAGAAAACCAAAGAAAAGATACTGCTCTATCTAAATTCATTAAATCAAAAAAAGAAAAAAGACCAATAACTTTAACTGAAACAACTGCTCAGTCTTCTTTTAGAACTGGTCGAAGAGATTTTATTTACGTTAAAGATGTTGCTGATGCTTTTGTAGCTGCAGTTAAATCATCAAAAGCTATAAAAGGAGAAGTTTTAAATGTTGGAACAGGAGTAATGACAACAATGGAAGATATAGCCTTGACTATCGGAGGAGAAATTACTTTCATACCAAAAAGAAACTTTGAAGTAGAGGCTCATCAAGCAGATATGACCAAAACATTTTCTACGTTAGAATGGAAACCAAAAGTCGAGGTTCTTAGTTGGTTAAAAAATTTCGTTGATGGAGTTGAAAAATGAAAACAATAAAAAATAGAACTTGCAGAATGTGTAGTTCTAAAAAGTTTTTCTCTGTTGTAAATCTTGGAAAACATCCATTAGTTAATAGCTTAATTTCAAAAAAGGGTCTTAATAAAAAAGATCCAGTGTTTCCTTTACACGTTAGACAATGTAAATCCTGTAAATTAGTGCAATTAACTGAACTAATAGATGCTAATGAAATATACAAAAATGTCGATTATTTATATTTTTCTTCGGATATGCCAAACCTAGATAAATACTTTAAACCTTATGCCGACGAAATCAAAAAAAGATTTTTAAAAAAAAATGATCTAGTTATAGAAATAGGTTCTAATGATGGAATAATGCTACAATACTTTAAATCAAAATATAAAATTTTAGGAGTTGACCCATCAACAAATGTTGTTTTGAGAGCCTTAAAGAAAGGAATAACAACTATTCCTGAATTTTTCACTAAGCGAATTGCATCTCAATTACTTTATGAGTGGGGAGAAGCTAAAGTGATTTATGGAAATAACTGCATAGCACACCTAAATGATGTGAGGGACTTAATGGAAGGAGTTAAAACATTGCTCAAAAAAGATGGGGTATTTATTGTGGAGTGTAATTATTGGGGTGGAATGGTTAAAAACATTAATTATTCACTAATTTATCATGACCATTTTTCATATTTTTCATTAAAAGTTTGGAATATATTTGCAAAAAAATATGGGATGAATGTTTTTGATGCTACGGTAACGCCAGCTCAAGGAGGATCTTTAAGATTATTTATATCTAAAGATAATAAGAAGAAAACAAATAGGTATAAAAAGTTAATTAAAGAAGAAAATATTAATCGTTTAAATACTTTTAAAAAATCTTTAGAATATAAAAATAATGTTAAGAGAATCTCAAACAAACTAAAAAAAATAGTCAATAATTTGAAAAAAGAAGGAAAAAAAATTGCTGGGTATGGAGCTGCCGCAAAAGGTTTAACAATTCTTAAATGTTCTGGACTCGGCAAAAAGCAAATATCATATTTTGTTGACGATTCACCTGCAAAACAAGGACTATATACACCTGTTGATCATATACCTATAATTTCGAGAAAAGATGCCAATAAAATACTTCCAGATTATTTTATTATATTGGCACCAAACTATAGCGATGTAATAATTAAAAAAGAAAAAAACTTTATAAATAGAGGTGGCAAATTTATAATTCCAAAAAATGAATTATCAATAGTTTAATTTAGTTTTCATATTTTGTATTTTTATTAAGAAACTGTTTCAAAAAAACAATGAGATAAATTGCAACATAGTACATCAAGAGTGTATCAATAATTCCTTTATTTAAAACATTAAAACCTTTTAAAAAAAGAGAAGTTGGTAATAATGTAGTTTGAATTATCCATAAAAGAGTTAACCATATAAATTTAATTACAATTAAATAGTATATTAGTTTAGCAAATGGATAATTCTTTTGAATATTTTTCAATAAAAACGGGACTAGTCCTAAAAGATAAATTTCTTTATATATCATCCCTTGAAACAGTAAATAAACAGTGGTTATCACAAAAGAGGATATAATAAATAGCTTATCTTCAAAATTTTCAGTATTAAAATTTATTAAATTGTCTTTTTTCGTATAAAAAAATCTTATTATAAAAAAAATATAAAAAGCGCCCATAATAATTAAAGCTAAATAATAAGCTAAATTTGAAAAATATTCTTTATTAACTCCATCATTTTCTAAATGTAAAATGGTTAAACTTGATAAAGTAGGGAGAAGTTCAAATGAAAAAACATACATGCCTATTCTCTCAATCATGCCACCATCGTCATATTCTTTAACAAGTTTTACAACTTTTGTTATATTCTCTTTGTCAAAATAAAATATTGTTAAAGTTGCAATTAAGAATAAAAATAAGCTCAAAATAAATTTAGTATTAATTTTCTTGTTAAAATACACACCAAAACAAATTGCTGGATAAAACTTTAGACTTGATAAAAATAATAAACAAAATGTTTCAAAATATATATTTCTTGAAACTGCAACTATGTATAAAATAATAAAAATTAAAAGTTCTAATTGACCTCTTTCTAAACCCAACATTATCGGTGTAGAAAAAATTATTAGAATTACCAAAAAATATTCTATTATTTTTCTTGGTTTAAATAAATTTATGATTATAAGAATTGAAAAAAATATCATAGCATGAGGGATTATAAGCATATAAATATCAAAATAATCTTCAGCTAGGGGTGTTATCATTAGAGAGAAAGATCCATAGCTATAAGGATTTCCTCCCAAATTAGTACATGGATTAAAGATAAAGACATCAATTTCTGGATAACAGATTGAGCTTTCAAGAATATGTTGGAAGTCAGCGAACAAAACCTCTTTAGCAATTATATAAAAATTAACAAAATCAAAATAAAGGCAAATCAAAACGAGAATAAATATTAAAGATGATGAAATTAAATAGGAACTTTTTAATTTAGAATTATTTAGATTTAGATACTTCAATAGTTCATTTATTTATCATCATATTGAATTTATTTGTACCTTTTTTTTATCAAAAAGAGCGACATTAAAAAAGAGATAACCATTATAAACATTGAAAGTGAGGCAGAAATATATAAATAGTATTTGTTAAACTTTGTATTTAAATTTTTGATCATTTTAAAAAAAATATATATATATGAAAGATTATAACTACAAAATTACTAATTTTTTATTCAAAACAATCAAAAGTATTGAAAAACCAATTATTCTTGAGTTTGGTGTAAAAGAGGGAAGATCAACAAAAATGTTCCTAGATATTTGCGATCGAAATAATGGTAAACTTTATTCAGTCGATAAAGACGATTATGCAAATTTATTTTCAAGTAATAATTGGAAATTTATAAAGTCTAGAGATGATGATTTTGATTATTTAAGCAACAATTTACCTGATAAATTTGATATAATTTATCTTGATAGTCTTCATGAAGCTGATCATGTCGAAAAAATTTTTTATCATTTTTATCCAAAATTAAATATAAATGGTTTTTTTTTTATAGATGATATTTCATGGTTACCCTATTTAAAAAATGCTCATAGGAGTAATTTTTATTGTGAAATAAACAATAAAGAAACCTTTGATAGACTCTTGAGCATTTATAATGAAAATATAAACAATTTTGATATTGAATTTAGCTTTATTTCCTCCGGCATGTGTAGAATTCACAAAAAAAATAATGAATTAAAAGATAAATGTAAAATTAGAACGAGAGAATTATCCTTAAAAAATACTTTAAAAAAATTTTTATCCAATTTTAAAAAATGATTCATAATATAGGTATAACAGGTCATACTGGCAGTTTAGGAAATACTTTAATACGCTTTAAATCAAAAAATAAATATTTTTACTACAACCAAGATATAAGAAATAAAAGAAAATTATTAAATTGGTTTAAAAAAAATAAATTAAATGTAATATTTCACTTAGCAGCAATTGTTCCGATTAAGGTAGTAAATAGAAATAAAAAAAAAGCATACCAGGTAAATTTTGAGGGAACGAGAAATATTGTTGATATTTCAAAAAAATTTAATATTAAATGGTTTTTTTTTTCTTCAACATCGCATGTATACAAATCATCAAAAAAGCCTATAAAAGAAAATTTTTCTAAAGTTCCAATTTCATATTATGGAAAAACTAAACTACTTTCAGAAAAATATATTCAAAAAAATCTTAGAAATTATTGTATTGGAAGAATTTTTAGTACATCTAACAAAAATCAAAGAAAAAACTATCTAGTACCAGATTTAAAAGATAAAATTAAAAAAGTTAAAAAAAAAATAGTTCTCAAGAATTTAAATCATTATAGAGATTTTATTTCAATGAAAGATATAACTAAAGTAATTAATGTGTTATTCAAAAAAAAATTTGTTGGCATTATAAATATAGGCTCAGGTAATAGTATCTACCTTAAAGACATTGCAAAAGTCATACTAAAAAAACACAAAAAAAAGGGATTATTTGTAGATAACAATAAAAAAACTTACTTGATAGCAAATATTCAAAAATTAAAAAAAATAACAAAACTGAAATTTAATACTAAAATTGAAAAAATGATCTATTAATTAAATATTTTAAAAAATTATGGTCTATATATCATATTATTATATTATTTCATTTAGCATTTTGGGATACGGTTTTTTTTTAAATAAGTTTCTAAATTTAAATTTTTTAAACTTTGGATTTTTAGGCATATTAGGATTATCCTTATTAACATCTATTTCCTATATCACTACTTTATTTTTCGTTCACGATTATTATTTTAATACTTTAATATTAATCATTGGAATATTGTCTTTTTTATTTTTTTATAGAAAAAAATTTCATAGTAATTTAATTCAATATCTGACTGTTTTTACAATTCTAATAATTTTTATATTAGTAGCAAAAAATCATGACGATTTTTCTTATTATCATTATCCATACTCTCATTTTTTAACTCAATACCAGCATCCAATTGGTTTTGGGCATTTAAATAACGGATTTAGAAATCCTTCATCTTTATTTTTTTTAAACTCTCTTTTTTTTCTACCAAAAGCTGGAGTTTATTTATTTAACATAGCTCCAGTATATTTCTTGGGTTTTAGTAATATTATTTTATTAAATCTAATATTCGATAAAAAAAATTATAAATTTAATAAATTTATAAACTTTATTTCAATTTTGAGTTTTGCATTTATAAATATTTTTTTTTACCGTCTAGCAGAGCATGGCACAGATAGGTCTGGTCAGATATTAATATTTATAATTGTAATCTTAATAATCATTATTTTAAATATTAAAAAAAAAACATCAAGTTTTTCAAGTGTTTTCAACCTTTTAAATTTAACTTTAATTTTATCAGTTTTATTATTTTCTATAAAACCATTCTATCTAATATATTTACCAATTATTTTAATTATATTTTCTAAAAGAATTTTTATAGATAATTTTTTTAAAATAATTTTGTCAAAAACAGCTATATATTCGACTCTATTTATTTTTTTTATATTATTTTTTAATTTTATTAACTCTGGCTGTTTAGTATATCCAGCTACTTTTACATGTTCTGAAAATTTATATTGGTCTTTTCCCAAAGAGGTAATTAATGATGTTAACACATGGTATGAATTGTGGTCGAAAGCTGGTGCGACCCCCAACTATATAGTCGAAGATAAAATAACTTATATTTCAAACTTTAATTGGCTAAATAATTGGTTTAATAATTATTTCTTCAATAAGGTCAGTGATTTAATTTTAGGTCTTATTTTATTAAATTTGATCTTTTGGTTTTACTTTTCATATGGAAGAGAAAAAATAATTAATGCAAAAAAAATTGAATTTAAGTTTGTATATATCTATCTTTTATTGTGTCTAATAGAGTGGTTTTTTAAACACCCAGCCTTGAGATATGGAGGTTATCAGCTTTTTGCTCTACTCTCTTTTATACCTTTAGCTTATATTTTTTATTTAAGAAAAATAAGTTATAATGATTTTTATAAAAGGAGCTGTACGATAATTTTTATTATTATAGTAATTTTTTTAGCCCGAAACATTGATAGGATTATAAAAGAAAACAGCCAATACAACTATAATCCATTTGTAAGTACTAGGTATATATATGATGAGAAATTTTATAATAGATATGTTGATTATGTAGATGTGAATTTTGATAAATTTAAAAAAATTGAAATTTTAGGAAAAAACTACTTAATTACAAAATAATAATATAATGAAAGAAATTTATTATTGGTCACCCTGCTTATCAAAAATTGGCACTGTATCATCTACAATAAATTCAGCAATAGGTTTGTCTAAATATGGAAAATATAAAGTTAGTATTATAAATGTTTGTGGTGAATGGGATATTTATAAAAAAAAATTTTCAGACAATAAAATTGATGTTATCGATTTTCCAATAAAGTTTTATAAATATCTACCTAAAGAAGGTTATATTCGAAGCAGAATTTCTTATTTAGTCATTTTTTTATTTTCGTTTTTTCCACTAATAAATTTACTTAAAAAAAGGGCTCCTAAATTTTTAATTATTCATCTTATAACATCACTTCCATTGCTTTTATTAATTTTATTTAAAATTGATACTAAAGTTATATTAAGAATTTCAGGTTTACCAAAATTAAATAGTTTAAGAAAAATCTATTGGAAATATGTATCTGGAAAAATATATAAAGTTACTACCCCCACAAAAAGTTTACTTAACTATCTTGAAAAGGAAAATATTTTCAAAAAAGAAAAATTATTTTTTTTACCAGACGCAATGATAAATCTTAAAAATTTTCTTTATTCGAAAGTTAATAATAAAAATGTTGATTTAGAATTAACAAAAGAAAAATATTTTATTGCAGTAGGAAGACTTACTAAGCAAAAAAATTTTAAATATTTAATAGATGAATTTCATAATTTTTGTAATAAAAATAATGATTACAATCTTCTTATTTTTGGGAATGGAGAGGAAAAAAGAAGATTATTTTATCAAATTCAAAGAAAAAAATTAAGCAACAAAATTTTTTTAATGGGCTTTTCTAATAATATAGATTTTTATATGAAGAAATCTTCTGCATTTATTTTATCATCTTTATGGGAGGAACCAGGAGCAGTTTTAATTGAAGCAGCAATGAATAACACTTTTATTATATCAAGTGACTGCCCATACGGTCCTTCAGAGTTCTTAAATTTGGGCGAATTTGGAAGTCTTTATAAAAATAATTCCAAAAATGATCTTGGAAATAAAATATTTGAATTTGTAAATAATACTAAAGAAATGAAAAAAAAAATAATTGGTGCAAAAAGAAATTGTATTAAATATACTATGTTTAGACATTATTTAAATTTAATTAAAATATTAAATTAAATTTAAATATATTTACATACTAACTTATAATACATATTTAAATTTATTTTATAATTAAATCTATCCAATGCTTTATATGTATTTTGGATTTTATATTTAAATTTTTTTTTATTATTTTTAAATTTTTCTATTTTATTTGATAAGTCATGATAGTCACCAACTTTAAAAATAAAGCCCCCTTTGCCATTTAAAATTATTTCTCTGGGGCCAGTTGGGCAATCAGTTGTAATAATAAATTTTCTTAATAATGCCGCCTCTATAAGTACATTTGGCAATCCCTCATATCTAGATGATAAAATAAATAGATCTGATTTATTTAAAAATTTGTAAGGATTTTTTTGAAAACTCAATATTTTCACAAATTTTTTTAATTTTTTATCTTCTATAAATTTTTTAAGATATTTTTCTTGATTGCCATTACCTATTATCAAAAGTTTAAAATTTATTTTTTTTTTTTTTAAAATTTCGACCGATTTTAAAAGTGTTATATGGTCTTTTTGTTCTGTTAATCTCGCAATATTAATTATTTTAAGACTTGTTTTTTCATTGAAGAATTTAAGAGAAACCTTTTCTTTTGACTGAGTAATAATTTCATCTCTATTTAAAGGATTATAAATAAACTTAGAATTTAAATTAAATTTTTTCTTCATTTGATTTTTAAATTCAACACTATTTGTTATAACTTCATCTGATAAATTAATTATTTTTTTGTAAAAAAATTTTTTTAAAAAATTATGCTTCCATCCGTATGGTGATGTATTTGATCTTACTATGACTTTGATATTCAACATCTTGCAGAGCAGAATACAATAGACATTAGCCTGAAAGCAAAAAACTATGGAATTTTTATTTTTGATTAAAAAAATATATAAAGTAAATAAACAATAAAGATACTTTAATCTTATATTTATATTACTCGAAATTTTTTTTGTTGGTGTCAAAATTTTGATATTTGAGCTTAATTTATCTTTACACTTTTTAGAAGAGGTGCAAACATAGATATTCTTTTTTTTTTTAGATATATAATTTGCAATAAGAAATAGATTTTTCTCTACTCCACCAATCCCAATAAATGGCATAAAAAAAACTATATTTTTTTTTTTCATTTATACTAGAATTTTTCCTTTTTTAAACAAACTAGGCACCTGTATGTATTTTTTTTTAATTTAGAGAAGTAACTTTTTTTACAATTTTCACATTCGTGTTCAAAATTATAAGTATTATTATCATTGCTAAAAGATCTTTTTATAAAAATTTCATTTAATTTGATAAGTATTAAATCGAGGCCACTTATAAAAATTTGCAATTTAGGTATTTTAGATTTCCCTTTATTTCTGTCCTGAAAATGAATTGGTGTTTCTATTAGTTCAGCTCCCATTATTTTCATAAACCAAACAATCTTAACTCCTAGACTGTATCCCGATGCTTTAAGCTCATCAAAAGGTAGTTTTTTAAGTAGTTCAACATCGTATACTCTAAAATAAGTGGTAATTTCTTTTAAATTAATTTTTAACAATTTACGAGCTACATAATTTCCTAAAACTGAAACGATTTTTCTAAAACCTTTATATTCAGTTTTGCCACCTAAACAATACCGCGAGCCAATAATAAATGAATTTTTTTTAGATAGTTTGATTAAATTTGGTATGTGTTTGGGATCATGAGAAAAATCAGCATCCATAGTGAGTAAAAAATTATATTTATATTTTATTGCGTAAAATATCGATAGTAAATGTGCAGTTCCTAATCCTAATTTTTTTTTTCTTTCAATAATTTCAATATTGTTATCTTTAATTTTATCAATTATCTCGGCAGTATCATCTCCAGAAAAATCATTTATTACTAAGATTTTTGTATTTTTATCATATTTTCTAATTAACTTAATTAATGGTTCTATATTTTCAGACTCTTTAAAAGTAGAAATAGATATTAAATGTTTTAATTCAGACATTTATGAAATTTATACAATTTTATTTAATAATTATAATGTAACATTTTATATAAAAAATATATAAATATTAAGATGAGCAATTCAAAAAAGATATCCATATATTTTCTATTTATTTTTTCATTGTTCGTAGGTTTTTACTTTGAAGAAAATTCTAGTGGTGGTGCAAAAATGGATTTTGAGGTTTTATTGCCTTATATAAAAATCTTTGAAAATGACTTTTTTAATGCAATTCAACAATATGCAAAAAATCCTTCAGTTCTTATTTTGTCTCCAATCCATTATATCTTGGTAGCAAATCTAAATAATTTTTTTGGAAGTTTTTTTATTACTAAGATTTTTTATATTTTAGTTAGTAGCAGTTTACCTTTAATTTTTTATAATATTTTAAAAAAAAAAATTAATATAAATAAAGATATTTTATTTTTATTTTCTTGTTTAATATTTATTTCTCCATATTTCAGGTCATCATCAATTTGGATTACTGGTGATAATTTAAGTTTAATCTTCTTTGCTCTTTCTGTTTTATTCTACTTAAACACTAATGAAAATCCCAGTAAAAAAACAAATTTTTTTTTATGTGTAACATTTTTAATTTTATGTTCTTATATAAGATATTATTACGCATTATTTATACTATTTTATATTATTGAATTTAATAAAAGATTAGATTTTAAATGGATTTTGGCAATTTTTTTTTATTGTTTTTTAATTTCAATCCCCGCATTATTTTATTTTCATTATATTATAACTAACAATGATTTTTTGATTACCGTATCAAGTTATAGCAATAATAAATTTAACTATTTTAGTAATTTTTTCATTATAATATGTATTTTATTTTTCTATTTAATTCCTTTTTTATTTTTCAATTATAAAAAAATTGTAAAGTACTATTTCAAGAATTATAAAATTTTATTAATATTATATTTACTTTTATTTTTGTATATTGGTCTCGATTTAGTTTTAAAAATATTTACAAGCGAATTCTCTATTTATGGGGGTGGTGTTTTTTTAAAGCTTTTTGATCTTTTAAATTTTAATTTAAAATTATCAATTTATTTTTTAAGTTTTTTTGCGATAGTAGCAATTGATTTTTTTATTAAAGATTTTAGAAAAATAAATTATATATTATTATTAATTACCATCCTCTCTTTTCCAATTTATTCAATATTCCAGAAATACTTTGACCCTTTGTTTTATTTTTTATTTTTTGGATTGTTTTCATTTAAAAAATTAGACGAAATTATCAATTTAGATTTTAAGAAATTGACATTTATTTATATTTATTTCTCATTTTTTCTAATTTTTGCAATAAATTATTATTAAAATTAATTTATTAATTGAATTTTTCATTTTTAAAGATATTTCTTATATTAATTAATGAAAAAAAGAGCTTTAATAACTGGTATAACGGGTCAAGATGGTTCTTATTTAGCAGAATTTTTATTAAAGAAGAATTATATAGTTCATGGAATTAAAAGAAAATCTTCATCTTTTAATACTAATAGAATCGACCATATTTTTGAAAATCCAAAATATAAATCAAAATTTTATTTACATTATGGAGATTTAACTGACTCGGATAGCATTTTTAAGATAATAAACAAGGTAAGACCAAACGAAATTTATAACTTGGGAGCACAAAGTCATGTTGGCGTTTCTTTTGAAACTCCTCTGTATACAGCTGAAGTTTCAGGATTAGGTTCATTAAGAATTCTAGAAATTATTAGATTTTTAAAGCTAAAAACAAAGTTTTATCAAGCCACTACCTCAGAATTATTTGGCGAAAAAGGGAAAAAAGTAAGGTTTAATGAAAAATCAGAATTAAACCCTAAATCACCATACGGAGTATCAAAACTTTTCGCTCATCATATTACAAAAGTTTATAGAGAGTCATATGGAATTTATGCTGCTAGCGGAATTCTTTTTAATCACGAAAGTCCAAGAAGAGGAGAAACTTTCGTTACAAGAAAAATAACCATGTTTCTAGCTAAATATATTTTAACAGGTAAAGGTATTTTAAAACTTGGAAATATTTATGCAAAAAGAGATTGGGGCCATGCAAAAGATTATGTTGAGATGCAGTGGAGAATTTTACAGCAAAAAAAACCTGATGATTATGTGATTTCTACAGATAATACATACAGTGTAAAAGAATTTATAAATCTAGCTTGTAAAATTCTTAAAATTAGATTGCTTTGGACTGGTAAAGGATTAAACGAAAAAGCTTATGATATTACAATAAATAACAAAAAAAAATTATTTATTAAAATTGACAAAAAATATTTTAGGCCTCTTGATATTAATTATTTAAGAGGAGATTATTCTAAAGCCAAAAAGATATTAAAGTATAGACCAAAATATGACTTTAAATCTCTTGTTTATGATATGTTAACGAGCGATATTAATTCACAAAAAAAACAAATTTACAAGTAAACTGAATGTATTTTGAATAATAATTATTTATTTTTATTACTACTACCAACATTTTATTTATTTAATTATTTTTTATTGAAAAATAAAATTTTATTGGATCAAATAAAAAGTTCAAAACATAAAAATTTTTCAATCTCAGAAAATGTACCTTTATCTGGAGGTATATTGGTATTTATAAGTCTGATTTTTTTTACTAAGGAACTTGACAATATAGATAGATTGTTATTATCAGCAATATTTTTATTAGGATTATTATCCGATTTACAAAAAATGAAATCTCCATTCTTTCGGTTATTATTACAATCTTTTATCATTTTTTTAATTTTATTTTTTAATAAAAACCTGATTTCTGGAACAAGATTAGGTTATTTAGATTATTTAATTGAAAACTTTTTTATATTTAAATTTTTTTTTACTTTATTTTGTCTCTTAGTTCTCATGAACGGCTCAAATTTTATTGATGGTGTAAATGGATTGTCTGCTGGGTATTTTATTGTTATTATTGTTAATATTTTGATTTCAGCAAATAATTTTAATATTCCGATATATAGTTATGATCTTATTTTATTATTAAAAATTCTAACAATTTTTCTTATATTTAATTTATTTTCGAGGTCTTTTCTAGGTGATAGCGGATCTTATTTGTTAAGCATTTATTTAGGATTATATTTAATCTCTTACTTTAACGACTTTAAATTTGTAATTTCGCCTTATTATGTTTGTCTTTTACTTTGGTACCCTGCATTTGAAAATTTATTCTCAATTTTAAGAAGAAAAATTGTTAAAAAAGGTTTTTCAACATTTGCAGATAATGAACATTTACATCATTTTTTATTTAATTTTTTGAACAAACAAATAAAAAAAAAAAAGCTAAGTAACTCTTTAAGTGGGTTAATAATTAATTTTTTAAATTTTATGTTTATTTTCTTAGGAAGTCATTTTATAAATAATACAAAAGTATTAGTATTAATAATTATTTTTTTAATTTTTGTTTATTTAATTTCATATTTTTTATTAAAAAAATTTAATAATTTAAATTGCTAAAATAAAATGATAAAAGATTTGGTATCAATAATAATTCCATATTATAAAAAGAAAAATTTTTTTTTAAAAAGCTTTACTTCTGCTTATAACCAGACCTATAAAAAGAAAGAAATTTTAATTATATATGATGATCCAGATTTAAGAGATTTAGATTTTATTAAAAAAATTATAAAGAACAAAAAAAAAACTTATTTATTTATAAATAAAAAAAATTATGGAGCTGGTCTGTCTCGGAATTTAGCAATTAAAAAAAGTTCAGGTGAATTTTTGGCTTTCTTAGATAGTGACGATATTTGGAAAAAACAAAAGCTTAAAAAACAAATTTATTTTATGAAAAAAAAAAATATTTTAGCATCTTTCACATCTTATAATATTATAGATTCTAATGACAAAATAATAGGTTTTAGGGAAGCAAAAAAAATCATAACTTTAAAAGATTTAACCTATTCCTGTGATATAGGTTTGTCGACAGTGGTTTTGCGTAAAAATAAGAGAATCAAAAATAAGATTAAATTTCCAAACTTAATCACGAAAGAAGATTATGTATTGTGGATTAATTTATGTAAAAATAAAGTTAAATTTTACGGATTAAATACAAATTTATCTAAATGGAGAAAACTTGAAAATTCCTTATCATCAAGTTTTATTCAAAAATTGTTAGATGGTTTTAAAGTTTACAATATTTATTTTAAATTTAATTTTTTAAAATCAATATTACATTTATTTCTGTTATCAATTAATTATATTAAAAAATCTATCTAAAATTAATTATTTTGGTATTACCTATCAAAAAACCAAAATTTATCCAAAATATAGTAGCAGTATATGTTGTAAAAAAACTACCTGAGGGAATGAATGGCAAAAGTGATGCTATTAAAAATAAAATTGATGAGAGTAAAAAAATATTTTTTTTGATTAAATATGCTTTTATTCCAAAAGTTATATAGTAAATAAAAAAGGAAAATAATACTATGTATCCTATAATCCCTGTTTCCGTTAACCATTCGAAATGAACTTGGTGTGGATGGATTCCACCTCCATAATAACCATATTTAAAATTATTAAATTTTTCATTCATGCTTAATTTTCTAAATTTTTTTAAACCAACCCCAAAAACTGGATATTCTTTAAAAATCTTAATGGATGTAACATAGTGAGAATAGTGCGGTGATGCTTTTTTTATATTTTCAAAAAAATTTACATTTAAATCATTTTTAAAAATTTGTTGTAAATATCTACCTTTAATTTTATTTTTTTGATCGAAACTTGAAAATAAAAATATTGTGGCAACACCAATTAAAAGAAATATTAAAGAAAGTATAATTTTTTTTTTAATTGTATTTTGGTCAATTAAAAAAACACCAAAAAATATTATTAATAAAACTTTAAAAAAATTTGACCTTTCTCCAATCATAAAACTTACTAAAAGAAATAAAATCGCAAAAGGAAAAATCAGATTACTTTTTTTTGTATATATAAAAGATAACGTTAATAAAACAATACCAAAATATAAGCCCCCAATTTTTAATTCATCATTTGTAAAGCTGGCTAATCTCCCATAATAATTTGATTTAAATCCAAGTAGGTTTGAACCAAAATGAAATTCAAATATTAAGTCAATCGTTATTATAAAAAAAATTATAGTCCAAAAAAATAATATTTTTTCATTTCCAAATATTTTTATATAGTAGCCTATTATAAAGCTTAAAAGGGCAAATCTGACAAATCCACACGATCTTATAATACTTTCTTTATCTAGAATATCAAAATTATCAAAATTTATATACGAGGTAAAAATAAAGTAAATTGATATTGAAGATACTAAATATAAAAACTTGTTTTTTAGTAAATATGTTTCTTTTTTATTATATAAATTTAAAAAAAAAATCAAAATTATTGCTAAGACTTGTAAGTTTATAATGAGTGAGCCAACAATAAGGCCGATTGGCAATAACCAAATTAAAAATAAATTAATATCATCGAAAAAATTCTTTTGGCGATAATTAGAAAGTATCATTTTAATTATTTACTATTAAATTCTTGAAAATAAAATATATATATAGAAATATAACAAATAAAAGTTTAAATCTATTGAAAAACTTAACTTTAATAATTCCAGCAAAAGATGAAGCTCTCTCGCTTCCAATTTTTTTGAAAGAATTAGAAAAATATGAATTTAGTATTTTAATTATAACCTCAAAAAATGATAATAAAACTCTAAGCTCGATAAAAAAATCAGAAAATATTAAAATACTTTTTCAAGAAAAAGATGGATATGGAAATGCACTTATTGAAGGTATTAATAATTCTCAAACGGAGTATTCCTGCATTATAAACGCAGATGGATCTATGGATCCCAAATATCTTAATGAAATGCTGGATAAATGTAAAAAAATTGATTTTGTTTTCGCCTCAAGATATGAAAAACCTGGTGGTGGGAGTGAAGATGATACATTGATTACTTTTATTGGAAACAAAATATTTACTTTTTTAGGAAACTTAATTTTTAAATTAAGTATCTCTGATATTTTATATACTTATATTTTAGGTAAAACTTCGTCGTTTAAAAAAATGAAATTAAAAAGTGGTGATTTTAGATTGTGTGTTGAAATTCCAATCAAAGCAAAAAAAATGAAATTTGATTATTTGTGTTTACCAAGCCATGAGAGGTCAAGAATTGCTGGTTTTAAAAAAGTAAACGCAATAAAAGATGGTTTTTTAATATTAATAGGAATAATAAGCTTTATAGGAAAAAATTTTAAATAATTTTATGATTCCCAAGAAATCGAAAATTTATTTAGCAGGACACAAAGGTTTAGTTGGAAGCGCGATATTGAGAAAGTTAAAAGCAAAAGGTTATAGGAGAATAATTGTAGCTGACAAAAAGAAACTTGATTTAACAAATCAATTAAAGGTTTACAATTTTATAAAAAAAAATAA
The DNA here is from genome assembly GCA_902583345.1 of uncultured Pelagibacteraceae bacterium. Lineage (GTDB taxonomy): Bacteria > Pseudomonadota > Alphaproteobacteria > Pelagibacterales > Pelagibacteraceae > Pelagibacter. The sequence continues at coordinate 12,204 of CACHVT010000001.1, read as the reverse complement.
ACCAGATTTTATATTTTTAGCTGCTGCAAAAGTTGGTGGAATTTTTTCTAATCAAAAATATAAAGCTGAATTTATATATAATAATTTATCTATACAATTAAACGTTATCAACTCAGCTTATATGTGTGGAGTAAAAAATCTAATCTTTTTAGGATCGAGCTGTGTGTATCCTAGAAATTGTAAACAACCAATTAAGGAAAACTATCTTTTAAGTGGAAAGTTGGAAACAACTAATGACGCATATGCAATAGCAAAAATTGCCGGAATCAAAATGTGTGAAAGTTACAATTACCAATACAAGACAAATTATAAGTGTTTAATGCCCACTAATACATTTGGACCTAATGATAATTATGATAAATTAAACTCTCATTTTCTACCAGCTTTAATAAAGAAAATTCATAATTTAAAAGTTACAAATAATACTACATTGACATTGTGGGGCGATGGATCAGCTAAAAGAGAAATAATTTATGTAGATGATATTGCAAATGCCTGTATTTATTTTATGAATAAAAAAACAAGAGAAAGTTTGATAAATATAGGAACTGGAGTTGATAATACCGTCGAAAAGATTGCTAAATTATTTTTAAAAGCAATTGTACCAAATAAAAAAATAAAAATTAAGTTTGATAGATCAAAACCCAATGGGACGTTAAGAAAAGTGATGGATATAAGTTTAGCTAGGAAGTATGGATGGAAGCCAATAAATAAGCTAAAAAAATCTATTTTAAAGACTTACGAAAGTTTTTTAAAAGAAGAAAATGCTTCATAAAAAATTAAAAAACAAAAAATTTGAAATCACAATAATCCTACTAGCAACAATTCTCAGTTTATTTTTAGCATCTTATAATTTAAATAAATTTGATAAAATAAAAATTAATTTTGACGGACGATACTACAATCAACTTTTGTATGCTGATCTAGGTGCCACATGGCACATTGCAGAAAAATTTAGAAAAAATCTTAAAGAAAAAAAAAATTTTTTTGATTCTGTTCCTGAATATAGACGATTTTTATTACCTTCTATTATTGTTGGGTACTATTATTATTTGATTGATAAAGAAATTTTTGAAAAAAAAGAAAATAATCAAATTGTAATAAAGGAAAAAAATTATAAGTTTGGGTTATTAATTATTCAAATTCTCATTTATTATTTATCTTTATTTTTTTTCAGTTGTGAATTAAAAAAAATAGTCAAAAATAATCTTAGTAAGTATATTATAATATTTTTAGCATTAGAACCAAGTTTATTACAATGGCACTCATCATTTTGGAGTGAGAGTTTATTTTTATCGTTTATGATAATTATTTTTACATTAATTTTAAAAGCCTCTAACAAATTAATAATTAATTTATTTGTAGGTTTCATTTTGGGGCTAATGTTTATTCAAAGAGGAGTAAGTTTTTTATATATTATACCTATAATAATTTATCTTTTTTTTGTAACAAAAAATAAACTAAAAACTTTTTCATCACTTTTAATTGGTTATCTAATGATTTTAATATTTGTTGGAGTAAATAATTTAAAAAAAACAGACCATTTTTTTTTATTAGCTTTGCATCATCAATATTACTCTTACTACCATTATTTTGCTGCAGATCTACTTGGAGATAGAAAAAAAATTTCTGAAAAAAAAGCAAGCAATATTTTGTCTACTGAAGAAGAGCAGTGGGTAAAAGAAAATAATATAAACATTGAGAATTCAAAGGACCTTTCAAAAAATATTACATATAGAAATAAAATTTTTTTAAGAGAAGTTTTAAAAAATCCAATTTATTTTTTAAAAAAAATAAGTAAAAAAATAATAACTATGTGTATTATTCAACCTTTTTGGGTAAACTCACATTTTTATTTTGATAAAACAGACCCAAATGCCATTGAAAACCCAAAAGAATATTATAATAAAAAAATTTTCAAAAATATTCCATATTCAATATTTATTTATATTTTTTCTTTTGTTGGAATTTTAAAACTATTTAAAAAAATAGTTTTTAAAAGAAAACTTAATGGATTTGATAAGTTTTTAATACTGAATTTCTTATCAATATTTTATTTTATTGCAATTTCTGGTCTTTGGGGAAATCCAAAGTATTTCACTCCCTGTATGATTAGTATTAGCTTCTTTTTTTCAAGTGGATTTATGCAATTTCAAGAAAAATTTATAAAAAAAAATAATTAATTTTTTTTAATTCTTTACATTAAATTTTTTTTATATATAAAACCCTTGCCTGGTGATTATTGCGAGAGTGTAATACCCGATCCCATTCCGAACTCGGAAGTCAAGCCTTTCTGCGCCGATGGTACTTTGTCTTAAGACACGGAAGAGTAGGACATTGCCAGGCTAAAAATTATGAAAATCAAAAGCTCACTTAAATCTCTAAAATCTAGGGACCTTAATTCAAAACTGGTAAGAAGAAGAGGTAGAGTTTACATAATAAATAAAAAAAACCCAAAATTCAAAGCAAGACAAAAATAATTTTCTGTTTTTATGATTATAGGATCCATTTCAGAAAATAAACAATTAGAAAAGAGGATTTCAATAACTCCTGAAATCTCAAAAAAATATATTTCATCAGGATTAGAAGTCCTGATAGAAAAAGGTTCTGGTGAGCATCTTGGTTTTTCAGATGATGATTTTTTTAAAGAAGGATGTAAACTTGAGTCAAAAGAGACTGTTCTTAATAAATCAAATATAGTTTTACAGCTAAATTTACCAGACGATAAAAATTTAGATTTGTTAAAAGAAAATTCTGTATTAATAGGAAATTTCAATTCAAATTATAATAAAGAAAAAATTTTGAAAATTAGTAGTAGAAAAATATCAGTTTTTTCTTTAGAACTTTTGCCCAGAATAACAAGGGCTCAATCAATGGATATATTATCCTCACAAGCAAACTTAGCAGGATATAAGGCAGTTCTTGATTCTTTTGCAATTTTTAGAAAAGCTATACCTATGATGATGACTGCAGCTGGCACTATATCAGCTGCAAAGGTGTTAGTTGTAGGTGCAGGAGTTGCAGGACTACAGGCTATAGCAACTGCAAAACGGATGGGCGCAATAGTTTTTTCAACAGATGTTAGATTGGCATCAAAAGAACAAGTTGAAAGTCTCGGAGGTAAGTTTTTGGTAGTTGAAGGTGCAGAAAACCTAGAAACTGAAGGAGGTTATGCAAAAGAAGCATCGAATGAATTTAAAAAAAAACAAGAGGATTTAATTACTGAGACACTTAAAAAAATAGATATAGTTATTTGCACTGCACTTATACCTGGAAAAAAGGCCCCAAAAATAATAAATGAAAAAATGATAGAAAATATGAAACCAGGTTCGATAATTTATGATTTAGCAGCCTCTCAGGGTGGTAATGCAGCTTTTACTAAAGCTGATGAAATAGTTGAAAAGAACGGGGTAATAATTTTAGGTGAAACAACGATCCTTAATAAATTACCTACATCTGCGTCAAATTTATATGCAAAAAATTTATTTAATTTTGTAATGAATCTTTATGATAATAAAAATAACAAAATTAATATAAATTTGGAAGATGAAATTATAAATAAAACTTTAGTTAAGTAGTATGGAAATAGACCCTTTTATATTTAGATTAAGTATTTTTATTTTATCAATTTTTATTGGATATTATGTTGTGTGGAGTGTAACACCGTCATTACATACTCCATTAATGTCAGTTACAAATGCTATATCTTCTGTAATTATAGTTGGAGCAATTATTGCTGCTCTTGCAGGAGATGGAGATAAAGAAAAAATATTTGATATAGCGAATATTTATGGCTATTTAGCCATTATTTTAGCTGCCATAAATATATTTGGTGGTTTTTTAGTAACCCAAAGAATGCTTGCTATGTATAAGAAGAAGAGGAAAGAAAAATAAAATGTCATCAAATCTATTAGCAGTTTTTTATTTAATTTCTGGAGTACTATTTATTTTAGCTCTTCGTGGTCTTTCGTCTCCCGAAACTTCAAGACGAGGAAATTTTTTTGGAATAATTGGTATGACAATAGCAATATTTGTAACTATTTTATCAGTTGGAAATTTTTCTACAGGATTTATTTATTTGTTAGTATTTTTACTTATTGGTGGTTCTATTGGTGCATTAATAGCTTTCAAAATACCAATGACTGCAATGCCAGAATTGGTGGCAGGCTTTCATAGTTTAGTAGGACTAGCTGCAGTTTTTGTAGCTATATCAGCCTTTTTGAATCCAACAGTATTTAATCTAGGGATACCAGGTGATATCAAAATAGCAAGTTTAATAGAAATGTCACTTGGTGCTTCAATAGGTGCTATAACTTTTACGGGATCTATAATTGCGTTTTTAAAGTTGAGAGGAATAATGTCAGGATCCCCTATAATTTTTCTTGGTCAACACTATTTAAATCTAGTGCTAGGTATAACTCTTGTGAGTTTAATATTTTATTTATGCAAAACTCAAATTGATACTTGGTTTTGGACGATAATTTTGATTTCATTTTTAGTTGGAGTTTTATTAATAATACCTATTGGTGGCGCTGACATGCCAGTTGTAATTTCTATGTTAAACTCGTATTCTGGCTGGGCTGCAGCAGGAATAGGTTTCACATTAGAAAATACTGCATTAATTATTACCGGTGCCTTAGTTGGTTCATCTGGTGCAATTTTATCGTACATAATGTGTAAAGGTATGAATAGATCATTCTTTAATGTTATTCTTGGGGGGTGGGGAGCTACCGATGATAAAACTAAAAGTACTTCTAAAGAGCAAAAACCAGTTAAAAACGGGAATGCTGATGATGCAGCGTTTTTGATGAAAAACGCCTCTTCAGTAATTATTGTTCCTGGATATGGAATGGCAGTTGCGCAAGCTCAACATGCACTAAGAGAAATGGTAGACTCCTTAAAAAAAAATGGAGTTAAAGTAACATATGCCATTCATCCAGTTGCAGGTAGAATGCCAGGACATATGAATGTGTTATTAGCTGAGGCTAATGTTCCATACGATGAAGTTTTTGAACTTGAAGAAATTAATAATGATTTTGCAAATTGCGATGTAGCATATGTAATTGGTGCTAACGATGTAACAAATCCTGTAGCTAAAACTGATCCTCAAAGTCCAATTTATGGTATGCCAATTTTAGATGTAGAAAAAAGTAAGTCTGTTTTATTTGTAAAAAGAAGTCTGTCCCCAGGTTACGCTGGTATAGATAATGATCTATTTTATAGAGACAATACTTTAATGCTTTTTGCAGATGCAAAAAAAATGACAGAAGATATAATAAAAAGCTTATAAAATTGACAAAAGTATTTTGTGATATTGCTGATCTTAAACTTATCAAAAAGTTTAACAAAAAAAAATTAGTAAAAGGTTTTACAACAAATCCTAGTCTAATGAGAAAAGCAGGTGCGAGAGATTATAAATCTTATAGTAAAAGAATTTTAAAAATAACTAATAAACCCGTATCTTGCGAGGTATTTGCAGATAATGAAAAAAATATGATTAAACAGGGTATAGTTATAAATAAATGGGGAAAAAATGTTTATGTGAAAGTTCCTGTGACAAATTCTAAAGGAAAATTCATGGGGAAAGTAATTAAAGAATTAAATGAAAGGAAAATTAAATTAAATATCACTGCTGTTTATAATGCAAAACAAACAAAAAATATCCTAAATAAAATAAATAAAAAAACAAAAGTTATAATATCTATTTTTGCTGGAAGAATGGCGGATGTCGGAAAAGATCCTCTTCCTGAGTTTAAAAATAGTATTAGGATGGCAAGGAAATATAAAAATGTTGAGATACTTTGGGCCAGCACAAGGGAGCCATATAATTATTTACAAGCTAAAAATTTGGGTTGTCACATAATTACAGTTCCACCATCTATAATTGAAAAAATTGAAAAATTTGGAAAAACATTTCAAAAACTTACTACAGATACAGTAAAAACCTTTTTAGTTGACAGCAAAAAGTCGAATTTTAAAATTTAAATCATTTGGTTGCGGGGGACGGATTTGAACCGCCGACCTTCAGGTTATGAGCCTGACGAGCTACCAGACTGCTCCACCCCGCGATATTTAAATTCTATTTTTTAATTTATTAAGTTTTTTTACTCGTTTAATATTTTCTTGTTGAATTCTTTTTTTCTTTTCTGAAGGTTTTTCATAAGTATTTTTTAGCTTTATTATTTTAAAAAAACCATCTCTCTGAAGTTTCCTTTTTAAAACTCTCAGAGCTTGTTCAACATTGTTATCTTTAACTTCTATTTTAATAAATACCTCCAAAAAAAAGAGTAATTAACACTTTATAATTTTTATGTCTATTAAATTTAATCATATTAATTATTTTGTACTGAATGCTTAGCTTTTTCCTTTTCTTTTTTTTCTTTTTTTATTCTTCTTTCAGCTTTTTCTATTGCTTGAATTAATTCTTTTTGGGTAAATAAATTCATCGCAACCGGATCTTTTGGATTAAGGTTATTAAAGTTCCAGTAACTTTTATTTCTAATTGCTACAACCGAATTTTTTGTAATTCCAACCAATTTAGCAATTTGAGAATCTTTTAACAATGAATGATGTTTAATAAGCCAAAGTGCCGAATCTGGTTTATCTTGTCTTTTAGACAATGGAACATATTTTTTAATTTTTTTAGTTTCTGATGAAATTTCAATGTCCATATTTTTTATTTTCAACGGCCTATTTTCATCTTTTGAAGAAAGCTCGATTTCTTCTCTAGTTAATTGACCTGATATAATTGGGTTATATGCAATTATACCTTTTGCAACTTCTCCATCAGCAATTCCTTGAATTTCAACTTCATGCAATTTACAGAATTCTGCAATTTGTTTAAAGGTTAAAGTTGTATTTTCAACTAACCAAGCAGCAGTAGCCATTGGCATTAATGGTGCATTTGACATTTAGTTTTTCTTTTCTGCTCTAAAATTTTGAAATTTTTTGTTAAATTTGCTTACACGACCTTTATCTAATATTTTTTGTTTGCCACCAGTCCATGCTGAATGAGATTTTGGATCTATTTCTAATTTAAGAGTTTCACCTTCAGATCCCCAAGTTGATCGAGTTTCAAATTGTGTTCCATCAGTCATCTCAACTTTGATTTTGTGATAGTTTGGGTGTATGTCTTTTTTCATATCGAGACTTATAACAAAAGTTTCTAGGAAAACAATTAAAAGTTGGTTAATTTTTCGAGCATTTTTTCATAAATTGTGTTGCTAGATGCTCTTATATTTAAGTTTTCTATTTGCGATAAATTTAAATTATTTACAGTTCCGCCTGCTTCTTTTACAATTATAATTCCAGCAGCAACGTCCCAAATATGTAAATTATTTTGAAAGTATCCATCAAATCTACCTGCTCCTACATATGCTAGATCTAAAGCTGCACTACCAAGATTTCTTGTTGTTAGATTATCTGATTTAATTCCTGAATTAGTTGATGCAAATAAACATTCATCTAATTTATTTTTTTCTGAGACCCTTATTCTATGATTATTGATATAAGATCCATTATCTTTTTCTCCAAAAAACAATTCATTTTTAATAGGATCATATATTACCCCAGCTATAATTTCGTTTTTTGATTTAAGACCAATAGAAATTGAAAAGTGAGGTATACCGTGAAGGAAATTATTTGTACCATCTATCGGATCAATGATCCAAATATTTTCTTTGTCCTTATTTTCAATTTTTCCATTTTCTTCAGTTAAAAAAGAAAAATTTTTTCTATATTTTTCAAGTTCTTCTATAAGAATTTTTTCAACCTTTTTATCAGAATTTGTTACAAAGTCCTTTGGTCCTTTTTTAGTGACTTGTAAATTTTCTAATTCTCCAAAATCTCTAATTAAAACTTTTGAAGCTTTCTCGGCAGCTTTAATCATTATATTTAAATTTGGAGATATTTGATTCATAAAATTCAGATTTTTTTAATATATTCTATTGTCCTTGTATCAATTATTATTTCATCACCACTCTCAACAAAAGGTGGGACCTGAATATTTAATCCATTTTTAAGAATTGCAGGTTTATAAGAAGATGAAACAGTTTGTCCTTTTAGAGCAACGTCTGTACTTTCTATTTCACATTTAATTTGATTTGGTAGATCAACAGAAAGAGGTTTTTCGTTGTAAAAACTTATATTTACCTCTAAATTTTCACTTAACATTTTTCCTTTTTCTCCAACACTATTCTTTTTAATATTTAATTGTTCAAAAGATTTTGGATTCATAAAATAATAATCAGTTTCATCTTCATATAAAAAAGTATATTTAATTTCTTCTAATGAAGCTTTTTCTAAAGTCTCACTTGATCTAAATCTCTCATTAAGTTTGGTATTTTTATTGACGCTTTTCATTTCAACTTGAGCAAAAGCCCCTCCTTTTCCAGGCTTCACATGTTGTGTTTTTAAAACTAACCATAAATCATTTTTATGTTCTAATAGCATTCCAACTCTGATTTCATTTGCAGATATTTTCATTTCAAATTATTTATAGCCTCTAAAGGTTTGTATTTTTTATTTTTCCAAATGTAGCCTGAAATAGCTAAAAAGTTAGCTTTATTCAACAAAAGATTTTTATAATTAATATCATTTATTCCGCCTATAGCAACAATGGGTATATTTGTAATTTTTTTTACTGATTTTAATAATTTAATACTTGATTTAAATTTAATTTTTTTGGTTTTTGAAGTATGAAATGCTCCGAGCGCAATGTAATTTGCTTTATTTTTTATAGCCTTTTTAACTAGAGTTATTGAATTATGGCAAGTTATGCCTAAGATTTTATTTTTTAATATTTTTCGTGCATATAAAATTTTCATATCCTTTTGACCCAAATGACATCCATCCGAATTTAACTTTTTTGCTAGAAATGGGTCATCATTAACAATAAATTTTACTTTATATTTATTACAAATTTTACTTATTTTTTTTCCAATTATTAATTTGTCTTTTAATTTATCTTTTTTCAGTCTTAATTGAAAAAAACTGATTTTTTTGGTTTTAAATATATCTTTTAGATCTTTATAAAAGTTATTACTTTTAATTCTGTTTGGAGATACCAGGTAAACAAATTTTTTTTTAATTGCTTTGCTTTTCAATATCTTTTGACCATTTTCCTTGAGCTGCTAATGAACACATATTTGCCCTATGATTAAATATTGCTTGGGTTTCTTTTATATCTTCAATATTCTTTGACCAGTTCTTTAAGGCACTTTGCTGCAATGCTCTGCCATAGGAATATGTCATAATAAAATTAGTGTTATTATTTATATTTATTGAGTTTAAATTTTCTGTAGCTTCAGTTTCCGTTTGCCCACCTGATAAAAAAGCTATTCCAGGAACTTCACTTGGCACAGATTCTTTCAAACACTTTACTGTTAATTTTGATATATCTTCACTTGAAATTTTTTGTTGGGACTTATTTCCTGGCAAAATCATATTTGGTTTAAGTATTGTACCTTTTAAATCAACTTTATTTAGAATTAATTCTTCAAAACATCTTTTTATTACTTCAGAAGTTTTATTATAACAATCTTCAGCTGCATGATTGCCATCCATTAATACTTCAGGTTCTATAATAGGTACCATTCCATTTTCTTGAACTAATGCTGCATATCTTGCTAATGCATGGGCATTTGAAATAATTGATAATTTACTTGGATAATCTTCAGATATTGTATAAACCGCTCTCCATTTTGTGAATCTTGCACCAAGCTTATAATATTCTTTTAATCTTTCTCTTAAGCCATCTAATCCCTCTGTAATTTTTTCTTTAGAAGAGCCAGCTAAAACTTTTGCACCTGTATCTACTTTTATTCCAGGAACTGAGTTTGATTCTGATATAAGCTCAGGAATTTTTTTCCCAGAGGTGGTAGATTGTTTAATAGTTTCATCGTAAAGAATTACACCACCAATACAATTTTTCATACTTTCTGAGCTAAAAAGTGTTTCTCTAAAAATTAATCTATTTTTAGAAGTAGATTCTACATTAACACCATCGAGTCTTTTGGTCATAGTTCCGGTACTTTCATCTGCTGCAAGAATTCCTTTTCCATTACCAATAACTGTTAAAGCTATATTGTTAAGTTCAGACATTTTGATTTAATGCTTTTATACCAGGTAAAGTTTTTCCTTCAAGATATTCTAAAAAGGCTCCACCAGCAGTTGAAATAAAAGTAAAGGAGTTTGATTTTTTAAATTTATTAATTGCGGCCACTGTTTCTCCACCCCCAGCGACAGAAAAAATATTTTTATTTTCGGTTCCTTTTGAGATGGCCTCTAGGATTTTTTTTGTTCCATTTTGAAAATTAGGATTTTCAAAATATCCTGCTGGGCCATTCCACAAAACTGTTTTAGATTTGTTAATAATTTTTTCTACAGATGAAATTGTTTTTGGTCCTATATCTAATATCATCTCATCATCCATTACCGCATCAACATCTTTTTCATTTCCAATACCATTAAGATCGCTAGATACCATCACATCACTAGGAATAATAATTTCACAATTATATTTTTTTGAATTTTCAAAAATATCTTTGACTAAAGCACTGCTATCATTTTCGCATATTGATTTGCCAACGTTTTTGCCCATATGTTTTAATATAGTATTGGCCATTCCACCTACAATTATAATATTATCGAATTTTTTTATTAAATTATTAATAATTTTAAATTTCGTTGAAATTTTTGAGCCTCCAATTACAAGTGAGACAGGTTTTTCAATCTTATTAGTTATTTTTTCAAGTGCAGTGATTTCTTGAGAAATTTGTAAGCCAAAATAAGAAGGAATATATTTTGTTATTGCATCAATTGATGCATGAGATCTATGGGAGCAGGAAAATGCATCGTTAACGTATATATCTCCTAAATCAGATATTTTTTTTGCAAATTTTATATCATTAGCCTCTTCCTCTTTGTTGAAACGGATATTTTCTAACATTATAATTGAACCATCAGAAATATTATCTATCTCAAATTTTGTATCTCCAACAATAGAGCTACTATTAAATAAAACTTTTTTTTTTAACAAAAAAGAAAGTTTTTCTGAGATAGGTTTTAATGACATTTCTTTAACTACCTTCCCTTTTGGTCTACCTATGTGTGATAAAATTATAATCTTAGCTTGTTTTTCACATAAAAGTTGAATTGTTGGTATTATTTTTTCTATTCTAGAAGTTTCAGTTATAGCCCCATTTTCCATTGGAACGTTAAAGTCTACCCTTAATAAAACTTTTTTTCCTTTTAAATCAAGATCTTTACTTAAACAATTTTTCATAAAAAATTAAATTTTATGAATATATTTTGCTAAATCACACATTCTATTTGAAAAACCCCATTCATTATCATACCAAGCTGAGATTTTTCCCATATTTTTGCCAATTGTATTTGTTAAGCTAGCATCAATAATAGCTGAGTAAGGATTGTGATTGAAATCAACTGATACTAATTTTTCTTTAGTAACATCCAAAATACCTTTTAACGATTTTTTAGATGCCTCAACAAAACTTTTATTAATTTTTTGGGCTGATAAATCTTTTTTTGTACAAAAAACTAATTCGATTAAAGAGACATTTGGGGTTGGTACTCTCATCGCCACACCCTCTAACTTACCTTTTAAAGAGGGTATGATCTCTCCAATTGCTTTTGATGCACCTGTAGATGTTGGAACTATTGATTGTGATGCAGATCTTGCTCTTCTTGGATCTTTATGAGAATTATCTATCAATCTTTGGTCGGCAGTAAAAGCATGAATAGTTGTCATAAAACCTTTTTCTATTTGATAATTATTGTTAAGGACATTCACTACTGGCGCTAGACAATTTGTAGTACAAGATGCTGCTGAAATAATTTTATCATTTTTACTAATAGTATTTTGATTTACACCATAAACTATAGTTTTATCAGCATTTTTACATGGTGCCGAAACAATTACTTTTTTTGCACCGTTTTTTAAATGAGGTAGCAACTTTTCTTTAGAGTTAAATTTACCTGTACATTCAAAAACATAATCAACATCATACTTTTTCCAATTAATATTTTCTATTTTTGTTTCTTGAGAAAATGAGATTTTTTGCTTGCCGATTATAATTTTATTTTTATCAAACTTAATCATAGAATTAAATTTTCCATGTATTGAGTCATGCTTAAGCAAGTTTGAGCTAACTTCTGAGTTAGTTCTATTATTTATATGTTTTA